>CAZNLF010000180.1:0-6474 GCA_964573595.1 uncultured Acidimicrobiaceae bacterium | reverse complement strand
TCGAAGGTCGTGTCGGCGATCCACGACTGGCTCGACACCCGCTTCGCTGAAGGCTAGGGCTCCGGGCCGTCCCCGCCGCCCCACCTGCTCGGGCACTCCCGGTGTTCGGGCCGGGGTCGGCGGTCCCGGGTCAGCCGGGATCGGTGTCGGGGTCAACCGGCGTCAACCGGCGTCGGTCGAGTCGGGTCGGGGTCAGTCGGTGTCGGCGTCAGTGTCAACCGACGACGGTGATGGGTACCGAGTGGAGCCCGTTGAGGCACCGCACCCGACCCCTCGGTGGCCCGTCCCCGGCGATCGACACCAGCGCGACGGTGCGCTCCGAGCCCGGCGCCAGGTGGAACCACGAGTCGCCCGGTGCGAAGCCGGGGGTGTCCAGGGCCACCCACTGGGCGAACCGCCCCGACCGCACGGTCACCTGCCAGTGGTCACCGTGGCGGGAGGCCGTCGCCTCGAGGCCGAGGTCGGCTTCGATCGACCGCCCGGCACCGCCGGGCAGGTGGAATGCCTCCTGCGTGGACCCACCCACCTCCAGCTCGACCCGGACGACGTCGAAGGCCGGTGGGCCGAACCGGTAGGCATCGGTCAGGTCACGGAAACCGACGAGGGCGGATGCGGCCCAACGGGACTGCGAACGGCCCGGCACCTCCACGGGCACCGCCGCGTCCTCGGACCGGCGGCCGGACGCGTCGTAGAGCGAGATCCGCAGCTCGCCGACGGCGTCCTCCGGTCCGTCGTTGACCACGTGGATCCCCAGGCCGGAGAGGCCGTCATCGGTGAGGAGCACGGCCAGCGGGGCGAGGACCCGGTGGACGGCGAACCACGGTGCCTTGGGTGAGCCGAAGGCGTCGAGCAGGCCCCAGCCGGCACCGGCACCGACGTCCTGCCAGTTCAGGATCAGCGCACCGGCACACGTCGACCGCTCACAGCGCCACTCGCTCAGGGCGACGGACATGAGCTGGGCGACGACCGCCCTCCCGTAGTCGAGGGCGCGGTCGGGATCGGCGTAGCGGACGAGGAACGGGTCGACCCCGAACACCTCGGCCACGTACCGGTCCCGTATCTCCTCGTGGTCCCACGAGCTGGTGGCGTCACGGGGCACGGCGGACTTCCACACGGGGTCGTGTCCTGCGCCCCTGGCGGTCCCGAACACCCGCTCGACCGTGGCCGGCTCGGGTGGGGTCGAGAAGGCCAGGCACTCGGCGGCAAACCGCACGCCGGCCGTGCGGACGTCCGACACGGGCCGCAGGTAGGCGCCGACTCCGAAGTAGGTTGCCACCCCCACGGCGGGGTCGAACGGCAGCTCGCCCCCGCTCGGGGCCGACGTCACATAGGGAACGCCGGGAAGGACCCGGTCGACGACGCCCGGGATGGTCTCGTCCAGCACCCTGCTCCTCCGGCGGTCCGGGGGCAGGCCGAACATGGCCGCCTGCTGCTCGCAGTCGGAGCTCCCACAGACGACGGCCAGGGACGGGTGCGACCTGAGCGCGCCGAGCTGCAGGGACAGCTCGGCGACCAGGCCGTCCTCGAATTCGGGGTCCTCGGGTGGGTCGTACCCGGCGATCATGCAGTCCTGCCATACGAGGATGCCCAGCTCGTCACAGGCGTCCCAGAAGACGTCGTCCTCGTAGGTCGCGTAGCCGGCGAGCCGCACCATGTTCATGCCCGCCCCGATCAGCTTGTGCAGCGACTCGCGCACCTCGGTGGCCGGCGAGACGAGCCCCACCGCGTCGGGCGGCAACCAGTTGGCCCCCCGGCAGAACACGGGCACGCCGTTGACCGACAGGGTGAACCCACCGCCCTCCCGGTCGGCGGACACGGTGCGGAACGCGACCGACGGCAGCTCGACGACCGTGTCCCCGACCTCGAGGCGGACCGTCGTGCGTGGTTGTCCCCCGTGGGTGTGCGGCCACCACCGCTCGACACGGGGGACCCTCACCCGGACCTCGACGACTGACCGGCCGTCCTGCTCGCTGACCGTCGTCGGAACACCCACCTCCCCGACCCGGACCGTGGCCTCGGTGCCGTCGGCGACACCGTCGACGACGAGCAGGACGTCGACGACCCCGTCTCCACCGTCGACGTCGGCCCGAACCTGGCGCTCGCGCACCGTGACCGCGGCATCGATCCGGTTGAGCCGCACCGGCCGCCACGGACCGACCGGCGCGCCGCACGACAGCCATCCGGGGATGCGTCCGAGCAGCGTCGTGCGGAACCAGCGCAGTTGCTGGGAGCGAACCCCGAGGCTGCGCCAGCGCGGCCGGGGCCGTCTCTTCGCCAGCAGGGGGTCGAGAGCGGCGAATCGGATGATGAGGACGTTGTGGGGCGCCAGTCGGACCACCGGTACGCGGTGGGTGAGCCACATGCTCTCCGAACGGAGGACGTGCTCCCCGTTCAGCCACACGTCGGCGACGGTCGCCAGTCCCCCGAACTCGAGCTCCCACGTTCCGGCGGCGTGGTCGGGCACGTCGACGTCGCACCGGTACCACCAGTCGCTTCCGTCGAACAGCCCCCGGTCGTCGTCGCCCCACGTCCACTTCCCCTGGACGCGCAGCGATGCTGCCGCCGTCCCGGGCACCAGCGCCGGCATCCACCGCCCGTCGTGGGCGGAGAGTGCCTCGGGCCCGACCACGGTGTCCGGTGGGCACGACAGACACTCCCAGACCGCACCGGCAAGAGCGTCAGGCGCGGCACCGGCCGGATGCAGTCGCATGCTGACATTTGACCACAGGGAGGTTGGGGCGCCGCGCCCGGGCCTCGCGCCGGTGGCCGGCGTCAGACGGAGTCGGAGGCGATGTCGCCGGCCAACCCTCCGGTCGCGGTCGTCGGTGGCGGCGGCCGCCGCTTCCTCACCTCCATCTCGGGCGGCGCCCACCGAGACAACAGGACCACCCCGACGAACATCGCCCCCAGGCAGAGCGCCTGCAAGACGATCGCCACCGGAGAAGACCGGAGCTGCTCGCCGAAGAGCTCGATGCCGAGGGCGATGCTGGCCAGCGGGTCGACGATCAGCAGGGCCGACTGCGAGGCGGCCAGCGGCCCGACGGCGAAGGCCGACTCGAGCAGCACCGTGCCCAGCACACCGGTCGCCACCACCCCGTAGACGGGCCAGTGGACGAACAGGGCGCCCCAGCCGTCGTGGGCCAGCACCTCGGTGGCGGATTTGACGAAGGCGGCATCGATGGCCCACACCAGTGCGGCGGCGGCACCGAGGAGGGCGGCCCGACGCGCCGGCGAGCCCCAGCGGCTGAGGACGACGAGGATGACGACGACCGCACTCCGGCTGCCCACGGCGACCACCCATCCGGAGGCGCTCGGATGGCCGTGACCCTCCTGCGGATGGGCGACGACCAGGAATCCGAACAGGCCGGCACAGAGGAGGGCGGCCGCCGCCCAGGTCCGCTGGGCGATCCGGTCCCCCAGCCACAGGGCCCGGAGGGCGAGGGTGAAGATGAGCTCGGTGACCAGGATCGGCTGCACGGTTGCCAGCTCACCGAAGTAGAGCGCCAGTGCGGTGAAGACGAAGGTCCCACCCATGGTCACCATCCCGAGCAACCACATCGGCTGGCGGACGAGGTAGAGGGTCGTCTGCCACACCGACCTCTTGACCTTGGGGCCCGACACGTTGGCCAGCCGCTGCAGCACCGAGGTGAGCGCCTGGCTGAAGGCGCCCAACAGCGCGAACAGGATGCTCATCGGCCTGTCCCCGCGATCCTCATGACGATTCCCTCCCGACCCATTCGAAACCACCGACGTCGAACTGCGCAAGAGGGGTGGGTGGCCGGTGTCGCCCGTTTGCCCCCGGGGATGGTCCCACTGCTCAGGGAGTCGTGCACGTCGCCGGCTCGCGGCGCGGCTCGGGGGTCAGGCCGAGCCGCCATGCGAGCCAGGGGAACGAGTCCACCAGCGCCTGGCTCCACAGGTCGAAATCGTGGCCGCCCGGGCGCACCAGCAGGCAGGTGGCGATCCCCGCCCTGGCGGCCGCCGGCTGGAGGACGCGGGCGGCGGCGAGGGGCTGGGTGTCACCGTCGCCGACCTCGAACCAGCCGGCCATCCCGTCGAAACGGCCCTGACCCAGCAGGACCGTCGGGTCGTGGGCGTCGAAGGCGGCGGTGGACCCGCCGAACAGGGTGTCGATGGTCTGGGCCCGGGTGGTCTCTTCGTACTGGGGGGAGGAGAACCCCGAGTACGAGGCGAAGGTCGGATAGACGGCCGGATGCCGAAGGGCCAGCATCACCGAGCAGGTCCCCCCCGCCGACAGACCGGCGATGGCGAGCGATCCCTTCCCGGTGGCGGCATGGAAGCGGCTCCTCACGTAGGCCGGCACGTCGTCGACCAGATAGGTCTCGGCATTGCCGAACCGACTGTTCACGCACTCGGTGTCGACCGTGGCGTACCCGTTGGGATCGGGCATCACGATGATCGGGGCCACGCCGTGGTCGGCCCCGGCGAATGCGTCCGCCGTGTTGTCGGCGTCGCCGGCGCCCGACCAGTCTGCGGCGCTGCCCGGCTCGCCGGGCAGCAGCACGAGGGTCGGAAGGGACGGCACGGACTTGGCGAACCAGGCCGGCGGCAGGTAGAGGTAGGCGGGCCGCGTGGAGAAGTGCGACACGGTCGGCGGGATGGTCACCGTGATCACCACCCCCTGCGACGGGAGCCGGCCGGTGGCGGCGGCCTGGGCGCGCATCTGCTGCAACTGGGGAAGGCCGACCATGTTCTCGGGGTCGATCGTGACCAGTCGGTCCACGGTCGGGAAGGTGTCCGACTCCTGGTTCACCGTGCCGAGGGTCGCCACCAGGGCCAGGACCACGGCGACGACGCTCACGACCCGATGCGCCGCCCGACCGGCCGACCAGCCGGTGACGGTGAGCCAGCAGGCGAGCACGAAGGCGACGCCCCACCCGTAGGCGGACTCCGGGAAGTCGGAGGGGACCAGCGAGGCGAAGGTCGCAACCAGCGCCGCGGCCGCCGTCACGGCGATGGCGACCGGAACACCGACGGCCAGTTGTCGCCTCCAACGCCCGTGGCGCCGGTCGACGGCGAGCACCAGGCTGACCAACGCCAGCTCCTTCACCACGGCCGGCACCCAGCCCGAGACGATCGAGATGTTCACGATCGTCTCCGGTGCGGCGCACCACCCCCCGACTCCGCACCGCCGGCCGGGACCACGATCAGGTGACGCTTCCCCCCGGGGTGCCACCGCCCGCGTCACCCGTCGCCCGAGGGGAGCGGGTCGTGAGCCATCGCTCGAGGCCGGCGGCATTGGAGTGGACGCCGTTCATCACCTCGAGCTTCTCCCGGTGCTCCTCGGCGACACCGTCGAGGTCGGACTCGAAGGCCGACGAGAGCGCGGCGGCGATGTCGTCGCCGCGGCGGAACGCCGACTCCGCGACCTCCGCCCACCTCCGGAGCGTCCCGTCCGCCTCGTCGAGCAGGTCGAGCGGATCCCCGAGGAGGCCGTAGTGCGCCAGGGCCAGTCCGGCGGGCCGGCGGTCGGCGAACCGCTGGAGTGAGTGCAGCGCCAGGGAGAGATCGAAGTCCGGTGGGGGTGTCGACGGCCGCAGCACACCACCGTCGGGCAACTTGACGCCGACGGCATCGCCGGCGAACAGCACCCCGCTCAGGGTGTCGTGCAGGGCGACGTGGTGCTTGGCGTGCCCGGGCGAGTCCACGGCGATGAGCGAGCGGTTGGGGCCGACGCGGATGGCCTCGCCGTCCTCGAGGACGTGGATCCTCTCGGGCGGGGTGGGATCGAGCCGACCGTAGAGCGAATCGAGCAACGGTCCGTAGACCCGGGCGGCGGAGTCGACCAGCCGGGTCGGGTCGGCCAGATGGCGGGCGCCCTTCTCGTGCACGTAGACCGTCGCATTGGGAAACGCCCGGGCGACGTCCCCCACGCCACCGGCATGGTCCAGGTGGATGTGGGTGACCACCACACCGGCCAGGTCCGAGGGGCCGAGTCCGAGGGCGTCGAGCTGGGCCAGGAGAACGGGGACCGAGGACTGGCTACCGGTCTCGACCAGCACGGGGCTGTCGCCTTCCATCAGGTAGCCGGCGGTGACCCGTTCCCAGCCTCCGAGGAGGGTGTCGAGCTCGATGACGCCCTCGGCGATGGTGACGCCGGCAGCCGGGGAATCCGAAATATCCGAGGTCTCCCCATCGTCGGCTCCGACGCCTGCTCCGGCCGCCGGGCGGCCGCCTGCCGGGCCATGGTGGTGGGCGCCGGTCACTCCGGGCGCCTTCCCGATCCGCACATCGAGGCTCGCGGTCCCATTGCTCTACCGGCGCCGGGCCGGCGACCTCTTCGCGGACTTGGCGGACTTGGCGGACTTGGGGAAGGCAGCCGCCTTGGTCGCCTTGCCCGCCCGCGTCGACGGGGACGCCTTGGTGGACGTGGTGGCCTTCACCGACCGGGCAGATCTGGGCGCCTTCGCCGTCCCCGGGGCCGACTTCTTCTTCGCCGCCTTCCGGGCCGAC
>CAZNLF010000179.1:0-6485 GCA_964573595.1 uncultured Acidimicrobiaceae bacterium | reverse complement strand
CGAGGCGTGCGAGCAGCTGGCCGCCTGGGACACCGGTGGGGAGCCACTGACGCTGTCGGTGAATCTCTCGAGGCGCCAGCTCATCTCCCCCCACCTCACCGACGAGGTCCGCATGGCGTTGGCGTTGAGCGGCGTCGACCCCAGCCGGCTCATGCTCGAGATCACCGAGACGGTGCTCATGGAGAACCCGGAACGGGCGGCCCAGGCCCTCGCCGAGCTGCGCAGTCTCGGGATCCGGATCGCCGTGGACGACTTCGGCACCGGTTACTCGTCCCTCAGCCACCTCCAGCGATTCCCCGTCGACGTCCTCAAGATCGACAAGTCGTTCATCGACCCCCTGGTCAAGAGCGACGAGTCGAGTGCGGCCCTGGTGACGGCCATCATCGGGCTGGCCCGGAGCCTGGGGCTGGACGTGATCGCCGAGGGCATCGAACACGAGACCCAGCTCCGGCGGCTGATCGAGCTCGGCTGCGACCAGGGCCAGGGCTTCCACATGTCACGCCCGCTGGGCGGCCGGGCGGCGGAGTCGCTCCTCACCGGCTACTCCACCACAGCCGCCGCTCCCTGAGGCCCCCGCCCGCCGCTTCACCTACACTCGGCGTCACGGGATGCCGCGGGCCGCACCCGAGCGTCACGGGGGCCCGGACGGGCCAGCCACCTGATCGGACGGGGATGACCACCACGCAGACCGAGTTCACCGAGGCGGAGCTGCTCGAAGACCACACCATCGCCGAGCCGCTCGTCGCCGGGGGGATCCGGTGCCACGGGGGGTTCGACGACCAGGGCGAGTACGTGTCCCCCCGCACGAAGAACCGTTGGCCCGCCATCCACGCCTGGGAGGACCAGCGGGCCGAGCAGTTCTCGACGCCCATCCTCGACGTCCCGCTCGATACCTGGCCCGAGAGCTTCCCGACCGTCGAACAGTCCAAGTTCTTGATCGCGAAACGGGTGCCCGAGCCGACCATCAGCGCACTGACGCGGATCGGCACCGTCGAGGGATTCGGCGGCATGCTGAGGCTGCTGCCCGTGCCGGACTTCCGGCGGTGCTTCGAGGAGGACGTGACGGGCACGGCCATCGCCCACATCGAGCACGGCCTGTTCGAAGCCCACGCCCGTGACGAATGCGGCTTCGGCGAGGCGGCCGGCCACGACCGGATGTGGTTCGTGGCGAGGGACATCGCCTTCGAGCACCCCGACACCGAGGACCAGACGAGGCGCATGCTGGCCCGGATGGGGATCAGCCGGCCGGGCGCCGGTGCGGGTCGGCCGGGCCGCCGACCCTCCCCTGCCGCGTCGGAGCGGGTGCTGCCACCGGACATCGACAGCGACCTGGAGGGCCTGGTGGCACGGATGATCGGGCTACTCCTGATCGAGATCTCGGCGTTCCACAGCTTCCGGTGGGCGGAGGCGCTCCTCGGTGATCCCGAACTGGTGGCCGGTGAGGGCTCGGCGGGGACCCTCGTGTCCTACATCCGCTCGGACGAGACTCCCCACGTGGCCTGGCTGCGTACCGCCCTGTCCGAGATGCGGGACCGGACCTGGGTGGGGACGGGTGGCCGGCGCTTCGCCGGCACCGACATGATCGGACCGCTGTGGGACCGGGCACTCAACGACTCGCTGGTGGTGCGGCGCGGGGAGAACCTCAACTTCGTCATGGACGAGATCCTCGAGGCCGTGGCCGGGCGGCCCGACGCCGACGACCTCGTCGAGGAGATGCTGTCCCTCGGCTCGGTGGTCCGCCTCCCTGACGGCACGTTGGCCGATCGAACCGGTCCGCGGGAAGGATGACGATCGGTGCCCACGACGCCTGAGCGCTCGGGCGGCCGTGTCGGGCGTGCCCTGGGCGCCGTTGGTGCCCGACGACCGGGAGGTGGCGGACGATGAAGTTCGGGGTGTTCTACGAGCACCAACTGCCACGGCCCTGGAGCGACACCAGCGAGCGGGAGTTGATCAGGGACGCCCTCGACCAGATCGCGCTGGCCGACTCGCTCGGCATCCAGTACCTGTGGGAGGTGGAGCACCACTTCCTGGAGGAGTACTCCCACTCGAGCGCTCCCGAGGTATTCCTGGCCGCGGCGAGCCAGCGCACCACGCGGATGCGCATCGGCCACGGCGTCGTGCAGACCGCGCCGCGCTACAACCACCCCGCACGCATCGCCGAGCGGATCGCCATGCTCGACCTGGTCTCCGACGGACGGGTGGAGTTCGGAACCGGCGAGTCCTCCTCGGAGGCCGAACTGGGCGGGTTCGGCGTCGATCGTGACAGCAAGCGGGAGGCATGGCTGGAGGGGCTCGAGGTGGCCATCCGATGCATGACCGAGACCCCGTTCGGCGGTGTGGACGGCCGGTTCGTCTCCATGCCACCCCGCAACGTCGTCCCGAAGCCCGTCCAGAAGCCCCACCCGCCGTTGTGGGTGGCCTGCAGTCGGCGCGACACCATCCTGCTCGCCGCGGAGAAAGGGATCGGTGCGCTCAGCTTCTCGTTCGTGGAGCCCGAGGACGCCAAGCACTGGGTGGACGACTACGAGGCGGTGCTCCGTGACCGGTGTGTGCCGGTGGGCCTGGCGGTCAACCCCCAGGTGGCCTGCGTCTCCCCCATGATGTGCGCCCCGACCGAGGAGGAGGCGCTCGCCCGGGGCCTGGAGGGCGCCAACTTCTTCGGGTACTCCCTCGCCCACTTCTACGTCTTCGGGGACCACGTCCCGGCGTCGACCGACGTCTGGCAGGAATTCCTCCAGAGACGGGGGAAGATGGGGTACTCCCCCGAGGCGGCCCTCGCCACCCGGAACCAGACCCTGGGGGCCAAGGCGGCGTCGGGAGACCAGACCGGACTGCGCGGTGCGATCGGCACGCCGGACCAGTTGCGCCGGTTCCTCCGCCGGTACGAGGAGGCCGGCGTCGACCAGCTGATCTTCGTCATGCAGGCCGGGCACAACCGCCATGACCACATCATGGAGTCCATCGAGCTCTTCGGCACCCTGGTGCTGCCCGAGTTCATCGAGCGGGACGAGGCCGCCGCCGCGGCCAAGGCGGCTCGCTGGGAGCCCCTGGTGGAACAGGCGCTGGCCCGTTGCAGCCGCCAGGAGCCGACGATGCCCCCCGACTACGTGATGCGGGCCATCCCCAAGCAGATGGTCGAGGCCATGGCCAGCGAACCGGCCCAGCAGTGGCTGGAGTCGCTGGCCGACAAGCAGGCCGCCGGTGTCCACGACGAGGAGTTCCAGCGCCTGGTGGACGGTTGATTTGTCGGACAGCGGGGCAGACCCGGCCCTCGAGGCCCAGGTGATGCGCAACCGGGGGACCATAGCAATTACGCTGGGGTGATGACCTCGCTCCCCCAGTCCTCCGGATCGGACCAGTCGACCGGATCGGCGACGATCGAGCTCGCCGTCGAAGGCATGCACTGCGAGGCCTGCGTCGCGCTGATCGAGGAGTCGCTGTCCGAGCGCGTCGGCGTGACCGGGGCGTCGGTCGACCTCGACTCCGCCCGTGCCGTCGTCTCCTACGACCCGTCCGTGCTGGGCGTGGAGGACCTGCAGACGACGGTCGCCGACGCCGGTTACTCGTCGGCGCCGGTCGGCTAGCCGAAGCCGTGTCCTGATGACCACAGCTCCAACGCAGGTGACGCCACCGGCCGACGAGGACGGGCCGGCACTCACCACGGCGGAGCTCGAGCTGGGCGGCATGCACTGCAGTGCCTGTGCCACCCGGATCCAGCGGTCGCTCGGGCGCCTGCCGGCAGTGGCCAGCGCGTCGGTGAACCTGGCCACCACCCGGGCGTTCGTGGCCTACGACCCTGCCCGACTGAGTACCGAGCAGCTGGTCCAGGCAGTGACCGACGTGGGCTACACCGCGTCGCCGGTGGCCGGGGAAAAGGCCCAGCCGGCCGACCGGGATCCCGACCGGTGGGTCCTCCGGGCGATCGTCTCGTGGCCCCTGGCCATCGCCGCACTGGCCGTGGCGCTGTTCGCCGAGGAGTCGTCCCGGGCGGGCTGGACGGTCCTCGTCCTCGCCATCATCGTGGAGCTGGCCGGCGGTTGGCCGTTCCTGCGGGACGCCGCCCGACTGCTGCGGCACGGCGCCACCAGCATGGACACCCTCATCGCCCTCGGCACCCTCGCCGCCCTCGCGGTCAGCGCGGTCGAGGCCATCGCCCTCGGAGGCCGGCACCTGCACCTGGGCGGGAGCGGTGCGTTCGCCGCCCGCCTCCACGGCGTCATGGCACCGCTCATCGTGGCCATCCTGGTGACCGGTCGCGCCGTCGAGTCCCATGCCCGGTCACGGGCGGCGAGCGCCATGCACTCCCTGCTGTCGCTCCGGCCGCCGAGGGCCCGGGTGGTGGCCGGAGCCGACGACGAGATCGGGGAGCTCGTCCCGCCCGAGAGCGTCCCCGTCGGCGCCCTGGTGCGGGTCCGCCCGGGCGAGGCCCTGCCGCTCGACGGCACGGTGGTGGCCGGTTGGTCACCGGTCGACGAGTCGATGCTCACCGGCGAACCGCTGCCCGTCGACCGGGGCCCGGGCAGCCCGGTCACCGGTGGGACCCGCAACGGCAGCGGCGTGCTGGTCGTCCGGGTGGAGAGCGTGGCGGCCGAGTCGGTCCTGGCCCGGCTGCAGCGCCTGGTCGAGGACGCCCAGCGGGACAAGGCTCCGCTCCAACGGATCGCCGACCGCATCAGCAGCGTGTTCGTGCCGGCCGTGCTCATCGGAGCCGCCATCACCTTCCTGACCTGGTGGCTGGTCGTCGGCGACGTGGGCCGGGCGGTGCTGAGCGGCCTGGCCGTGCTGCTGGTGGCCTGTCCGTGCGCCATGGGCCTGGCGGCACCGGTGGCGATGATGGTTGGTTGCGGCCGGGCGGCGGCCCTCGGCATCTTCATCCGCAACGGCGACATCCTGGAGCGCCTGGCCAAGGTCGACGGCGTCGTCTTCGACAAGACCGGCACCCTCACCGAACGGCACGCCGTCGTCAGCCTGGTGGCGGCGGTGCCAACCTCCTCGGAGGACGAGGTGCTCTCCCTGGCCGCAGCCGTGGAGGCGGAGAGCGAGCATCCGATCGCCCTGGCCATCAGGGCCGGTGCCAGGCCGACTCCCGGTGCCTCCGACGTGCGGGCGCACCCCGGCATCGGGGTCGACGGCACGGTGGCCGGGCACCACATCGAGGTGAGCCGGCTGGTCCCCGGCCAGGTGCCCGACTCGCTCGAACCACAGGTCTCCGAGCGGTACGGACGGGGCGAGACCGTGGTGGTGGTGGCGAGGGACGGCTCGGTGATCGGGGCCATCGCCGTCACGACCCCGCTCCGACCGGAGGCCGCCCCGGCCGTCGCCCACCTCGACCAGATGGGCCTCCCCTCCTCGATCCTCAGCGGTGACAGCGAGCCGGCCGTGCACACCGTGGCCACCGAGCTCGGCATCACCTCGGCGAGCAGCGGCCTCAGCCCCGCCGGCAAGGTCGACGCCCTGGCCCGGATGCGCGAGGAGGGCCGTCAGGTGGTGATGGTGGGTGACGGGGTCAACGACGCCCCGGCCCTGGCCGCGGCCGATGTCGGCTGTGCGATCGGGAGCGGGTCGGAGGCGGCCCTGGCCAACAGCGACATCGCCCTGCTCGGCAACGACCTCGAGGGTGTGCCGGCCGCCATCGGGGTCGCCGGGTCGACCTACTCGGTGATCATCCAGAACTTCGGGTGGGCCATGGGGTACAACGTGTCGGCACTACCGCTGGCCGCCTTCGGGTTGCTCGACCCCCTGGTCGCCGCCGTGGCCATGGGCCTCTCCAGCGTGATCGTGGTCCTGAACAGCCTTCGGCTCACCCGGCTGGGCCGCTCGGGCCTGGCCGGGGTGCGCACCCCCAAGGTCATGCACGGCCGCACGGGGGTGGCCGTGTCGGTCGTGCTGCCCATCGTGCTGTTCGCCGGCCTCACCGTGGTCAGCCAACTGGTGTCCCCCGCCCGCGGCCAGTCCCTCCTCCCCGGCCTGCCCTCCATCACCACTGTGGCCCTCCCCCAGGGCGGATCGGCCGAGATGTACCTCGACCCGGGCAGCCTCGGGGCCAACCAGTTCCACGTGATCATCACCGGCCCCGCGGCCGCCGTCGCCAGCGTGTTCCCGACGGTCACGGCCGGGCCGGCGGGCACTGCCCCCCAATTCCTGCGCCAGATCCGGGTGTCGCCGGGGCACTACTCCGAGATCGTCTACCTCACGCCGGGGACGTGGACCTTCCACGTCCGGACGCCCTACGGACGGACCCCGGTCTCCTTCACGTACACGAGGACCCTGCCCTGAGCCTCCGGGCACCGGCTGTCCTCATCCTTCGGTCCGGAAGCCCTAGTCACCGGCCCAACAACCGAGGATCACGTCCCCGACGGTCACGGCCACATCCGCGGCACTGGTCGGGGGTACCCCGAACTGGGCGGGAAGGCCCGTGATGTCCACGAGCAGCACCTTCCAGTCCTTGCGCACCACCACCGAGCCGTCGGTGGTCTGGAACGCCC
>CAZNLF010000178.1:0-6551 GCA_964573595.1 uncultured Acidimicrobiaceae bacterium | reverse complement strand
TCGACCGCGAGAACGCCCGCCATCACCTGGCCTTCGGTCGGGGTATCCACACGTGCCCGGGCGCACCGCTGGCTCGCACCGAGGCCCGGGTGAGCATCGACCGCCTTCTCGACTGGACGAGCGAGATCCGTATCTCGGAGTCCCATCACGGCCCCGCAGGGGCTCGTCGCTTCCACTATGTACCGACCTTCATCCTGCGGGACTGACCCGCCTCTATCTGGAGTTCACCCCGGCATAGGACCGGTCTCCCGGCACCGATTGCCGGCTCGCAACGGCCGGCGGCCGGCACGATGCCCAGGTCTAGGCTCACGCCATGTTCTTCGGACTTCGCTTCGACTTCCGCAATCCGGTGTTCGCCGATACCACCATGGCGGATCGTTACGGCGCTGCCCTGGACATGGCGGAGTGGGCCGACCGACTGGGCTGTGTGAGCATCGCAGTATCCGAACATCACGGCTCCCCGGACGGCTACCTTCCCAGCCCGATTCCGGTGCTCGCCGCCATGGCCGCTCGGACGGCCGACGTCCGCTTCACCGTCGCCGCCCTCATCGCCCCGTTCTACGACCCGCTCCGCCTGGCCGAGGACCTCATCGTGCTCGACATCCTCAGCAGGGGTCGGGTCGACCTCATCGTGGCCGGCGGCTACGTGCACGAAGAGTTCGCCATGTTCGACGTGCCCATGAACGAGCGGGGCAGGCGGGTGACCGAGGTCGTGGCCGTGCTCCGGTCGGCCTTCTCCGGCGGGCCCTTCGAGTACCACGGGCGGACGGTGCACCTGACGCCGGTGCCGTTCCGGCCCGGAGGGCCGTCGATCTCGCTCGGCGGGAGCAGCCAGCCGGCGGCCGAGCGGGCGGCCCGCATCGCCGACGGATTCATCCCGTCGAAGCCGGAGGTGTGGGCGTTCTACCGGGCCGAGGTGCAAAGACTGGGCCGGCCGGATCCCGGCCCGTGCCCGATCGGCGACAACCAGGTGGTGGCGTTGGCCACCGACCCCGACGAGGGGTGGGAGAAGATGGCCCCGTACTTCCTCCACGAGACCAACGCCTACGGCGCCTGGCAGGCCCAGGACGATATCGCCAGCCCCTTCCACACCGTCGCCGACGTCGACGCCCTCCGCTCGACCGGGCAGTACCGCGTCGTCACGCCAGACCAGTACGTCGAGGAGCTGAAGGCCTCCCTGTTCCCCTTTGCGTTCTTCCATCCCATGTGCGGTGGGATGCCGATCGAGCTGGCCTGGTCGAGCCTCCGGCTGTTCGAGCACGAGGTGCTTCCCGCGTTCACCTAGCCCTCGTCCCGCTCGGGCCGCACCCTCGTCACCGCTCGGGCGCACGTGCCGACGCTGCCGAGTTCCTTGTGGGAGCGGCCCGGTCGGCACCGGGCGAACGGCGACGATGCACCCGGTGGGGCGGAGGGCGCCGCGCCCGTTTCGGGGACCACCCGTGTTCGGGCGATGCCGGTGTCATCACCACGAGCTCACCCCCGGGCCGTCGCCACCAGATCCTTCGGAGTCGGCGTCGGGTGCTCCATGGCCGGTAGGGTCGCCGTGTGACGAAGTCGGCGCAGGGGGCCTCCTCCCGTCGGATCGGTTCGAAGGACTCGAAGACACGCGCCGCCCTACTGGAAGCCGCCCGACGGCTGATGTTGGAGGAAGGGTACGCGGCCGTCACCTCCCGTCGCGTGGCGGCGAGGGCCGGGCTCAAGCCCCAACTCGTGCACTACTACTTCCGGACCATGGAGGAGCTGTTCCTCACCCTGTTCCGACAAGGGGCGGAGGTGAACCTCCGACGGCACACCGAAGCCCTCGCGTCGGGGCCGCCGTTGCGGGCGATCTGGGAGTTCAGTCGGGATCCCGCCGGCACGGCGCTCACGCTGGAGTTCGTCGCCCTGGCCAACCACCGGAAGGCGATCCGGGCCGAACTGGCGGCCTATGCCGAGCGATTCCGCCAACTGGAGCTCGAGGCGGTCAGAGCCGCACTCGAGCAGTCGGACGAGGATCCCGATGCCTGGCCGCCGGAAGCGCTACTGCTCGTGCTCGCCGGTGTCGGGCAATTCCTGGCCATGGAAGCCAATCTCGGCATGGACACCGCGCACGACCAGACCCGGGCGGCGGTGGAGCGCCTGCTCGACCGACTGGAGCGCTGACGCTGGGGGACGCCGCCGCCTCGGATCGGCCCACTCCGGACGATGATGGCCGTGCGGACCCGGAGCCATCAGCCCGCCGAGCCGCTCCCGATCCCGTTGATGATCAGGTCCCACAGGTCCTCGGCCGTCCCGTCCCGCTGGGTGCGGGCCGACATGCCACCGATCGTCTGGGAGAACGAGTTGAACATGATGGCCTCGAGCACGACGCCGACGATGGGGCCCCGGGCGGCGCGGACGGCACCGGCGGCCGTGGCCTCGTCGAGGACCTGCTCGAACAGGGCGACCAGGGGGGAGAACACCCGGGCCGCCTCCTTCGGGTACTCGGTGAGCAGCTGCTGGGCGAACTCGGCCATGAACGGGGCCCGGTTGACCGCACCGGGCTCTTCGCCCCGGGTGGGCCGGCACAGCCGGTAGTACTCCACGACGAAGGTGTGCAGCCGCCCGAGGGGATCGTCGTCCCGTCCGATCTGGACGCCGAGATACTCGGTGGTGGACCGCACCGACTCCTCGAACAGGGCCAGCAGCAGCTCGTGCTTCCCGCCGAAGTACTGGTAGAAGCTGCGCAGCGACTGGCCGGAGCGGTCGACCACCTCCTGGACGGTGAAGTCCTTGCCCGAGCCGGCGTTGAACAGCTCGGTGGCGGCGTCGAGGAAGCGCTGCACCCGGGTCTCGGCCCGGAGCCGGGCGGAGTCGAGCGACCGGGCCACCGCCTGCTCCCGCCAACTCGGGGCATCCGACTCGGGCGGGTCGGCCGCCACCACCTGTTTCGACTGTTTTGCCACCAGGGAAATGGTATCGGATACCGGAGTACACGATCGATCTCCTGTCGGCGCGGCCCATGGTCAACCCTGGGGAGAACGAGGTTCTACCCCAACGGCCGGCCCGGTCGCAGGTCACCCTGGAGACAGCTGCCACGTGGTCCAGAGGCCCCGGCGGTGGATGCTCTCGACTGGGCACAGCACATCAGGCGCAGCGACGTTCGATAGCCGCCGGTGGTTCTCCGACCTCACGTGGCGCTTCGAACCCATGGCGACAAGCATCCGAAAATGTGGAGCCTGGGAGGAGAATCGAACTCCTGACCTACGCATTACGAGTGCGTTGCTCTACCGACTGAGCTACCCAGGCGTGGAGGGACACGCTATCCGAACCGGGACACGGGCTCGGTCCCTCGTCCCCGACCGGCGGCGAGGGGGTGCCGAACGAATGGTGAACCAGTAGAGCCTCGGTACCCGGATCGGATGGTGGGGTGACGCCGAGGGCCCGGTGATCGGTCGACGAGGGCGGCGTCCACCAGCACGTTCCCTACCGCGGGTAGGCAAAACGGAGACGTGATCCCGGAGGAGAGGCGGCCGCTCGAAGTGCGGCGCCCCGGCACGGACGGCGGGGCGGGCACCGAACAGCAGGGGTCAGTCGCCCATCCCGGAGAGCTCGATCATCAAGGCGTCCATCAGCAATGCCTCGTTGGCGTTCCTCTCGAGGGCCAGCGATGCCTCCCGGACGGCCTCCACCTGGTGGACCGCCCGTCGGGCCTCGGTCCCCGCCCCGTGGCCGCTGGCCCCGCCCTCGGCGCCCGCCGTGGCGATGAGGCGGTCGCGGTAGGACTCGGCCAGGGCCGCCAGGCCGAAGCGCAGATCGTCGGTGCGCCACCGTCGCTCCTCGCGGCGATGGGCGTCCTCCACCTGCTTGCGGCCGGGGATGCCCTTCGCCCCCACCAGGTCGGCCTGTTCGGCGAGGGCCGCCAGCTCCTGGGCGTGCTGGTCACGGAGGGGGGCCAGGGCCTCGTCGACCGAGGAGAGCAGCTCCGATGCCACCTCGGCGGCCACGGCACCGGTGCCGTCGAGCCGGGCGGACACCGACCGCCACTGCTGCTGGCGGGCGACGAACCCCGGATCACCGACCAGGAGCCGGGCCCGGTCGAGCCTCCCGCCGGAGGCCTCCGCCACCGAGTCCGCATGCTCGGGGTCGACGCCGCGATCCACCAGCCACGCCACGACGTCCTGGCGTGACACCGGTCCGAAGGGGACCTTGACACACCGGCTGGCGATGGTGGCGAGTGCGGGGACCAATTCGTCCGCCAACAGCACGAAGACCGTGGCGGGTGGCGGTTCCTCCACCGTCTTGAGCAGTGCCGGCGCCGCCTTGGCGGCCAGGTGGACATCGCTCACCATCAGCACCTGACGCGCCGCTTCGAGCGGACGGCGCTGGGCCCGGGTGACGATCGACCTGGCTTCGTCCACATCGAGCGACGCACCCGACCGCTCGACCATCACCAGGTCCGGGTGCGTCCCGGCGAGCGCCCTCCGACACGTGTTGCACCGGCCGCAGCCCCCGTCCGGACAGAGCAGTGCGGCAGCCAGGCCCCGGGCCGCCGCCCTCTTGCCGGACCCGGGAGGGCCGTGGAGCAGGTAGGCGTGCACCGGCCGACGGGCCGCGGCCATCAGCTGGGTCACGGCCGCCGGTTGACCGACGACCTCCTCGAACAGCGTCGCTGAGGGTGTCCCGTCCGACGGCACGGATGCCACCGACCCCTCGGATCCGGTCTGTGGCCGGCTGTCACTCACCGTCGACCACCCCCTCGGCCGACCGGACACGATCGGGCGGGGCCAGGCCTGCGGGAGCCCGCTCGATGAACGCGACCAGGCCGGTCCACACGGCGCCGGCCACCTCGTCGACGGTGCCCGTCCCGTCCACCACCACCCACCCGGCGGACCCCTCCTCGGCCAGACGGTGGTAGCCGTCGGCCACCCGCTGCTGGAACCGGCTTCCCTGGAGCTCGAATCGGTCCTGGTCGGTTCCTCGCCGCCGGGCGGCCGCCTCGTCCACCGGGACGTCCACCAGCACCGTGAGGTCGGGGCTCAGTCCTCCGGTGGCCCACTCGATCAGCCCGACCAGCTCGCCCTGGGCCATGCCCCGGCCATATCCCTGGTAGGCGAGCGTGGAGGCGGAGAACCGGTCGGTCACCACCCACCGGCCCTCGTCGAGCGCCGGTCGGACCACTTCGGCGACGTGCTGGGCACGGTCCGCCGCCATGAGGAGGGCCTCGGTGCGCTGGTCCACCGGAGGCTGGTCCGAGTCGAGCAGCAGGCCCCGCAGGGACGAGCCCAGTCCGGTGCCCCCGGGCTCGAAGGTGAGGAGTGCGCCCAGTCGGTCGGCGAGGAGTTGGGCCTGGGTGGACTTGCCGCAGCCGTCGATGCCCTCGAAGGCGACGAGCCCACCCCTACCCTGGCGACCGCCGATCACTCGGGACTACTGGTCCTCTTCGCCACGGTCTTCTTCGCCGGGGCCTTCTTCTTGGCCACCACTTTCTTGGTGCCGGCCTTCTTCGCGCCGACCTTCTTGGCGCCGGCCTTCTTCGCCGGGGCCTTCCGTGCCGTCGCCTTCTTGCGGGTCGCCGGTCCGGCGGCCCGGCGCTCGGCCAACAATTCGGAGGCTCGCTCGACGGTCAGGCTGTCGACGTCGTCGCCGCGCCGCAACGACGCATTGGTCGTGCCGTCGGTGACATAGGGCCCGAACCGCCCGTCCTTGACCACCATGGTCAGGCCGGTGTCGGGATCGTTGCCCATCTCGCGCAGCGGCCCCTTCGCCGTGCGGTTGCCGCGCGTCTTCGGCTGGGCGAACAGGGACAGCGCCTCGTCGACCCCCACCGAGAGGATCTGGTCCTCCGTGAGGAGGCTGCGGGTGTCGCTCCCTTTCTTCAGATAGGGGCCGAACTTGCCGTTGTGGGCGACGATCTCCTCACCGCTCACCGGGTCCTCGCCGACCACGCGGGGGATCGCCAGCAGCTCGAGCGCCTGCTCGAAGGTGAGGGTGGCGGGCGACATGGACGCGAACAGCGAGGAGGTCCGGGGTTTCGGTCCGCCGTCGACCAACTCCCCCAACTGCACATAGGGGCCGAACCGACCCGCCTTCACCTGCACGGGCAGGCCGGTCTCGGGGTGTTCGCCCAGGACCCGGTCGGCCGAGGGGGCAGCGAGGAGCTCCTCGGCGCGCTCGACGGTGAGCTCGTCGGGAGCCAGGTCCTCGGGGATGGACACCCGGTCCTCCCCCCGCTGCAGGTAGGGGCCGTAGCGGCCGACCCTCGCCACGATCTCTCCGCCGTCGGCCCCCGTCCCGATGGGGATGGAGTTGATCTCGCGGGCGTCGATCTCGCCCAGGTACGTGCTGACCTCACGCTTCAGGCCCAGGCCACTGGCGTGGCCCACCACCGCCGGGCCGGCCGTCCCCGGCGCCCCGCTGCCGTTGGCGGTGCCGTGGTCGCCCGACGACCCGTTGCCGTTGGTGGGGGCCGGCTCCGACGTCCCGAAGTAGAAGCGGGTCAGCCAGGGCAGCGACTCCTCGTTGCCCGAGGCGATGGCGTCGAGGTCGTCCTCCATGGAGGCGGTGAACCCGTAGTCGACCAGGTCGGCGAA
>CAZNLF010000177.1:0-6578 GCA_964573595.1 uncultured Acidimicrobiaceae bacterium | reverse complement strand
GCCAGGACGGCATCAACTTCGTGCTCCCGTTCTTCATGTTCATCTTCATCATGGCACTGGGACAGGACTACAACATCCTGGTGATGACCCGCATCCGCGAGGAAGCCCACCACGCCTCCATCCGGGTGGCCGTGAAGCGGGCCGTCGAGGCGACCGGCACCACGGTCACCTCGGCCGGGCTGATCCTGGCCGGCACCTTCGGGGTCCTGACGGCGACGGGCAACACGCAGGTCCAAGAGATCGGCCTGGGCCTCGCCGCCGGCATCCTGCTCGACACCTTCCTCGTCCGCACGCTGCTGGTGCCCTCGGTCGTGGTGCTGCTGGGCCGTTGGAACTGGTGGCCGTCGAAGCTGTCCGACGAGGACCACGACCACGACCCGGTCCTGCCCGAGGACGAGGGGCCGTTGGACGGCTGCGCCGGGGCGGAGCCCCAGGTCCGGAGCCTGGCGACCACCGGATCCTGACCCGGTCCCGAGCCGCTGGGGGGCCCTCGGCCACGATCGGGGCCGCGCCGCGAGGGAGTACGGTGAACGGGCGTGGCCACCAGAGCGAAGACCCCTGCACGGCCGACCGTGGTCCTCCTCGTCCGCCACGGCAGGACGCCGACGACAGGTTCGGTCCTACCCGGCCGGGCACCCGGCCTCCATCTGTCCGAGGAGGGGCAGCGCCAGGCGAATGCCGTGGCCGAGCGCATCGCCGCCATCGCCGGATCGGGTGCGGCGCGACCGGTGGCCGTGTACGCCTCGCCCCTGGAGCGGACGGCCGAGACGGCCAAACCGATCGCCCGGCTGCTCGGACTCCGGGTCCGCACCGACCGCGGCCTGCTCGAATGCGACTTCGGCGACTGGACGGGTGCGAAGCTGAATGCCCTGGCCAAGCGGCCGGAGTGGAGCCAGGTGCAGCGCTGCCCGAGTGGGTTCCGGTTCCCCGGCGGCGAGTCCTTCCTCGAGATGCAGGCCCGCATCACCTCGGCGGTGGCCCGCCTCATCCAGCTGCACCCGGGGGGGACGGTGGTGGCGGTGTCCCACGCCGATCCGATCAAGGCGGCCGTGGCCGCGGCCGCCGGCACCCCGCTCGACCTGTTCCAACGGCTGACCGTCTCCCCGTGCTCGGTGTCGGCGCTGGCCTACAGCGGGACCGATCCCCACGTCCTGACCGTCAACTCGACCGGCTCCCTCGCCGAGCTGGCCATCGCATGAGCGCGCACCCGCGGGACGAGGGCCGATGAGCGACGGCTACGACCTCTCGTCACCGGACCGGTTCACTGTCGGGGCCGTGGGCCCGGTCGGGGAGCGCCTCTTCCTGCTCCAGTGCCGCCAGGGCCCGATCCTGCTGACCCTCAAGATGGAGAAGCAGCAGGTGGCCGTGGTGGCCGACTACCTGACCCGCATCGTGAAGGACCAGGAGCGCCCCGGCCACCTCCCCGAGGACCTCGAGCTCGAGGAGCCGACCGACCCCGCGTGGGCGGTCGGCACCATCGGCGTGTCCTACGACGAGGTCGACGACCGGATCGTGTTGGTCATCGAGGAGCTGGTCCCCGAGGACGAGACCGGGGCCATCGCCCGCCTGTCCATCTCTCGGGAGCAGGCGGCGGCCTTCGCCATCCAGGCCACGTCGCTGGTCGAGTCCGGCCGGCCCCCGTGCCCGCTGTGCGGCTCACCCCTCGACCCCTCGGGACACGAATGTCCGCGGACCAACGGCCACCGCCCGCCGGCCGTGTGACCGGCTGGAGCCCCGACCAAGGTCCCGGGCTCGACACGGCACTGGAGGAACTCTCGTCCCGGGAGGTCTCCGTGGTCGGCCGGCTGCCGTGGAGCTCCAACCTGACCTTCCTGGTCGGTCTCGACGCCGACGGCCCCGAGCCGATCCATGCGGTCTACAAGCCGGCCAGCGGCGAGCAGTCCCTGTGGGACTTCCCCGACGGCCTGTACCGACGCGAGGTGGCCGCCTACGCCGTGTCGGAGGCGCTCGGGTGGGGCCTCGTCCCCCCGACTTTGGCCCGCGACGACGGCCCGTTCGGACCGGGCTCGCTCCAGCTGTTCGTCGAGGCCGACTACGAACAGCACTACTTCACGCTGCTGGAGGAGGGCGGCCACGAGCCCACGCTCATGAAGATCTGCGCCCTCGACGTCGTGATCAACAACGCCGACCGCAAGAGCGGGCACGTCCTGTCAGGGCCGGACGGCCGACTGTGGGGCATCGACCACGGGCTGTGCTTCCACCGCCAGCACAAGCTCCGGACGGTCATCTGGGACTTTGCCGACGAGGAGGTGCCCGGGTCGATCCTCGAAGCACTCAGCCGTCTCCTGCCCGAGCTGCCCGACGAGGTCGCCCGCCTCCTCCCCGAGCCGGAGCGGGAGGCACTGACGGAACGGGTCCGGCGACTGGTGGGGACCGGTGTCTACCCCGAGCCGATCGGCGATCGGCCCCCGTACCCGTGGCCACTGGTCTGAGCGGCGGACAGCCACCGCGCAGCCGGGGCCACTGACACCGGGTGGCCGGGGCCCCGCCCCGCTCAGTGGTCCCGATGCTGGACCGGGGCGTCGAGCGCCTGGACCAGCAGCGACGCGTAGTACTTGGCCCCGGCGGGGTCCAGGTGGACGCCGTCGGGGTAGAAGTACTGCGGGTACGGGGCGCTGTCGTCGTACCAGTCCACCAGGACCGTGTTCGGATAGGACTGGGCCACACTGGCGATGGACTGGTTCACCTCCTGCTGCCAGGGACGGGGCACCCGCGTGTTGACCAACACGATCCGCTGCATGGGTGGGAAGGAGTTGAGCAGCGCCGTGAGCTGCGCCGCCGAGTACGGGCCGTTCGTCCCGAGCTCGAGGACGAGACGGCTCCCCACCGCTCCCGCGGCCTTCAGGAAGGGAATGGCCCCCTGCACCTGGTAGAGCTGCTGGCCGACCTTGGCGTCGATGGCGATGCCCGGCAGTGACAGCTGGAGGTAGGGGGCGGCGTCGACCATGATCGAGTCCCCGATCGCCGTCACGCCCTGGCCGGGCGGCGGGGGCACGGTGGACGCCGGGGGGCCCCCGGGGGGCGCCGCCGTGATGGGGGGGCCGAGATGCCGGTGCACCACGGGAACGATGCTCGTGACCCGTGACGCCGGGTCGGCGGCTGACGCCGACACCAGCCCGACGAGTCCGACGACGCACAGCGCCGTGTTGACGACCACCCCCCCGATCAGCACCCAGCCCCACGTCTTCACGCGCGGCCACGACCAGTTGTGGTTCCTGATGCGCAACCACTGCGCCTCGAGCGCACCGTGCCGGATGGGCTGTTCGACGTACCGCCAGGACAGCGCGGCGATCCCGAAGGTGGCGGCGATCTGGAGGGCGGCCCGCCAGAGGTTGGACGGGGCGTTGAGCGGCGTGGTGAGGACGATGACCGGGTAGTGCCAGAGATAGATGCCGTACGAGCGCTCCCCGATCCACCGGAGGGGCTCCCACCCGAGGATCGACCGCCAATGCGACGCCGGGTGGATGGTGACGCTGATCAGCAGCGCGGTGAGCAGCGCGAGGAGCACCATCCCGCCCCGGTAGAGGAACGGCTCGTCTTGGCTGGTGTGCGCGATCATCACGAAGATCCCGAGCAGCGACACGCCGCCGACCACATCGAGCAGGCGTCGGGCACTCGCCGAGATCGGGCCGAAGCTCTGGCTGCGCGGCAGCACCATGGCGAGGGCGGCCCCGATCAGCAGGGCGAACACCCGCGTGTCGGTCCCGTCGTACACCCGGGTGGGATCGACGGCGGGGACGAAGAGGAGGCCCATCTCCGTGGCGGAGGCAACGGCCAGTGCGATGGTGACCATCAGCATCGTCTGCTTCGAGCGGACGAACCGCAGGCCGGCGAGGACGAGGAGTGGCCAGACCAGATAGAACTGCTCCTCGATCGACAGTGACCAGAGGTGTCCGAGCGGCGAGGGGGGGCCGAACTCGGCGAAGTAGGAGACGTGGTGGAAGATGAACCACCAGTTGCTGTAGTAGAAGATCCCGGACGGGAGATCGCTTCGCAGTGCGGCCAGCTGGCTCCGGTCGAACAAGGTCGCCCAGCCGACCGTCACGAACAGCATCACGAAGAGGGCCGGCAACAGCCTCCGGGCCCGCCGGATCCAGAACCGCTTCAGTCCGATCCCCTGGTGTCGGTGGTACTCGGCAACCAGGAGGTCGGTGATCAGGTATCCCGAGAGCACGAAGAAGACCTGCACGCCGAGGAGGCCACCGGGGGCCCAGCCGAAGTTGAGGTGGAAGGCGATCACCGACAGCACGGCGACGGCGCGGATCCCGTCCAGCCCGGGCAGGTACGGGCTGGTCCCCTCTACTGGTCTAGGCACGGTCCGGCCCGGATGGCGGAGCGGCCGTCGGTCCCCACCGTGCCGCAGCGGACGGGTGGCCCGGTGGCGACGGCCCGCCGAGCATCACGTCGTCGGACGGATTGATGCTGCGACGGTTCGTGGTGGAGATCACTTCCGGAGGGATCTGTGCGATGAGGGACGTTGAGCGCCCAGTATGGCACGCAACCCCTCGGCGCAGGCGGTCCCCCTGTGCCGACTTCATCGAGGTGGGGACGAGCTTCTCCACCTGCTCGCCCCGCCATGACCCGCCGGCGAGGGGACCGCTCGGCGGTACCCCGGCCGGGCCCGGGCGTCCCGGCGGTCTAGCCGCGGGCCTTGAGCGCCTCGATGAGCTGGGGGAGCACCTTGTGCACGTCGCCCACGATCCCGAGGTCGGCCACCGAGAAGATGGGGGCGTCCTGGTCCTTGTTGATGGCCACGATGTTCTTCGAATTCTTCATCCCGACCAGGTGTTGGGTCGCCCCGGAGATCCCGCAGGCCACATAGACGGTGGGCTTGACGGTCTTGCCGGTCTGGCCGACCTGGTGGGAGTAGGGGACCCAGCCGGCGTCGACAATGGCGCGACTGGCCCCGGGCGCTCCGTGGAGCAGCGTGGCCAGTTCCTCGATCAGCGAGTACTGGTCCTTCTCACCGAGGCCGCGCCCGCCGGACACGACGACGGCGGCCTCGTCGAGCTTCGGACCGGTGCGCTCCTCGACGTGGCGGGCGACGATCTTCGCCGCATTGGTCGCGCCGGTGTCCGGGGCAGGGGCGGCCACCACCGAAGCGGGCGATCCACCCGACGGCTCGGCGGCGAACGACTTGGCCCGCACCACGAAGATCTGGGGGCCCTCGGCGGTGAACTTGGCCGACAGGACCTGGCTGCCACCGAAGATGGCGTGCTCGGACACCAGGCCACCATCGGCGGCGACGAGGCCGACGACGTTGGTCAGCACGGGACGGTCGAGCTTGACCGACAGGCGCCCGGCGATGTCGCGCCCGTCATAGGTGGCGGGGAACAGGATGGCGTCGGGACCGTTTCCGGCCTCCACGGCGGCGGCGATTGCGGCGGCCACCGGCACGCCCGGAAGCGCCCCGGCAAGGTCACCGACGTCGTACACGGTGGTGACCCCGTACTCACCGAGGGTCGGCGCCACGGCGGCGGTGCCGTCGCCCCAGGCGACGGCCTCGACGGTGCCGGCCAGCGTGCGGGCCTGGCTGATCAGTTCGAGAGAGGTGGTGATGGGCGCCCCGTCCGCCACTTCGGCGAGGACCCAGATCTTGTCGACAGACATGTGTGGTTGTTCTCCTACCGGTCCTAGAGGACCTTCAGCTGCTCGAGGAACTCGATCACGCGGGCGTAGCCCTCGCCCTCGTCGGTGACGATCTCACCGGCGGAACGGGCCTCGGCGTCGGCGACCTCGGTGATCTCCTGGCGGGCACCGGCGGCGCCGACCTGGCCGGCGTCGATCCCGAGATCGGCCACCGTGAGGGTCTCGACGGGCTTGGACTTGGCGGCCATGATCCCCTTGAACGAGGGGTAACGGGGTTCGACGACCCCGGCCGTGACGGTGACCAGGGCCGGCAGCGGGCTCTCCACCTCGTCGTAGCCGGCCTCGGTCTGGCGCTCGACCTTGACGGAGTCCCCGGTCACCTCGACCTTCTTGGCGAACGTGACCGACGGAAGGCCGAGCAGCTCGGCCACCTGGACCGGGGTGGTGCCGGTGTAGCCGTCGGAGGACTCGGTGGCCGCCAGGATCAGATCGGGCTCGGCCCGCTTGATGGCCGCGGCCAGGACCTTGGCGGTGCCCAGGGCGTCGGTCCCGGCCAGCGAGTCGTCGCTCACCAGGATGGCCTTGGCCGCGCCCATGGCCAACGCGGTGCGGAGCCCGGACGTCTCGCCGTTCGGGGCCATCGAGACGAGGGTCACCTCTCCCCCGCCGGCGGCGTCGGCCAGCTGCAGGGCCATCTCCACGCCGTAGGCATCGGAATCGTCGAGGATCAGCTTTCCGGCCCGGACGAGGTTCTTCGTCCCCGGATCCAGCGCCGGTGGGGCGGCCGGGTCGGGGATCTGTTTCACGCAGACAACGACATTCATGGGCCGCATTGTTGACGAAAAATGCCTCTGCGACCAATCGGGTCGCGATCCCAGGTCAGAGCGGGCGGTCGTGAGGACGGGCCGGGAGGGCGGGTCGGGAGGGCGCGACGCCCCGTGCCGGGCGGGCCGGCGGTCCCCACCACG
>CAZNLF010000176.1:0-6649 GCA_964573595.1 uncultured Acidimicrobiaceae bacterium | reverse complement strand
CGATGTCCTCCTCGAACAGCCCGAGGGTGTTGGGGTTGGTCAGCATGATGCCGGCCACGTCCTCGTCGAGTACTCCGGCCAGTGCCTCCATGTCGACGCACCCCCGCTCGTCACTCGGCACGGTCACCACCTCGTAGCCACCCAGGGTCACCGACGCCGGGTTGGTGCCGTGGGCCGAGTCGGGGATCACCACCTTGTGCCGGACCGACCCCTGGGCCTCGTGCCAGGCCCGCATGAGGAGGAGGCCGCACAGCTCGCCGGCGGCCCCCGCCGCGGGCTGCAGTGTGGCGGCCGCCATGCCGGTGATCTCGCACAGCACCTCCTCGAGCTCCACCAACAAGGCGAGCCAGCCCTGGGAGAGGGAGGCGGGCGCTCCGGGGTGCACACCGGCCAGGCCGGGCAGGGACGCCACCGTGTCACAGAGCTTGGGGTTGTACTTCATCGTGCACGACCCCAACGGGTACGCCCCGAGGTCGACGGAGAACTGGCGGTGGGACAGCCGGGTGAAGTGGGCCACGAGGTCGCGCTCGGACACCTCGGCGACGGCCACCGGCTGGTCCCGGAGGTGTCCATCGGGGACCAGTTCGTCGAGGGGCACCTCGGGCACGCCGGTCGTCCGGAACGACCACGCCCGCCGGCCCGCGTGGGAAAGCTCGAAGAGTGTCGGCTCGGCGTCGCGCCCGAGCAGCGGCGCGCTGGTGGCCTTGCCTCCGGGTGCGGCCGCCACGGACGGGGTCGGGTCGGCCATCACGCCACCGCCTTGCCGAGCGCGGTCACGTAGGCGTCGATCTCGTCCCGTGTCCGGCGCTCGGTGACGGCGACGAGCAGTCCGTTCTCGCCGCCGTCGAAGTCGTCACCCAGTGGGATCCCGGCCAGGAAGCCGGCGTCGGCCATGCGCTCGATGACGACATGGGCGGGCACGGGGAGCCGCACGGCGAACTCCCGCAGCACCGGGGCTCCGGCGTAGGGCTCGACCCGGTCGAGGGAGAGGAGCGCGTCGCGGGTGTACCGGGTGGCCTGGGCGCACCGGCGGGCCAGTTCGATCAGGCCCGACGTGCCCAGCCACCCGAGCTGGATGGCGGCGGTGACCGCCATGAGGGTCTGGTTGGTGCACACGTTGGACGTGGCCTTCTCGCGCCGGATGTCCTGCTCCCTGGCGCGCAGGGTGGTGACGTAGGCCAGCCGGCCCTCGACGTCCACCGTCTCGCCCACCAGCCGGCCGGGTAGCCGTCGCACGTGGGCGGAGGCGCAAGCGAACAGCCCGAGGTAGGGGCCGCCGAACCCGAGGGTGGTCCCGAAGGCCTGCCCCTCCCCGACCATCACGTCGGCCCCCCACTCCCCCGCCGATCTGAGCAGGCCGGCCGCCACCGGGTCCGCGCCCACGACGAGGAGGGCGCCGGTGCGGTCGCACACCGCCCTGGCCTCACCAAGGTCCTCGATGCACCCCAGGTAGTTGGGGTAGCCCACCAGGACCACTCCGGGTGGCTCCCCGTCGTCCTCGCCAGCCCCGGGCCACGCGGTCAGGCCGTCGTGGAGCGGGATCGTCCGTAGCCGGTGGCCGGTCCCGGCGGCGTAGGCGGCGAGCATCTGCCGCCAGTGGGGGTGGATGCCGGCCGACACCCAGACCGTCGATCGACCCGACACGGCCACGCCGAGGTTCACCGCCTCGACGGCGGCACTGCCCCCGTCGTAGAGCGAGGCGTTCGACACCGGTAGACCGGACAGCCGGGCGATCATGGTCTGGTACTCGAAGATGGCCTGGAGCACGCCCTGGGCCACCTCGGGCTGGTACGGGGTGTAGGAGGTGACGAACTCCGACCGCCCGGCCAGGGACCGGGTGACCGAGGGGATCTCGTGGTCGTAGGCGCCTCCGCCGGCGAAGCACACCAGCCGATCGGAGCGGGCACGGTTGCGGTCGGCGAACCCCTCCATCGTGGCAAGGACGTCCGGCTCGCCCGCTCCATCGGCCAGCTCCAGCCCCCGTTGCAGGCGCAACGCTTCCGGGACCACGTCGAACAGCTGCTCGACCGAGTCCAGCCCGAGGAAGGCGAGCATGCTCGCCACCTCGTCGTCGGTATGGGGGATGTAGGTGCCCACGGGCCGCTCCTCGGATGCTCTCGTGTCCGGTTGTCTAGTCGATCGACGGGGCACGGTCGCCTCGTCCCGGCCGACGGCTCATGCAGTGGACTCCCACTGGCCGGCCCGGACGAAGGGGGTGCGCGCCCACCGGGCAGGGATCGCCCTCCCCCGCTGCTCGACGGTCAGCCCCTCCCCGGGCTCGATGGCCACCGAGGAGTCGAGGAAGGCCAGGGCGATGCCGTGGCCGAGCATGGGTGAGAAGTTCCCGCTGGTGACCTGCCCGACCACCCGGTCGCCACACACCACCGGGGCTCCCTCGCGAGGGGGCTGGCGTCCCTCGGTGGCGAGGCCCGACAGGATGCGTCGGACCCCACGTTCGCGCTCCTCGACCAGGGCCTCGCGTCCACGGAACCGAGGCTTGTCCCAGCCCACCACCCAGCCCAGCTTCGCCTGGAGCGGCGTGATTCCCGGCCCGAGCTCGTGGCCGTGCAGTGGCAGGGCGGCCTCGAGGCGGAGCGTGTCGCGGGCCCCGAGCCCGGCGGGGCTGACACCGGTGGCGAGCAGCGCTTCCCACATGCCGGGGGCCGAATCCGTCGGCACCGAGCACTCGACGCCGTCCTCGCCGGTGTAGCCGGTTCCTGCCGCCACGCACGCCACGCCACCCCACGAGAACGGGGTCACGCCGAATCGGGGCACGGCAGCCGCCTCGGCGGAGACGACCGCCATCCGGGCCCGGGCGTGCGGGCCCTGCACGGCGATGATCGCACGGGTGGCCGTGGTGTCCTCCCCGCCGACGGCCGCCAGGACCCGCCCGGTGTTGGAGGCGTTCGGCATGACATCGAAGACGTCGTCGTCCAGCCACCACACGATGATGTCGTCGACGACCGAGCCGTCCTCGCCGAGGAGGTGTGTGTACTGCGCTCGTCCCGGGCCGATCTTCCGCAGGTCGTTGGAGAGTGCCTCCTGGAGCAGGTCGAACGCACCGGCACCTTCCACCCGCACCGTGCCCAGATGGCTGACGTCGAAGATGACCGCGTCGTGTCGACAGGATCGGTGCTCGGCGATGGTGCCGCCCGGGTACGAGAGTGGCATCTCCCACCCACCGAACCCGACGAGCTTCGCCCCCAGACGCCGATGGGAGTCGATGAGGGCGGTGTGGCGCAGGGCTTCGACGGAACCGGTCGGGACCTCGTCGCTGACTATCGCCGAGGTGTCGCTCACATCGAGATGATAGCGGCGCCCTCGTTCAGGCAGAGCGGGCGATCCCGGCCTGTCCCAGCCCACCGCCGGCCAGGCCGTACTTGGACAGGAGCGCCAGGGTGTCGCGCTGGTACAACAGGGTCACCCGTACGTCGGGGTGGAGCTGGGCCAGCCGACGGACCTTGCCGTTCTTCTTCGTTACCAGCCGCTGGTTGAGGGTGGTGAGCTCCACGAACAGGCCGGGCTCGGGCAGCCAGAAGTCGGGACGGAACCCCGACACCTGGCGCCCGTCGGCGTCCCACTCCAGGGCGAACTCAACCGGTTCGTACTCCCACTGGACGCCGTAGAAGTCGAGGATGCGGGCGAACCGGTGCTCCGACTCGTGGGCGAATCGGAGGGTCTCCGACTTGGGAGGTGCCGGCACGGTGCGGTGCGTGACGGTCAAGGCTGGACGGCCCCGGCGGCATCGGCCACGGCAGCGTCCAGGTGGGCCGCTGCCGGATGGCGGTCCGGGCGGGGCGGCTGCGCGGCGGGAGCGTCGTCGCCGATCTCGACGATGGCGGCATCGAGTTCGGACACCACGCCGGAGAGGGGAAGGATGTTGAACACGCCCTGGCCGCCGGCGAGCAGGTCCACGATCTCCCCGTCGGAGTGGGCGAGCACCGACCGGGCACCGGCCAGCACCAGCTGCGCGGAGGCCAGGTCCGCCCCCAGGTCGCCGCGCAGGCACTCGACGGCCTGGCGCGCCTGCTGCAGCTTGAGCCCGGCGTCGAGGAGCCGTTTGATGACCTTGAGCTCGAGCACGTCGCCGTAGGAGTACCGGCGCTGGCTGCCGCTCCCGGTGGCGTCGGCGATCGACGGGCGCAGCAGCCCTGTCCGAGCCCAGTAGTCCAACTGGCGGTAGGTGATACCGACCAGCGAGCACACCTGCGCCCCCCGGAACCCCTCACCCGAGCGCACCGCGCCTGCGGCCGGGCCACCCTCCCCGGGCATCTCGTGCCTGCTTTCGGCCACTGTCGATTCCTCCACCTCGATCAGAGGTTGACCGTGAACGCAAACCTCACGCTCAACCTGGGATTTAAGGATATCACAACACCGTAATTACGTGCATGTGACCATCGGCGAACCGTCCGCGGGCCGGCGGCCCCTGATTTGGAGGGATGGCTCGGTCGGGCAATGATCGGAGCATGACCATCGTGAAGATCAATGCCATCACCGTCAGGGAGGGTTCGGGGGACGAATTGGCGCGGCGCTTCGCCAAACGGGCTGGGGCGGTCGACGATGCGGACGGCTTCGAGGGGTTCGAGCTCCTGCAGCCGAGTGACGAGCGAGACGTGTGGCTCGTGCTCACCCGTTGGCGGGACGAGGAGTCCTTCGACGCCTGGCTCCACTCCCCCGCGTTCGCCCACGGTCACCGAGGTGCGGGAACCGCCAACACCGACGACACGGCCGCCCCCGACCACGCGGCCGAGGCGGAACCTCCTCCGGTGGGGGTGCACAGCGAACTGTGGTCCTACGACATCGTCGATCTCCCGGCCCGTTCGTGACGCAGGCTCCGCCCGCCGGTGGGCGGGTGCCGCTCCACCGGAGGTCCATCGAGTACGACGCGTTCGACGACGGCGACGTCCTCACCATCGTGGGTCGGTTGGTGGACTCGAGGCCGTGGGCCGAGGGCGTCCAGGGCGTGTCCAGGGTGCACGACATGGAGCTGCGCGTGGTCGTCCGTCTCGACGACCTGTGCATCACCGCGGCCGACGCGGTGATGCACACCTTCCCCCACACCGAGTGCCCGGGGATCGCGCCGGCGTTCGCCGGACTGGTCGGCCTGAGCGTGGCGAGGGGCTACACGCGCCAAGTGCAGTCGCGCTTCGGCGGCCCGCGCGGCTGCACCCACCTGGAACAGCTGGCCCGCTCGCTCGGACCGGTCGTGGTCCAGGCGGTGACCTCCAGGAGGGCACTGGCGGTCAGCCGGGGCGAGGCCGACGACCTGCTCACCGGGACCGGCAGCCCCTGGGCGCGCGATAGCTGCCACATCTGGGCCGAGGGGGGCATCGCCGACCAGAAGTTGGCCGCCGGTTGGCGCCCCGGCACCGGTCCCTACCCGTCCCCACCGCTCGAGTGGTTCGGCTCGGCCGACCGGTCGTGAGGGGCGACGGACCACGGACCCGGTGCCGCCCCGGCACCAGCCGCACGAGCCGCGCCCTGCCCGCCGTCGTACTGGCGCTCGTCGTCGCCGTCGGGACGGCCTGCACGAGTTCGGGCACCGCCATCACCCAGCCCTTCACCACGACGCCCCCGAAGCTCGGACACGGCCCGACCTACGAGGTCAAGGTGATGGACGTGAACGGGCTGGGCCCGGTCCTCGCCGACGGTCAGGGGATCACGCTCTACCTCTTCGAGACCGACAAGCGTGGGTCGCCGTCCCGCTGCTACGGCATCTGCGCGGTGCAGTGGCCCCCCGACACGCTTCCCGGTGGCATCGCCGCCCCGGTCGCCGGACCGGGCATCGAACCCGGCCTGCTCGGCACCGCCCCCCGGACCGACGGCACCACGCAGATCACGTATCACGGATGGCCGCTCTACTTCTGGCCGCCCGACCGCGTGCCCGGAAAGGCGACCGGTCAGGCGCTGACCAACGCCGGGGGCCGGTGGTACGTCCTCGACCCGGCCGGCAACGCCGTCGAGTCGCCGGCGCCATAGGGGGCCGGCGCTGGCCACGGGCATCCCTATCGGCACGGGCCGGACCCTGTCGGACGGGCCATACTGGGCGGCATGGGAACAGGTGGGACGGAGACAGCAGCGAGCTCGCGTTGGTCCATCGGCTCGTCGCGCTCGTTCCTCTGCATCAACTCGACGGGTTCGGTGCTCTCCATCGGGTCCGTCGGGTCCGTCCTGTCGGTGGGCTCGATCGGCTCGGCGGTGTCGGTGGCCTCGGTCGGCAGCTTCCTCGGCGTCGGCTCGGTGCTGTCCTGCGCCTCGGTCCTGTCCCTCATGTCGTTCCGGTCGAGCCGGGCGATCCTCGCCGCCAGAGGACGACGCCGCTAGGGATCAGTTGGACGGGCCGCCGAGCCACCCCCGCTTGCGGAAGAGGTACAGCAGTCCAGCGGCGGCCGCCAACTCGAGGCCGATGCCGAACACCCAGAACGGCCACCGCCCGGTGATGTGCCCGACCAGGAACGAGAAGTTCTGGCCGAAGAACCCGGTGAGGAACGACAGCGGGAGGAAGACGGTGGCGATGATGGTCAACTGCTTCATGACCACGTTCAGGCGGTTCGACACGGTCGAGAGGTGTGTGTCCATCACACCGCTCAACAGGTCGCGGTAGCCGTCAACGAGATCGCTGATGCGGATCAGGTGGTCGTAGATGTCC
>CAZNLF010000175.1:274-6668 GCA_964573595.1 uncultured Acidimicrobiaceae bacterium | reverse complement strand
GCAGGGGTTCTTCCACTACCGGCAGTACTCGGCCACCGACCTCGCCGCCCGGCGGTCGCTGGAGGACGTCTGGCAGCTGCTGTTCGACGGCGCACTGCCCGATCGGGCCGGTGCATCGCGGTTCGGCTCCGAGGTGGCGTCCCTGCGCTCGCTGCCACCGGGCGTGGCGGCCCTGCTGCCGGCGATCGCCTCCGCCGGCGCACCACTCGACGCACTCCGCACCGCGGTCTCCCACCTCGGCGCCGAGCTGGGCTGGCGGCCGGGACACGACATCGGCCACGAGGAACTGCGGTCCCAGGCCCTCCGGGTGTGTGCCGCGGTCCCCACCATGCTGGCGGCCGTCCACCGGCTGTCGGACGGCAAGGCACCGGTCCCTCCACGTGACGACCTCTCCCACGCGGCCAACTACCTGTGGATGCTGACCGGGGAGGAGGCACCTGAGGCCTCCGTGCGGGCGATCGAGCAGTACCTGGTGCTCACCCTCGACCACGGCTTCAACGCATCCACCTTTGCGGCGCGGGTGATCGCCTCCACCGGCGCCGATCTGGCCGCGGCCGTCGTCGGGGCCATCGGCGCACTGTCGGGGCCGTTGCACGGGGGGGCACCCAGCCGCGCCCTCGACATGCTGGACGCCATCGGCACCCCGGACCGGGCCGAGGCCTGGATCCGCGACGCCGTGGCCCGGGGAGACCGGATCATGGGCTTCGGGCACCGAGTCTACAAGACCGACGACCCCCGGGCCGTCTTCCTCCGCCGGGTCGCCCGCGGCCTCGGCGGCGATCTCGTCGACTTCGCCGAGGAGGTCGAGCGCACCACGGTCGGTGTACTGGCGGAGGTCAAGCCCGGGCGCCGGCTCTATACGAACGTCGAGTTCTTCGCCGGCGTGGTGATGCACACCTGTGGCATCCCCCGGTCCATGTTCACCCCGACCTTCGCCGCCGGACGAGTGATCGGGTGGTGTGCCCACGTGATGGAACAGGCCGGCGACAACCGCCTGATCCGACCGGCGGCGCGCTACGTGGGGCCACCCCCGCCTCAGCCCGTCCCGCCCGGCTGAGCGCCAGGACGCGTGGCGGGCGCCATCCGCACGACGGTGTGTTCTTCGACCCACTGCAGATCGAGCACCCGTCGGGCGAACCGCCACCCCGTCGGCGTGCGCACGTAGTCGTCGCGGTAGCGGATGAACCACACCGAGTCGACCGCCTCGGGCCCTCGGTCCCCCGGCGAGCCGCCGGCGTGCCCGGTGGCGGTGAGGTGGTGGGCGGTGCACTGCACCTCGCCCGAGGCCCGGTCCCCCTGGACGCTGAACTGCCAGTTGGTCAGCTGGTGGAAGGTCCGGTCGAATCGACGGAGGCCCTCGGGGACCTGGCGGAGAGCCTCGGTGCCCGCCCTGGTGACGACCGGACGGAGCTCCTCGGGGTACCGCGGGACCACCAGGGCCCCGTCGGCGACGAACAACTCGGCGAATCGTCGGCCGTCCCGGTCATCGGCCGCCGACGCGTAGGCGACCGAGAGTTCCCGGAGGTCCTCTCCGTCCTCCCTCCGGTCGAACCGTCGTTCCTCGCTCACGGGTGGTCCCGGTCGGGGCGTCGGTGCCCGGCCGCGTCGTATCCCCGGGCGCGAGGGTCGGCATCGTCAGCCATCAGCTGCCCCGGCTCCGGAGGCCGAACCGATCGGCGAAGCCCGACAGCTCCGCCGCGATCGTGTCGAGATCGCCGGACATGGACGTGGACAGCACGAGGCGGGTCGCCCCCTGGGCTTCGGCCTCGGACACGACCTGCTCGGTGGTGGTCGGGAGGTAGCCCGACAGGGACAGCTCGACCTCGTCGGGATCACGACCCGCCCCCTCCGCCGCGGCCCGGAGTTGGTCCATCCGGGTGGCCAGCAGGGCCGGGTCGAGGCCGAGGGGCTGGAACCCGTCACCCACCCGGCCGGCCCTCCGGGCTGCGGCGTCGCTGTGGCCGCCGATGTGGATGGGGACGCCCCCGGCCCGGACGGGCTTCGGAAACGAATGGGCATGGTGGAACGACACGAACTCGCCGTCGAACGCGGCGCCTCCGGGCCCCGAGTCGGACCACAGGAGCCGCATGGCGGCGATGGTCTCATCGGTGCGCCGCCCGCGGCGGCGCGGATCGGCCCCGGTGGCGCGCAGCTCCTCGTCCATCCACCCCACGCCGACGCACAGACGGACCCTCCCCCGGGACAGCACGTCGACGGTCGCCACCCGCTTGGCCAACACCACCGCCTGGTGGTTCGGCGCGACGAGCACGCCGGTGGCCAGGTGGATGGTGTCGGTCACCGCGGCCAGGTAGGCCATCAGGTCGAGTGGGTCGGGGATCCGGCAATCGTCGGGGAGGGGCATCTTCCCCGACGAGGCGTAGGGATAGACGCTCTCGTAGCCCGAGACCACCACGGCGTGCTCCACGAGCACCACCGACTCGAAGCCGCAGGCTTCCGCCTGGCGGGCGAACGAGGTCATCCACGCCGGGTCGGCGGTGACCCCGGCGCGTACGGGTGGGATGATGCCGAACTGCATGGACCGCTCACTTTCGCCGGCCGGACCTGTCGGTGCGACCCTATCGGTGCGACCCGGTCGAGGAAGTACCACCTGACCAGGGCGGGATGGAGCGTAAGGGTGAACCGTCACCGGCGCCAGTGCGGGACAGCTGAAGGCGGCCGGTGCGGGGCACCGGGAACGCGCCGGTGCGGGGTGCCGGGCGGGTGCCGGTGCGGGCAGGGCGAAGGGCGCGGGAAGCGGGGAGGACCGGGCCGCGCATGATCGGCGGGCGGCGGCGGCACATGGGAGAATCGGTGGGTCGTTCGCCCGCCGATCGACGAAGTGCCCATGACAGAACAGCCAGAAGACCAGGGTGGACCGCCGCCTGAGGGGCGACCGAAGGGCCCGGCCCATCGGCGGACGCGGCGCGGCCGGGATGCGGCGCCGGACGAGCCCGGACGTCTGGACCGACGCCGGTTCATCGGCTGGACGGCCGCCGGGGGTGCAGCGATCGCCGCCGCGGCATTCGGCATCGTCGAGGCCACGGGCAACGACGGCAAGGACGGCGGGGAGGCCGCTCCTCCTGGCCGGGGCCGACACAAGGGTGCCGACCACCAGCCGACCAGCGGTGGGCCCCCTCCCGATCCGATCGTCGGACCCCACGAAAAGCCGTCCGGCGCCCCGACGCTGCCCGTCTCGCCGGCGATCATCGCCGAGAACGCCAAGACCGGGCACGCCTGGTGGGTGACGACGCCCCAGCAGCCCGGCGACATCGAGGGCTACGCCAGCCAGGTCAGTGCCGTGGCCGGCGAGACGGTCCAGCTCTTCGTGAGCACCAAGGCCACCTCGTTCCATGTCGAGGCCTACCGCATGGGCTACTACCAGGGCATCGGCGGCCGCCTGGTCTGGAACTCGGCGGAACTGCCCGGGACGAGGCAGAGCCCACCGGTGCTGGTCCAGCCGACCAACACCATCGAGTGCCAGTGGAACCCCTCGCTCGCCGTGACCATCGGCGACAACTGGCCCCCTGGTGCCTACCTGCTCAAGTTGGTGGGCGCCACCGGCGAGCAGCAGTTCGTCCCGCTGTGCGTGCGGGACGACGCATCGCGGGCGGCGATCGTGATCCAGCACAGCGTGACCACCTGGCAGGCCTACAACCGGTGGGGCGGCTACAGCCTCTACTACGGCAACCGCGACGGCGCCCTCTCCTACACCCACCAGCCGGGGGGTGGGACCTTTGCCGACCGGGCACGGGTCGTCTCGTTCGACCGGCCCTACGATCACGACTGGGCGTCGGGGGCGGCCGACTTCGTCGGCAACGAGCTGCCGGTCCTCTACCAGGCCGAGCAGTTGGGCCTCGACGTCACCTACTGGACCGACATCGACCTGCACGTCCAACCGGAGCTGCTCACCAACCACCGGGCCCTGCTCAGCCTCGGGCACGACGAGTACTGGTCCCAGCCCATGAGGGACGGTGCCGCTTCGGCGCTGGCGTCCGGGGTGAACCTGGCGTTCCTCGGCGCCAATGCCTGCTACCGGCAGATCCGCCTCCAAGCGTCGTCCGTGGGCCCCAATCGGTTGCAGGTCTGCTACAAGTCGGCCACCGAGGACCCGATGACCGGCGTCGACCCGTCACTGGTCACCGTCAACTGGCCGGATGCCCCGGTGTCGAGACCCGAGAGCCAGCTGATCGGCTCCACCTATCAGGACGTCGAAGCCCAGGCGGACATGGTGGTCGTCGACCCCGGTTCGTGGCTGTTCAAGCACATCGATCTCCCGGCGAACCTGCGGTTCCCCAAAGTCGTCCAGGGGGAGTTCGACCGGTACGTGCCGGGTGGGACGGGCCCCATCAATCTGGACGTGATCGCCCACTCCGTCGTACCCAACCGGGGAAACAACTTCTCCGACGTGACGTGGTACACGGTGCCGGGCGGCGGCGGGGTGTTCGCCACCGGCAATGCCAGCTGGGTGGGCGCCCTGTCCGACAGCACCCTGATCCCGCCCAACGTGCTCCCCGACGCCACCCCGGGGGTGACCGACACCCTGCTCGCCGTCATGGAGAACCTCTACACCGTCATCGGCTCAGGACCGGCCTCGTCAACGAACCCGTCCCAGGGCAATTGGAGGACCGCCTACGGTGCCGGGTCCCCTTCGGGCCCGACGCCGGGATCCGACGAGACCGCCTGAGACCGGAAGACCGGACGCAGTCAGGGCGTTCGAACATGCCAGGGCGTTCGAACAAGCCAGGGCGCAGAAACGCAGCAGCCCGGGACGCAGTGATTTGCGTCCCGGGCCGGCGAAAGCTGAAAAACTACCCTGGCCTAGTCGGCAGCAAACCAGTCGGCCTGTAGCCCCGTGTCGGGAGCGGAGCTGGACGGGACGGTCATTCGCTGAGGGTGATCGGCTGGTCGTCGAGGGAGAGGCTCTCGCCGCTGTCGGGCAGTGCGGCCGAGGCCTCTTCTGCCTCCACCGCGTTGAGGGCGGCCAGGTGCTCCCGTATCCGTTCATCGACCTCGGCCATGAGCTGCGGGTTCTCCGTCAGGAACGTCTTGACGTTCTCGCGACCCTGGCCCAGCTGTTCACCCTCGTAGGTGAACCAGGCGCCCGACTTCTTGATGAACCCGAGCTCCACGCCGACGTCGAGGAGGGAGCCCTCGCGGCTGATGCCCCGTCCGAAGGTGATGTCGAACTCGGCCTGCTTGAACGGTGGCGAGCACTTGTTCTTGACCACCTTGACCCGGGTCCGGTTCCCGACCTGGTCGGCCCCGTCCTTGATCGTCTCGATCCGACGGATGTCCAGGCGAACGGACGAGTAGAACTTGAGGGCCCGGCCGCCCGGGGTGACCTCGGGCGATCCGTACATCACCCCGATCTTCTCGCGGAGCTGGTTGATGAAGATGGCGATGGTCCGCGACTTCGAGAGCGTGCCGGTCAGCTTGCGCAACGCCTGGGACATCAGACGGGCCTGGAGGCCGACGTGCGAGTCCCCCATCTCGCCTTCGATCTCCGCCCGTGGGGTCAACGCGGCCACCGAGTCGATGACCAGAACGTCGAGCGCTCCGGACCGGATGAGCATGTCGGCGATCTCCAGTGCCTGCTCGCCCGTGTCGGGCTGCGAGATGAGCAGATCGTCGATGTTGACGCCGATCGCCTTGGCGTAGACGGGGTCCATGGCGTGCTCGGCGTCGACATAGGCACAGATCCCACCATTGCGCTGGGCCTCGGCCACCACGTGCATCGCCAAGGTCGACTTCCCTGACGACTCCGGCCCGAAGATCTCGACGATCCGGCCCCGGGGGAGGCCGCCGATACCGAGCGCAAGATCGAGGGCGAGCGCCCCGGTGGGGATGGCCTCGATGTTCATGTGGAGGTTCTCCCCCATGCGCATGATGGACCCCTTGCCGAACTGCTTTTCGATCTGACCCAGGGCCATGTCGAGTGCCTTGTCACGTTCCATGTCTTCCACTCTCCTCGATGCTGTCGCTCACTTGACCGTGCCAACCCTATGGAGAAGGTGTGACACCCGATTGGCGGGCCCGGACCCAGATCCGGCGCCGATCACTGCGGATTGCTCTGCACGACGAGGTCACTCTAGACCCGAACGCATGTTCGATGATGGACCCTCGGGCCCCTGCCGTCAAGCGTAGATCGGGATCGGCCAGGACCCCCCACGGTCCGCGAGTTCACAGGGGCCGGGCAGTAGCCTCGGCCCCCAATGCCCTCGGACCGACCACCACCCGGAGCCCGGTCGGGAGGCGCCGGCAGCGCCCCGTCGCGCACCCGGTGGTACGTCCTCGGAGCGGTCGGACTGGTCGTCGTGGGGGGGGCGGGGGGCGCCCGGGTGCCCCCCGGCCACAAGGACACGACGGCCCAGGCGGCGCCCCCCGACGCCGACGG
>CAZNLF010000175.1:0-264 GCA_964573595.1 uncultured Acidimicrobiaceae bacterium | reverse complement strand
CAGGTGGTGGATCCTCGGGGCCGTGGCCGTGCTCCTGATCGGCGGTGTGGCGGCGGGGGTCGCCCTCTCCGGCAAGAATTCCCCCAAGCAGGCGGCGGCGACCACCACGACGACCACCCGGGCGCCGGTCCCGGTGACCACCTGCCCGCTGACCGGGACCCCGGCCCCCGGTGGGGTGGTCCCGGCCCGTCCGGCCCTGGCCGTCAAGATCGGCAACTACACCGGCGACCGCCCGTCCGCCGGGCTCAACCAGGCCGACATCGT
>CAZNLF010000174.1:0-6684 GCA_964573595.1 uncultured Acidimicrobiaceae bacterium | reverse complement strand
AAAGCCAGGTTCATCCCGGGCGTGGGCTTCCCGGCGAGCTCCCCGCACGTGATCGCCGTCGGCGGGACCGACCTCGTGACCGCTCACGCCAAGCGATCCCTGAACAGCAGCTACGTGAGCGAGAACGCCGTCGGTGACCCGTTGGGACCCTACGATCCCGATGGCGTCGGCAAGGACGTCAGCGGTGGCTACTGGGGATCCGGAGGCGGAATCAGCAGCGTCTTCCCCGCTCCCAGGTTCCAGCGGGCGATCGGCGTCGGGGGCGGTCGCAGCGTTCCCGACATCGCACTCCACATGGGCGGGTGCCCCGGTGGGATCGCCCGATCGTGCCAGGGGTGTCCGAACATCGAATCGACACCGGCGTGCATCCCCCAGGACAGCAGCGATGTGGAGATCTTCGCCGGCAGGCCCATCGGCGTGATCGGCACCAGCGCCTCCGCACCCGACTTCGCCGGGACGGTGGCCCTCATGGATCAGGTGGCCGGAGGACGGGTGGGCGACATCGACCCGGAGCTCTACGCGCTGGGGGCCGAGCAGCGTGCCGGTCGGCTGCCCTATCAGCTGTTCCGAGAGGACATCCCCGGGTTCAGTGGGCACTACTCGACCGCCTACACCAAGTCCGGTGACTCGACAGGTGGTTTCGACCAGGTCATCGGCAACGGCACGCTGATCGCCAAGAACCTGGTCTTCTCCTCCGGTGCCACGCCGGCCGCCGGCATTCCCGAGACCCCGTCGAACCCGTAGGAGCCAGCCATGGAACCCCTCGCCATCCACCACGTCGCCATCAACGTCACCGGCGTGGGGGAATGCGTGGACTTCTACACCTCGGTGCTCGGAGGCACACTCCGCTCCGATCGCCCCGACTTCGGCGTGGAGGGAGCGTGGATCGACCTCGGAACCCAACAGGTCCATCTGGTCGAGGCGCCCGTCCCCCGCAACCTGGGCCAACACTTCGCCGTCCAGGTCGGCGACCTGGACGCGGTCGTGCACGAGCTCCGGGCCAGGGGCATCGAGGTAGCCGACCCGGTCGCCTCGGGACCCAACCGCCAGACCTTCATCGACGACCCGGCGGGGAATGCCATCGAGCTGCACGAGGTGGGCGGATCCCCGGGCCATACGACGCGGCCCCCGGCATGAGGTCCGGCGACATGGAACGGTTCACCTCGTTCGACGGGACCGACATCGCCTACCTGGACGTCGGTCGCGGCCCGGTGGTCCTCCTGTCGCACGGCTTCGCCGCCGACCACCGCCTCAACTGGGTGGCGCCCGGCGTCGTGGACGCACTGGTGGCGTCGGGTCGCCGGGTGCTGGCGCCCGACGCCCGGGGTCACGGGCGGTCGTCCAAGCCCCACGACCCCTCGGCGTACGGCGGCGATGCCATGGTCCTCGACATCCAGTCGCTGCTCGACGAGTTGACCATCGACCGTGTCGACATCGTGGGGTACTCCATGGGGTCCTTGGTCTCGTCACGGCTCGTCCCGCTCGAGCCCCGGTCCCGCTCCCTCGTCCTCGGCGGCATCGGTGACCGGCTGGGGGGCGAGCCGCGCCCAGCGAACAGCGAGGCCATCGCCCGGGCACTCGAGGCGGAGGACCCGGCAACGGTCGCAGACCCCGGCGCCAGGGCGTTCCGGATCTTCGCCGACGCCACCGGGGCCGATCGACTGGCCCTGGCGGCCATCCAGCGAGCCCCCCTCGGCGGCCGGGCCGATCTCGGTGCCATCAGGGTCCCGACCCTGGTCATCACCGGCGACGCCGACACCCTGGTCGGGTCACCCGAGGGATTGGCGGCCCGCATTCCGGGAGCCGTGGCCAAGGTGATCAGCGGGGACCATCTCACCGCAGTCAGCGATCCGGCCTTCGCCCGTTCGATCGTGGAGTTCGTCCGCTCGGTCCCGGCGGGCTGAGGCGATCCACCCTGGTCGGGGCCTCCTGGCGAGTCGGGGCGACTTACTCGGTGTCCACCAGGTCGAGTAGCTCGTGGAACAGGTTGGGATCGCCCTCGACTGCCACCCCGGTGCGGGGCAGCCGGCCGTAGAGGAGCAGGACGAGGTCCGAGGCGCTGGCCCGGACCACCGCGTAAGGTCCGCGCTGGTCACCCAGGATCCACTCGCCGCCGGTGTCGTCGGCGCGCAGCGAAACCGAGCCCAACAGGGTGTTCGTCGCCGAGCCGACCACGATCTCGAGGAAGTCGCTGACGCCGTCGTCAGCCACCGCGGGTACCAGAGGGGTGGCACTCCCGAGGGCGTTCTCCAGATCCCAGCGGTGGACGGCGGCCTCCTGCACCTGATGACGGGCGACGGCACCACAGGTCCGGGGCTCACCCCACCAGGTCCAACAGGGCGCCTCGGTCGAGGTCTGTTCGAGTGCCGCCAGCAGCCGGTCGGTCCCCTCCCCCATCCACGGGACGAGGTCGTCGACGTCCGGAAGCGCCGAGTCCGCCGTGCGGGGTGGCCGGTCCGGGTCGCCCACGGTCACGTTGTCGGCCCAGAACCGCTGGACTCCGCCCAGGTGCCCGGCCAGGTCGCGGATCGTCCATTCCGGGCAGGAGGGCACCGGTGCTGTCAGGTCCGCGCCGTTGAGGGCGGCGCTGAAGCGCGAACTCTCTGCCCGAATTTCCTGGAAGTTGTCGAGCATCCACGCGATCGTAGTGACTGTTCGGCGCACCGTTCACCACCCATCGACGGTGGCCACCCGTGGGCGCCCGTGACGGGCACGCTGGCACCGACCGGGGGATGGGCCGGAACGCTGCGGTCGGCTACAGGAGGAACGCGAACAGGGGTGAGCCGGGCGGGACCGCCTCCACGTCGAGCGGGCTGGCATCCATGCGCTCGACCAGGCCCCGCAGGTCGGATGCCCGCTCGAGCTCGATCCCCACCAGCGCGGGGCCCGTCTCCCGGTTGTTCTTCTTCACGTACTCGAAGGCGACGATGTCCTCACCGGCGACCAGGACGTCGTCGAGGAACCGGCGGAGCGATCCCGGTTCCTGCGAGAACGTCACGAGGAAGTAGTGGCGCAGGCCCTCGTATAGCAGCGAGCGCTCGACGACCTCGGCATAGCGGCTCACGTCGTTGTTCCCCCCCGAGACGATGCACACGGTCGTGCCCTTCACCGACAAGCCGTCGAGTCGCAGGGCGGCGCTGGCCAGCGCGCCGGCCGGCTCGGCAATGATCCCCTCCGACTGGTAGAGGTCGAGCATCTCCGAGCAGACGGCGCCCTCGGGCACGGAGACCAGCTCGTCGACGAGGTCCCGGACCAGCGGATACGTGAGGTCGCCGACCCTGCTCACGGCGGCGCCGTCGACGAACGTGTCGATCGGGTCCAGGTCCACCGGAGACCCCCGGAGGAGGGCCGCCGCCATGCTGGCCGCACCCGCCGGTTCGGCGCCGATGATCCGGGTGGCGGGCAGATGCTCACGGAGCCAGAGGGCCACTCCGGCGACGAGGCCGCCACCACCCACCGGCACGACCACCGTGCCGATCTCCCCGCCGGCCTGCTCGGCGATCTCGATGGCCACCGTGCCCTGGCCGGCGATGGTCCGGGCATCGTCGAAGGCGTGGACGTAGACGGCCCCCGAGCGGCGGCAGTCCTCGAGGGCGGCCGCACTGGCCTCGTCGTAGTTGCCGCCCGAGAAGTGGAGCTCCACCCAGGGACCACCGATCGCCTCGATCCGCTGGCGCTTCTGCCGGGGGGTGCTGGTGGGCAGATAGACCCGCCCGTGGAGGCTCAGCGCACTGCAGGCGTACGCCAGGCCCTGGCCGTGGTTGCCGGCACTGGCGCACACCACGCCCCTCCCCCGCTGCGTCTGATCGAGGGAGGCGATGAGGTTGTACGCCCCACGCACCTTGTATGACCGGCACAGCTGGATGTCCTCGCGCTTCAACAGGACGGAGCGCCCGGCGGCGGCCGCCAGTCGGCCACTCGGCTCGAGCGGGGTCCGTCGCACCACCGTCGTCAGCAGTTCGGCGGCCCGCTCGACCGTCGCCGCGCTCAGATCCTCGGGCACCGGGCGATGGTAGTTCGCCGACCCGGACCGGGTGATGGGGCCGGCACTCCGGGCCGAATGTGCGGCGGCGGCCGGTAGGGTCCATCGACGTGGCTCCACTGTCGTCGATCGAGGAGGCCCGTGCCGCCGGGCAGACGTTCGCCAATGAGGGCTTCGAGCGGCTGCGCAGCCAGGTGCAGGCCCAGATGAGGCGGAGCATGGGGGTGAGAGACAAGCCGCGGCCGGCATGCTCTGATCCGATGTTGGCCTACTTCGACCCGGACTCGATCACCCGGCAGGTGCACTCGGATCTGCCGGCGATGCTGATCGGCGGGATGGCCGCGCTCCTGTTCCAGATGCTCCACCCGCTGGCCATCGCCGGGGTGGCCCAGCACTCCAACTACCGCAAGGACCCATTCGGCCGACTCGAGCGGACGGCGGGATTCCTCGGCACCACCACTTTCGGATCGCGCCAGGAGGCGGGAGAGGCCATCGCCCGGGTGCGCAGGGTGCACGACGCGGTGACCGGCACGGCCGCTGACGGCCGGCCCTACTCGGCGAGCGATCCGGCCCTGATCCACTGGGTCCACGCCTGCGAGGTGCGCAGCTTCCTCACCGCCTCCGGGGTCTACGGCCCGCGACCGTTGGACGGCGGGGAGCAGGACCGGTACCTCGACGAGATGGCGCGGGTCGCGATCGATCTCGGGGCCACCGAGGTCCCCCGGACGGTCGCGCAGCTCGACCGCTACTTCGAATCGGTCCGCCCCGAGCTCCGGCTGACCAGGGAGGCGCGGACGGCCAGGAACTTCGTGCTGAGGGGGGTCGGGCGCTGGCCCCACGAGGTGACCACGTACGGGCTGCTGCTCGCCGCCGCCCAGGGGGTCCTGCCCGGCTGGGCCAGGCGCCAGCTCCATCTGGTGAGCGTCCCTGCCGGCGACCGGATGGCCGTCCGGCCCGCCGTCTCGGTGCTGAGCCGGGCACTTCGCTGGGTCGCCACGGCGTCCTGACGTCGGCATCCATTGCCGGCGGTGCGGGTCATCCCCGGGCGGCTGACCGGGACCGGTGGAGGTGCGGGGAGGCGCGACCGGCCACGAGTGGCAGGTCGAGGTAGGTGACCAGGCCCGCCGGGGCCTCACAGACGTAGGGGACGGCGTTGACGCAGTGCAGGGCGGTGGCGACGATCCCCGGGTTGCGGGCCAGTCCCGACTCGATCGATTCGGGGTGCAGCTTGGTGAACGTGACAAGGCACGAGGGGTCGCCGGTGATCTCGACCTCGAAGCGCTCACCGTCGGGGCCGAACCTCCACGCGGGGTCGAGGTGCTCCTCGCCCATCAACCAATTCACGGAGGCGGTGACCACCGGCACCCCGTCGACCAGCGCCTCCCAGGTGAAGCGCTGGGCGGCCACCGTGCCCGGTTGGATGGGCCCGATCGGCGACCCGATGGGGGCGGTGGCCACGGCCATCTCGTGCGTGGTGCGCAGGCGGGGATCGACGTCGAAGCCCAGCTCGTCGGCGACCATCATCACCGACTGGCGGAACCCGGCCCCCAGGGCCTCGGCCATCACGCTGGTGCGGGCCTCCTCGGGCGGCTTTCCGAACAGCATCCAGTCACGCACGACATCGGGCGCCCCGTAGGTCCGGATGTCGGAGAACTCCTCGGCGCGGACGTGGGTGACCGAGCCGGACAGCGCGGAGACCATGAGCGGGAACCGCTCGGTGATGCCACCCGGGTGGATGCCGGTGCCGTGCAGGCTCACCCCCGCCTGCCTGGCCAGTGCGTCGAATCGGGAGCGCTCGGGTGCGGGCGGATAGAACCATCCGAGCGGGGTGACCACGTTCTTGCCCGACTCGAGGATCGCCTCGACCACCGCGGGGTCCGCCATGAAGGGGCTGTACACGACGCACTCGGCCTCCAGGGCCAGGAGCGATGCGACATCACCGGTGGCGGCGACGCCCAGCGGGGCACGGCCGGCGAGCGTGCCCGCGTCGACCCCGTCCTTCGCCGGGCTGTGGACCCAGGCTCCCACCAACTCGAGCTCGGGGTGGTCGATCACCCCTCCGATGGCAGCCCGGCCGACCCCGCCGGTGGCCCACTGGATGACCCGGTAACTCATCGAATACGTCCTGGTTCTGTGTTGGGTTCTGCTGGATGCTGCGCCGGAGGAACCGTTCGGCGGCGGAAGGCGCCAGAGCCGGGGCTCTACCGTGGGCATGATGCCACCCCGTCGGCCCGTGTCGCTCGGGCCGGGTCCCGGCGCGGGCCCGGCCGGCGGGCGGGGCGGTAGGGTGCGATGAGTGAGCGGCATGGACGATTCGATGGACCTCGAGCTGGCGGCCGCCTCCCTTCGCGCCGACGGCTCCGACGTGCGGATCCTGGTGAAGGTGCTGGCCGACCAGCTCAGCGACGCCCTGGGCACGCGACTGCAGGTGCGACGGGCGGGTGGGCGGTTCCGGAAGTCCGACGAGATCCGCTCGCTCGCCATCAACATGGGTGAGGACCAATTCGACGCCGAGGTGGACGGAGACGTCCTGCGCTGCACCGTCGGCCACTCGTCGGGCGGGATCCGCATCCGGAGTGAGAAGGTGTCGGTCGACCTCTGGTTGGCCCGGCTCCTCGGCGCCCTCAAGGTCGAGGCGGACCACAGCCAGGCGGTCCGCCAGGCACTCGAGAGCATGGTCATCGGAGGAACGGCATGAGCGA
>CAZNLF010000173.1:0-6696 GCA_964573595.1 uncultured Acidimicrobiaceae bacterium | reverse complement strand
ACCCCGCGGGGACCCGTCCGTGACCGGCCCCCTGGAGCCCGACGGGTCCACCACCGACCCGCCGGAAGGGACCGGGTCGCGCCACCCGGTGCTCGTCTCCGGCCGGGTCCGGCGCACCCCGGTCGACCAGGTCCGGCACCGGTGGGTGGCGGTGCTCTCTGCCGCCGTCATCGTGGTGGTCGTGGCGGTGATCGCCGCGGTGTTCCCACCGCCGTCTGCGGCACCGGTGCCCGGGCGCTTCGACGGGGTGGCCGTCCCGCCGAGCGGCGCCTTCTCGACGTCCGCCTTCTGCGCCGCCGGATCGGGGACCGCCGCGGCCAGCACGATCTTCCTCACCAACTCGACCCACCGAACGGTGACCGGGGTGATGACATCGGTGGCACCGGCCACCTCCTCGGGAGCGGTCCCCACGGTGCGGCGGACGGTGGCGATCCCCGGGATGGGCAGCGCCGCGGTCGATCCGGCCACCGGGCTCCCGGCGGGCGACAACGCCTCGTCGTTCGTGTTCGCCGGCGGGGGTGTGGTGGCCAGCGAGGTGGTGTCGGGTCCCAACGGCTGGTCCACGGCGCCCTGCGCATCCGAGACATCGTCGCAGTGGTCATTCGCCGGCGGCTCGACGACCTCGGGCAACACGCTGACCCTCTCCCTGTTCAATCCGTCGGCCACCGAGGCGGTCGTCAACGTCTCGTTCCTGACCGCCAACGGCGGCGTGGCCCCGCAGGCCTACCAGGGACTGATGGTGCCGCCCGGCCAACTGGTCGAGGAGAACGTGGGCGACTACGTGCAGAACGAGTCGGCCATCGGCACGTCGGTGGCCTCCCAGTCGGGCACGTTGGTCGCCACCGAGTTCGAGCAGTGGTCGTCCGGGGCGACGGCCGGGCTCTCGCTCCAGCTGGGGGCGCCGGCCCTGTCCTCGACCTGGCGGTTCGCCCAGACCACGTCCCTCCAGGGGTCGACGGTCGATTTCACGCTGGCGAACCCGGGCGCCACTCCGGCCGACGCCACCGTCTCGGTCGGTCTCGCCTCGGGCACGGTGGTCCCGAGGCAGGTGGTCGTGCCTGCGTCCTCGAGTGCGGTGTTCGTCGCCTCGGGATCGTCGGGGCTGCCCAAACAGGTGCCGTTCTCGGTCACGGTCACCTCGGATGCCCCGATCGTGGTCGGGCGCTCGGTCCAGGCGCCGGCGGGGGCATCCACGCCGGTGTGGGGCTCGGCGTCGGGAACCAGTGCCCCGGCCGGGCGGTGGTTGGTCCCCGCTCCGGGCATCACCGGTGCCCCCGGGACGGCCAACGCCACGGTGACCAGTCTGGCCGTGGCCAATCCCGGGCCGTCCACCGCCCGGGTGACGGTGAGCGTGCTCGGTTCGGCCCGGACGGTCGCAACCCTGGCGGTCGGTGCCGGTCGGCTCGTGGTCCTCGGTCCGTCGCTGGTCGGCGGGCTGTCGACCCTCGTGGTCTCCGCCGACCTGCCGGTCAACGTGGAGGAGGACAGCGGACCAACCGGTGCCCCCGGCGTGGTGTCCTCGTCGGGGTTCCCCTTCGTCGGCTAGGGCCAGGGCGGCGTCCGTCGGCTGGGTGAGGCCCGGTGGACGGGGTGGGCGGCGATCGCCAGGTGAGCCTGGGTCTACTGGGTGGGGCCCGGTGGACTGGGTGGGCGGCCGGGCCAGCGGCCGGAGCTGCCTGTGTGTACGCTGAACGCCACCAGAGAGGAGTCTCCGATGACCCATCGAACGTTCTCAGGACGGGATACGGGAGACCACGAGTCCGGAGGTCGGATCGAGCCTCTCGGGGGCCGACGGTCCCGTCGTCGGGCGCCGGCGCGTGCCTGGCGGCGCAGCGCGCTCGCGGCCGTCATCGCCCTGACCGGGGTGGCCGGCCTGGCCGGTACCACGGCGATAGTCGGCGCGGCCGGGCCGGCGGGGGCGGCCGTGCCGACCACCGGACAGCTCACCGGCAACGTGGTCGTGCGCAACGCCCCGGCCGGCTTCTCCGGCGAGGTCGGTGTCGTGGTCTGCCCCGCCACCACCGCCACCACCGCCGCCACGGCGTCGCATGCCCTGTGCCCCTCGCCCGAGTACGCATTCTCCGGATCGGGGGGGAGCTACACGCTGGCCCTGGCCGCCGGAACCTGGCAGGTGTACACCTTCTACGACGTCGGCTTCCAGGGCGGGGCCTATGTGGGCAGGGCACGGACGGTCGTCGTCGCCCCGGGGGCGACGGTCCGGTTGAACATCGCCGTCCCCTACCAGGTGCCGAGCACCATCGCCGGAACGGCCACGGTCACGTCCGTTCCGTCCGGGGAGTCCATCGACCAGGTCCAGGTGACGGCGTGCCCGTCCTCGACGCCGCTGGTCGACGACTCGCCGTCGCCGCTGTGCGCCACCGACTATCTCGCTCCCGGATCGGACCAGTACTCCATCCCCACGCTGTACAGGGGGACCTGGCTCGTCTACGTCGGCTACTACACGCTGTTCGGGCTGACGGTGGCGTCCACCCCGCGCACCCTCGTCGTCAAGAAGGCCACGTCCAGCACCGTCGACCTGTCCGTCGCCTACCAGACGCCGACCAACGCCATCGTCCAGGGGTCCGTCACCGTCACCGGTGCGCCCGCCGGGTTCTCGGCGGTCTCCGGTGTCGGCGGCTGTCCCGAGGTGGACGGATCGCCCACCCTCTGTGCCGACCCCCAGTACACGCTGGCCGGCCCCGGCGACAGCTACGAGTTGCTCCTCCCCGCCGGCGGGTGGGACCTGGCCGGCTTCTACGAGCTGGCCTTCTTCGGCGGCCAGTTCCTGAGCCCGGTCCGGACCGTCGACCTGGTGGGTGGGACCAGCGTCACGCTGAACTTCACCGTCCCCTACACGAAGCCGGCCACCGTCACCTCCACGATCACCGTCACCGGCGTGCCGGCGGGCCAGGTCATCGAGGAGACCATGCTGCTCGCCTGCCCGAGCGACTTCCCCGACACGGGCCAGACCCAGCCCATCGAGTGCGTCTCCGGTTTCAGCGCCCCCGGTACCCCGATCAGCATCCCCACCCTTCCGCCGGGGAAGTGGCTGCTCTACCCCGGCTATCTGACGGCGTCGGACAACGAGGTGACCGGTAGCACCGCCACCAAGGTGACCCTGGCCGCCGGGCGGACGAAGATGAAGAACCTGTCCATCGCCTACCAGGCCGGTTGAGCACGCCGGCCTCCCGCCCCGGCACGCCGGTGCGGGAGCCGGGGGCACCGGTCCCTCCCGGCCGGTGGGCTGCCAGAATGACCGGATGACCACCGAGCCACCCCCGTCCGAGGATCGATGGGGGGCCGAGGCCCGCTCCGTGGTGGCGTCCATGACCGACCAGGAGAAGCTCTGGTGCCTGGACGGCGACGCTCCCTTCTGGGCCGGGCTCACCTACCTCGGCGAGTCGGGCTACCACAAGAGCCCCTTCCGGGCGGCACGGGTGGACCGGCTGGGACTGCCGGGCTTCGCGTTCTCCGACGGCCCGCGCGGCGTGGTCGTGGACCAGGCGACGTGCTTCCCGGTGAGCATGGCCCGGGGCGCGACGTGGGACGTCGACCTCGAGGAGCGGATCGGCGACGCCGTCGGTCGCGAGCTCCGGGCGATCGGTGCCGACCTCTTCGGAGGCGTCTGCGTCAACATCCTCCGGCATCCGGCGTGGGGGAGGGCCCAGGAGACCTACGGCGAGGACCCCTTCCACGTCGGGGAGATGGGGGCGGCCCTCACCCGAGGGGTGCAGCACCACGTCATGGCCTGCGTCAAACACTTCGCCTGCAACTCCATGGAGAACGCCCGGTTCCAGGTCGACATCACCGTCGACGAGGTCAGCCTCCACGAGGTCTATCTGCCCCAGTTCAGGCGCATCGTCGACGAGGGTGTCGCCGTGGTGATGAGCGCCTACAACAGTGTGAACGGCGAGTGGTGCGGCGACAACCATGACCTCCTCACCGGCGTGCTGCGCGACGAGTGGGGGTTCGGCGGCTTCGTGATCAGTGACTGGATCTTCGGGATCCGCGACGCGCCCCGATCGCTCCACGCCGGCCTCGATGTGGAGATGCCGTACCGGATGATCCGCGCCGACCACCTCCCCGCCGCCCTCGAGGGGGGTGACGCCGACTGGGCCGACGTGGACCGTTCCGTCGAGCGCGTCGTCGCCACCCGGAAGCGGTTCGACGACGTGCTGTCCCGGGACGCCCCGGACCGGAGCGTGCTGGCCTGCCCCGAGCATCGCTCCCTGGCGCGCGAGGCGGCGGCCAAGTCGGTGGTGCTGTTGCGCAACGACCCGGTCGACGGGCAGACCGTCCTGCCCGTCGAGCCGGACCGACCGTGGACCGTGGCGCTGATCGGGGGGTTGGCCACCGCCGTCAACCTGGGGGACGGGGGGTCGAGCGACGTGTGGGCGCCGGAGGTGGTGACGGTGGCCGACGGCGTGCGCGCCGCCCTCCCGCAGGCCGCGCTGTCCGTGGACGATGGCGGCGACATCGCTCGGGCGGCCGACCTTGCCGCGTCTTGTGAGCTGGCGCTCGTCGTGGTCGGCTACACCCGGGACGACGAAGGTGAGTTCATCGGTGAGTTCGCCAGCGCCCACCTGGTCGATCTGTTCCCGGGTGCGGACGACCCGGACCTGGTGGCGTCCTTCGAGGCCGGCATCGCCACCGAGCGGTTGATCCAACCACCGCCCCATGTCGCCGGGCGGTCCCAACCGGGTGGATTCGCCGAAGGTGGCGACCGGGTGTCGCTCCGACTGCACGACCACGACGTCGCCCTCATCCGTGCCGTGTCGGCGGCCAACCCCCGGACCGTGGTCTCGCTGGTGGCCGGCAGCGCCGTCGTCATCGCCGAGTGGGACGGCTGCGCACCGGCGGTGGTCCAATCGTGGTACTCGGGGATGGAGGGCGGGCTCGGTCTGGCCGACGTGCTGTGCGGTCGGGTGGACGCCACCGGCCGGCTCCCCTTCAGCGTCCCGGCCCGCGAGGCGGACCTACCCGACTTCGACGCCGGCGCCACCGCCTTCGTGTACGGCGCCGATCTGGGCTACTGGCACCTGGCCCGGCAGGGCACCCCGGCCGCCTACCCCTTCGGGTTCGGGCTCAGCTACACCTCGTTCTCCCTCGGGCACGCCACCGCCACCGTGGCCGGCGGCGAGGTCCACATCGACGTGACGGTGACCAACACCGGCGGCCGGGACGGGGCCGACGTCGTGCAGGTCTACGCCCGGCGGCTGGGCACGGACCGCCCGGCCAGGCTGGCGGGCTTCGCCCGGGTCGAGCTCGGGCACGGCGAGCGTGCCGGCGTCAGGATCCCCGTGCCGGCCGCGGCCCTGTCCGAACGGGACGTGGGGTCCCACGCCATGGTGGTCCACCCCGGTCGCTACGAGCTACGGGTGGCCCATCATGCGGGCGACCCCGGGATCGTGGTGGAGGTGGCGCTCCCTGGCCCGCCGGCCTGACCCGGCTCGGAGGCCCACCCCGGTCGCTACCGCGACGCAGGGGGCGGGGGAGGGGGCGGCCAGGGCGACTGCTTCGGCCAGTGGCTGGGGGCAGGCTTGGCCGGCAGGGGCGCCTGGGCCTGCGGACGGTGCCCGTTCGGTGGCGGTGGCGGCCACGGTTCCGCGCCGGCACGCCCGTCGCTGCCCGTGGACGGGTCCGCCGACGGGGTGGGCGACGGCTGGTCGACGGCATGGCTGGCTCCGGACACCTCGGAGTCGACGGGTTCCGGCTCGGGCCGGCGGGTCCCGGTCGCCGGGTCCGGGGCCGCCGTACCCGAGGCCGCGGCCGCGGTGCCGTCCGACGCACCGTCACCCTGCTCGGGGGGCCCGTCGGCGTCGTCCGACCCGGTGGGTCCGTGCTGGGCGGCGACGAAGATCGGAGGAACCGTCTTCACCCCGTGCTCGTGGACGGGCCGCCCGTAGGCGGTGTCCACCAGGTGGCCCACCATCTCCCCGTCGATGGTCTCCTCGTCGAGGAGGGCGCGGGCCACGGCATCGAGTCCGCCGCGGTGGCGGGCGAGCACCTCGAGGGCCCGCTGCTCCTGCTCGCGCAGGATGATCTCCACCTCGTCGTCGATGATCTGGCTGGTGTGCTCGGAGTAGTCGCGGGTGTGCATGAGGTCCTCGCCGAGGAACACCTGTCCCTGTGATCCCCAGGCCATCGGGCCGATCTTGTCGCTCATCCCCCATTCGCGGACCATCTTGCGGGCCAGCTCGGTGTTGCCGACCAGGTCGTTGCTGGCCCCGGTGGACAGGTCGCCGTAGACGAGGAGCTCGGCCGCACGGCCGCCCATGCGCACCGCCAGGGAGTCCTCGATGTGCTGGCGCGGATGGATGTGACGCTCCTCCATGGGCAGCTGCATGGTCACGCCCAGCGCCATGCCGGTGGGGAGGATGGTGACCTTGTGCACGGGGTCGGCCTCGGGCAGCACGTACGCCAGTACGGCGTGGCCGCCCTCGTGGAACGCCACCCGCTCCTTCTCGGCGCCGGAGAGCACCAGGCTCTCACGACGTTGCCCCATCAGCACCCGGTCCCTCGACGCCTCGAAGTCGACGTTCTGGATGACCTTCGACCCGCGCCGCACCGCGTGCAGCGCGGCCTCGTTGACGAGGTTGGCGAGATCCGCCCCGCTCATCCCGGGCGTCCCCCGCGCCACCGTCCCGAGGTCGACGGTCGGATCGACCCGCTTGTCCTTGCAGTGCACCTGCAGGA
>CAZNLF010000172.1:0-6776 GCA_964573595.1 uncultured Acidimicrobiaceae bacterium | reverse complement strand
GACATCGTCGGTGGCCGTGATGCCGACCGGATCGAGACCACAGAGGGTCCCCACGTCACGACCGACCTTGTCCGGGTTGGACACCCCCACGCCCACCAGCTCGAAGCGGGGATGCCGGAGGACCTCGGGGATCACCATCTTCCCCACGAACCCGGTGCCCCACACCACCACCCGCTTCGGGGGGGCGCTCATCGCAGCATCTCGCCCGAGTTGACCAGCAGGTACTGCCCGGTCACCGCCTTGGCGTGGTCCGAGGCGAAGAAGGCGGCCACGTCGGCCACCTCGCCGTCCTCGGTCATCCGGCGCAACGGGAACCGGCCCACGATGTCGTGGAGGACCTCGTCCGGGGTGCGGCCCTGGTTGGCGGCGGTCCCGTTCACGTACATCTCGACGTTCGGGCCCCACATCCACGACGGGATCACCATGTTGCAGCGGATGTTGTCGGGCCCGAGCTCGTCGACCAGGTAGTACATCGCCGACAGCAGGGCGCTCTTCGATGCCGCGTACCCGCCCTGGGGCAGTGCCGGTTGGAACATCGACTGGGAGCCGATCAGCACCACCGAGCCACCGCCGCCCGCCTTCATGGCCGTGGCCACCGGTCGGATCACCGTCAGCGCGCCGAGGACGTTCGTCTCGAACGCCTTCCGCCACGCCTCGAACTTGAGGTCGTACAGGCCGCCCCACACGTTCTCGTAGGCGGCGACCTGGATGAGGGCATCGACGGAGCCGAACCGCTGCTGGGCCAGCTCGACCAACGACTCGCAGGACTCCGGGTCGGTGATGTCGGTCACGTGGGTGGCCACCCGTTCGCCGGTCGGGTCGAGCTCGGCGGCGATCTCCTCCAGGGTCGACCCGGTGCGGGCCGCCACGACCACGGAGGCCCCGTCGCGTACGGCACTGGCGGCGCACTCGCGACCCAGGCCGGCCCCGACGCCGGTCACCACTACGGTCTTTCCTTCGAGGATCATGCCCCCTCTTCTAGACCAATTCGCCATGGAACGCGTTGCAGTTACGGGTTCCGGCGTGGGAAGTGGTGACGAACGCCGGCGACGGGCGGGCCCCGGCTACAGGCTCGCCCTCCCCCGCAGGGGCTTGCGGGCCAGGCCCTCCACGCCGGCGCCCGCCGGGTACATACGGGCCAGGTGGTTCCACGAGCACTCGGTGCACACCTCGATCACGTAGCAGACCACCGGCTCCTTCCGTCGCCAGTACCGGGTCAGCTCCGCCTGGGTGGCGACGCACCTCCCCCCGGGGGGGAGCCGGGACCCGAAGACGAACGTCACCTCCACCAGCTCGGCGTCCTCGCAGATCGGGCACTGCTCGCCCGAGGGCCGGCCGAGGTTGCGCGCGGCGCGGAGCAGCTCGGGGTGGGCGTCGCACACGTCCAGTCGGGACAGCCGGCCCTTCCGGTACTCGCGGATGACCGCGTTCCGGGCGAGCAGGTACTCGACCCGCCCCCCGGTGGGGGATGTCTGCACGCCATCGAGCGATCCGGGTCGGAAGCTCACGCCGCCAAGGGTAATCCCTCTCCGGTCCCCGGTCACCGACGATCTCACCCTCCGCGTCCGGGCGACCGGTCGGTGCGCCCGGCGGACGGAGCCGTCGCCCGCCGGCCTATGTATTGCATTGATATATCGACTTGATATATCGTTACAGACCATGACGAGTGCAGCAGCCGCAATCACAAGGTCGGGGGGGTGGGTCTGACATGCTCGACCTGGCCATCCTCGGCCTGCTCCACGACCAGGAGCTCCACGGCTACGAGATCCGTCGTCGGCTCCGTGACGAGCTCGGGCTGTTCGCCAACATCTCGTTCGGATCGCTCTATCCGGCGCTCTCCAGGCTCGAGAAGGACGGCGCGGTGGCGGTGACCGAGTCGAGCGGTGGGACGGCTCCGACCGCGCCGATGCCGTTCACCGGATCCCTCGGCGGGGAGCGCGCCGGTCTCCGGGCCAGGCGCGCCTCCACCACGCGGGGCACCAAGCGGTCCCGGAAGGTGTACCGGATCACCGATACCGGTTGCCGGCTGTTCGAGCAGCTGCTCGACGCCGATGAGCCCGCCGGCACCGACGACGCCAGGAGCTTCGGGCTCCGCCTCGCCTTTGCCCGCTACCTGGCCCCCCAGGCCCGGCTGGCCCTGCTCGAGCGACGCCGGGCCCAGCTCGTCCGACGCCTCGACACCGACAGGACGAGGGCCGCCGGCCAGGGCCTCGACGACTACACGCGCTCGCTGGTGGAGCACGGCACCGAGGCCACGGAGCACGACATCGCCTGGCTGGACCGCCTCATCGAGGCCGAACGGAACAAACAGACGTCTTCTCGATCCGAAACCCGTCATCCCCGAGATGGGGACGCCGTACCGACAACGAAGGGAACCAACTGATGAGCACGATCCGAGTGGCCATCGCCGGCGTGGGCAATTGCGCCAGCTCACTCATCCAGGGCGTCGAGTACTACCGCGGCGCCGACCCGGCCGAGACCGTCCCGGGGCTCATGCACGTCGTCCTCGGCGGCTACCACGTGAGCGATCTCGAGTTCGTCGCCGCGTTCGACGCCGATGCGGCGAAGGTCGGCACCGACCTGGGCAAGGCCATCTTCGCCGGACAGAACAACACCATCCGGTTCGCCAGCGTGGGTGAGCTGGGCGTGAGCGTCCAGCGGGGGCCGACCCTCGACGGGTTCGGGAAGTACTACCGGGAGACCGTCGAAGAATCGCCGGCCGAACCGGTGGACGTCATCGCCGCCCTGAAGGACGCCCGCGCCGACGTACTGGTCAGCTACCTGCCGGTCGGTTCCGAGCAGGCCCAGCGCTTCTACGCCGACGCCTGCCTGCAGGCCGGTGTGGGGTTCGTCAACGCCATCCCCGTGTTCATCGCCTCGGACCCCGAGTGGGCGCGCAAGTTCCGTGACGCCGGGCTCCCCATCGTCGGCGACGACATCAAGAGCCAGGTGGGCTCCACCATCGTCCACCGGATCCTGACCCGCCTGTTCGAGGATCGCGGCCTCGCCCTCGACCACACCTACCAGCTCAACGTGGGCGGGAACATGGACTTCAAGAACATGCTCGAGCGGGACCGGCTCGAATCGAAGAAGGTCTCGAAGACCCAGGCGGTCACCAGTCAGATCGAGCACGGGGCACTCCCGGCCGACGACGTGCACATCGGGCCCTCGGACCACGTCCCGTGGCTCCACGACCGCAAGTGGGCCTACATCCGCATGGAGGGCCGGAACTTCGGTGACGTGCCGCTCAACCTCGAGCTCAAGCTGGAGGTATGGGACTCACCGAACTCGGCAGGCGTCATCATCGACGCCGTCCGCTGCGCCAAGCTGGCCCTCGACCGGGGCATCGGGGGGCCGCTGCTCGGACCGTCGGCGTACTTCATGAAGTCGCCGCCGGTGCAGTACCACGACGACGTCTGCCACGAGATGGTCGAGGAGTTCGCCGCCGGCGAGCCCAACCCCGTCTGGCCCGAGGACTGAGCGGGCAGAGCCCAACCCCGTCTGGCCCGAGGACTGAGCGGGCAGAGCCTGAGCGGGCAGAGCCTGGCCCCAGCTCAGGACGCCTGCGACCACCACTCGAGCAGGCGGGTCTTCGCTTCGTCCTCGCCGAGCGGCCCCTCGTCCATCCGGAGGTCGAGGAGGAAGGCCAGCGCCCGTCCCACGTCGCGGCCGGGCTTCAACCCGAGCACGTCCATCACCTGGGACCCGTCAAGCTCGGGACGGATGGCGTCGAGCTCCTCTTGCTGACGGAGGTCGGCGATGCGTGCCTCGAGCTCGTCCATGCGGCGCGCCAGGGCCCTGGCCTTGTTGGCGTTCCGGGTCGTGCAGTCGCACCGGGTGAGCTCGTTGAGCCGGTCGAGGAGCGGGCCCGCATCCCGCACGTAGCGACGGACCGCACGGTCGGTCCAGCCCAGCCGGTAGGTATGGAAGCGGAGGTGGAGGTTGACGAGCTCGGTCACCACCTCCACGTCGTCGGTCGGGTAGCGGAGCGCCTGCATCCGCTGGCGGGTCATGCGCGCACCGACCACTTCATGGTGGTGGAAGGTCACCCCCCCGTCCACGAACGCCCTCGTCTTCGGCTTCCCCACGTCGTGGAAGAGGGCCGCCAGCCGTAGCAGCCGGTCCGGGCCCGTCTTGTCCACCACCGCCAGCGTGTGGGCCAGGACGTCCTTGTGGCGGTGGACCGGATCCTGTTCGAGTGCCAGGCCCGGAAGCTCGGGCAGGAACTCGGAGGCCAGCCCCGTCCTCACGACGAACCACAGGGCGACCGAGGGGACGGGCACCATCACGATCTTGTCGAGCTCGTCGCGGATCCGTTCCGCCGACACGATGGCCAGGCGCTCGTGGCCGGCCTTCACCGCCTCGACCAGCTCGGGGGCGGGCTCCAGCGCGAGTTTGGCGATGAACCTGGCGGCGCGCAGCATCCGGAGCGGGTCGTCGGCGAAGGACACCTCGGGGTCGAGCGGCGTCCGCAGGCGGTGCACGGACAGGTCGGCCAGACCCTCGAACGGGTCGATGAGCTCGAGCTCGGGCAGACGGAGGGCCATGGCATTGACGGTGAAGTCCCGCCGTGCGAGGTCGTCCTCCACCCGGTCGCCGAAGACCACCTCCGGCTTCCGGGAGTCGGGCCGGTAGGCCTCGGCCCGGTGGGTGGTGATCTCGTAGATCTGGCTGCCCCGCCGGCAGCCGATCGTTCCGAATCGCTTGCCCGGGGTCCACACGGCGTCGGCCCATCCCGAGACCAGTCGTTCGATCGAGTCGGGTCGCGCGTCGGTCGTGAAGTCGAGATCCCCGCCGGCCTCCACCGTCCCGTCGCCGGGACCCGAGACGATGGCGTCGCGCACCGAGCCCCCGACCAGGTAGAGGGAGTGACCCGCCGTCCGGAACCGGTCGGACAGGTCGTTGGTGGCCTCCACCAGAGGCCGCAGTCGCTCAGGGAACACGCCGCCGAGGGTAGTGCGACTGGCGTAGGCTGCCGTCCGAAGTGGATCGGGAACGAGGCAGCCTGTGCCCCAGCGGCAGCCACCCCCGGGACGGCGCGCCAACCCGGGACGGGCCCGCCCCGATCATCGGGGGGGCGTGGCGTGGTGCCCGGCGGGGGCCGACGCACGCCGGCACCGGGCCGGTGGCCGGCACCGCGAGGTCGACCGGACACCGAAGCGGTCGGTGGGGGCTCTTGGCCACCGTGGCGCTCGTCGCCATCGCCGTGGCGTCCCCGTTCGCGCCGACCGGCGGTTCCGCCGGTGCGGCCGACGCCCGCACGCGACCTGTCGCCACCACCTCCTCCGCAGCGGCACCGGCGCTCGTCCTGGACGAACAGACGCCGTGGGTCGCGCCGGGCCAACAGTTCGACCTCAAGCTGCGGACCGGCCGCACCTCGGTGCCCACCAGCCAGCTCGGCCTGTCGGTGACGGTCTACGACTGCCTGACCAGCGTGTCGGAGTTCGACCAGTCGGTCACCTCGAGCCTGCCGTCGGGTGGCGTGGTCACCTCGACCCATGCACCGATCCCGCTGAGCTCGCTGCCCACCACCCCCACCGGGCAGGTCGACTTCTCCATACCGGTGACGGTCGGGGCGGCGGCGGCCAGCGCTCCGGGCACGTTCACCATCCAACTGGCCGCGTCCGGCGGTGAGTGCCCGAGTCCGGCGGGCGTCTACCCGGTGAGGGTCGAGCTCGTGAACCTGGCGAGCGGGCAGTCGACCGGTGGGTTCACCACCCACCTCGTGTACACCGATCCCACACCCGGCACCCAGAGGTTGCAGGTAGCCCTGGTGCTCCCCCTCCACGCCACGGTCGGCCCGGCCACCGCTCCCCCGTCCCACCAGCTGGTCGACCATCCCTCGGCCGCCCTGGCCCCGCTGTCGCCCGCGGCCACCGCCGGCATCGCCGGGACGGTGGAGTCCATCGCCACCAGGCGCCCGCCGGTGCCACTGACCCTGGAGGCGAGCCCCCAGACCGTCGACGCCCTGCCCGGGTCGAGCGCGACCAGGGCAACCGTGCAGCAGCTGGCCGTCATGGCCGCGAACCCGTCCGACTACCAGATCGCCTCCAGCCCGTTCACACCCGTCAACGCCTCGGAGCTGGTGGCGGCCGGACTGAGCAGCGAACTCTCCCTCCAGATCGCCCGGGGCACGAGCCTCCTGTCCACACTGACCTCGCGCCCGGCCGGGGACCAGTCCGGCACGGGAGGGCTCGGTGCCTGGATCACCGACGACACCCTCGACGCCGCCGCGCTCGACCAGCTGCAGGGCGACGGGTACAGCCAGGTCGTGGTGCCGTCCGGCTCCGTCGCCTCTCCCCCGACGAACGGCTCGGCCGTCGAGCCGTTCACCGTGGTGTCCGGCCGGGGGTCGGCCGTGACCGCGGTCGCCGCCAGTGCCGACCTGTCCGAGCGCTTCAACGGATCGCCGGGCGATCCCGTGCTGGCCGCACACCAGCTGGTGGCCGAGCTGGCCCAGATCTACTACGAAAAGCCGAACGACGACACCCCGAGGGCTACCGTCGCCATGGCCCCGTCCTCGTGGTCCGACGATCCCACCTTCGTCGATGCGCTCCTCGACGCGCTGACGGCGAACCCGATCATCCAGCCGATCACCGTCTCACAGCTCTTCACCACCATTCCCGCGGTCACCACCTGCCACGAGGACTGCCGGCTGACCGGGGGCGGGGGGGCGGGCGGCCTCCCGACCGCCGCCATCCACCACGAGCGTCAGCAGGTCGACGGCTTCTCCTCGGCGGCCGGCGGTACCGTCGCCCACGTGGTCGGTGCCCAAC
>CAZNLF010000171.1:0-6791 GCA_964573595.1 uncultured Acidimicrobiaceae bacterium | reverse complement strand
GGAGGTGGTGGTACTCCACTCGGAATTCCCTCAATGATTCAACTTCTGTTCATCGGGCCGACATCGGGCCGGCCTTGACACATCGGGCCGGCCAATCGGGCCGGCCTTTCGCGTTCAACCGGATTTCCAGATGTGCCGCATCCCAATAACCTCACCGCTGCGAGCTCCCTCAGCTCACGTGGTGTCGCGAAGAAGACGCTCCACCCCTGCCAGCAACACCGGTAGATCGTGATCGATGGTCGCCTGGACGATGGCGTGCGACGTGTCGAAGTAGTGGTGGGCCAACCGATCCCTCATGCCGGCCACGTCCTGCCAGGCAACCTCAGGCTCCGCCTCGAGGAGAGGCGTGTCGATCCGCTTGACCGCCTCTCCGATCTCGATCAATCGAAGTCGGACGGCGTCAAAGACGAGACCGTCGTCCAGGCCTCCCCGCTGGAGATGGCTCCGGACAGCCTCGACGGCATTGACGATGTCCTCCAGCCACTCCCGATCGGATCGGGTCAAAGCGGGATCGCTTCGGCGTCGATGGCATCCCGCACCACGGGTCGGAGGCTGTCGGATGGAGCGACGTCGACCGACGTCCCCAGCACCTGAGCAAGCTCGCGTTCGAGCTTGCTCCATCCGACGAGGCCGGTGCCAGGAGCCAGGTCGACGACAAGGTCGACATCGCTGTCTGGACCGTCCTCGCCTCGCGCCACGCTGCCGAACACTCGGACGTTGCTCGCTCCGTGGCGACGGGCCGCGGCGAGGACCGCCGTCCTGCTTCTTCGGAGCCGGCGACCGAGCGGCGTGTCGGGAAGACCTGGGCGCGACCGGCCATCGGGCTCCAGTTCCACCACCAGCCGGTGACCGGTGGCGGCGACCAGCCGGGCCAACGTGCTGAAGGCCGGCTCGCGCCGGCTGGACTCGTACGCGCTCACCACACTCTGGGCGACGTTGGCCCGTCGGGCAAGATCGGTTTGGGACAAGTGGGCCCGTAGGCGAGCGCTACGGAGCACTGCTCCGGCAACCGGGGCGGTCTTGGTCATGACGGTATCCTATAACGGATCGTCTATAGGCAGATGCCCAAACCACCGCTCACTCCGGCTACTCATCCGGAGAAGCTTCGCGCGACCTGCTGTTCAGTGGCCGCAGGGTCACAACGGGCGGATTCGCGGCGCGATCCTGCGTGCGCTTCTACCGCTGCTCCGCACCCGATCAAACCAACCGGCCTCAGATTGACTGGCCAGCAGCTGTATCACGCGTGATACAGTCAGTTCGTGATCGAGATCTCAATTCGTGAGCTGCGCAACCACGGGGGTGACATGGTCGACCGTGTCGCACACGGCGAGCGGATGACCGTGACCCGGGACGGTAGGCCGGTGGCGCTCCTGGTCCCCCTCGAGCGTGAGCCCCTCTCCGCCAGCGTGCTCATCGAGCGGTGGTCGCACCTGCCGACGATGGACCCGGACGCGCTGCGCCGTGACATCGACGCCGTGATCGACCAGTCGCTGTGAACAACCCGAACCGAGGGGTCCTCGACACCAGCACCGTGGTTCTGCTCGAGCGGATCGATGACCCCTCGTCCCTCCCACCTGAACCGCTCATCACGGCGGTCACCCTCGCGGAGCTCTCCGTCGGCCCCCTCGTGGCGTCCAACCCAGGGGAGCAGGCGACACGCCAACTTCGTCTGCAACAGGCCGAGGCGGACTTCGACCCACTCCCCTTTGATGCCGCAGCAGCACGAGCGTTCGGGCGTGTCGCCGCATCGCTCAACCGTGCCGGGCGCAAGACCGGGGCCCGGTCCTACGACGCGATGATTGCAGCCGTGGCGCTGGCCAACGATCTTCCGCTGTTCACCTGCAATCCAGCCGATTTCGCCTACGTCGACGACTTGGATCTGCGGCCGGTTCCGCACCCTGACCGGGCCCCCGGAAGATAGGGCACGTGCCGGCTCGTCGAGCATTGATCTCCTGGATCCCCGAAGGGCCGGCTCCCAGGCGAACCGAACTGATGGGTAGCTGACCGACGGTACCGATCACCTACCGACCCATCGTGGTGGGGGACCTCGCCCTGCTGGCGGAGTGGCTGGCGCGGCCACACGTGGCCCGGTGGTGGTCGGAGGGTTCCGACCTGGCCGAGGTCACGTCGACCTATGGCCCCGTCATCGACGGATCCGACGAGACGGAGGCGTTCATAGCGTGCCGTGACGAGGAGCCGATCGGGTTCTTGCAGCGCTACTGCCTGCACGACAACCCGGACTGGCGGTCGACCGTCTCCGTCGGGATCGGACGGGCTCCTGCGGCGGGCATCGACTACCTCATCGGTGAGCCGTCGATGACGGGACGTGGCTTCGGTCGTCGGATGATCGCGGGATTCGTCGAGGAGTCATGGGGCCGGTACCCGGACATCTCGGTAGTCGTCGTGGCCGTGCAACAGGGTAACCGGGCCTCTTGGCGGGCTCTCGAGGGAGCAGGATTCCGACGCACGTGGAGCGGCATGCTCGACTCGGAGGACCCGAGTGATCGCGGGCCCAGCCATCTTTATGTGATCGACCGGCCCCCACACTCGGTGCCCGGCCCGGCCTGAGCTCGCCGCGGGCCGCTCAGATCACTCGAAGCCGACCGGCCTGACATGGAAGTCCTTCTCGCGGAACAGGCGCAGACAGGCATCGACGACATCGGTGCGGAACTGGCGGCCCCTCCCGATCTCGACTGCGGCCAAGGCGGCGTCGACCCCGACGGCCGGTCGGTACAGGCGGTGTGAGGACATCGCCGAGACCACGTCGGCCACGGCGATGACCTGCGACCCGAGGAGGATCTCGTCCCCGCTCAGCCCGCTGGGATAGCCGGAACCGTCGAGCCGTTCGTGGTGCTGGCGGATCATGTCGGCGACCGGCCACGGGAAGCTGATCCCGGACACGATCTGTGCTCCGGCTTCCGCATGGATTTTTACCAGGGCGAACTCCGGCCCGGTGAGGGCGCCAGGGCGGGTCAGCGCGCCCGACGTGTCGGCGATCTCCCCGATGTCGTGGAGGGCTGCGGCGACCTCGATCCCCCGGACGGCGTCGCTGCCCAGTTGCAGTTCGAGGGCGACCGCGGCGGCGATGTCGGTCACCTGCCGTTGATGGCCCGCGGTCAAGGGATCGTAGCTGTGGATGACCTTGGCGACCGCGTCGCTCCCCTGATCGAGGCTCGTGCGGAGGTTCGATCGGAACCGGTCGCGCTCGGTCACCTCCCTCCCCCTCATCACGATGCCGGTGACGTGGGCGTGCTGGAGGCGGTTCGACGTTTCGATCTCGAAGGTCTTGGCCTCGTGCGTCGACGAGACGATGTGGACGGAGTCGGCCACGACCGTCTCGGGGGACTGCAGGACCATGGAATGGTGTACGAGCACGCGCTCGAGGTCGCCCGCCTCCACGTAGCGGAAGAGGCTGGTTCCGATGGCGTCCCCCTGGGAGAGCCCGAACGCGGCGAGGGCGACGAGGCTCGCATAGATGAGCAGCCCCTCGTCGTCGACGACGACCATGAAGGCGTTCGGAGCCTGTCCGGGACCCTCGTACTCCGCCACCTCGTCCATGAGCCCGGACGGACGGGACTCCTCGATCGTCGCGACCGAGGCCCCACCGTCCGGATTGCCCGTTCTGACCATGTCCGACTCCCTCACCGTTGCCGGTCATCGGTCCGCAGTGCCGGTCACCTGTCCGTGCTATCGACAGGTTCGGTGCCGGCGAAGAGTGGGAGACGCCCTATTCGCTGGGAGGGAGTGCTCCCACCGGACCACTCCCCCGCCCGGCGATGACGACGGTCGAAGACCCTAAGGTGCACGGCATGGACCTCGCCGTGCATTTTCCGAATTTCACCCTGCCGGGCGGGCCGGAGTCGTTGGCGCCCACACTGGCGGCCACCGCCCGCGCCGCCGAGGAGGGTGGCTGCTCGACCTTCACCCTGATGGACCACTGGTTCCAGATGGAACAGCTCGCCACCTCGCAGGACCCGATGCTCGAGGGCTACACCTCCCTCGGGTTCCTGGCCGGCCAGACCGAGCGGATCGCCCTCGGCACGCTGGTCACCGGTGTCACCTATCGGCACCCCGGGCTGCTGGCCAAGATCGTGACCACCCTCGACGTGCTGTCGGGCGGCCGGGCCTTCCTCGGCATCGGGGCGGCATGGTACGAGCGTGAGCACCTCGGGCTCGGCGTGCCGTTCCCTCCACTGAGCGAACGGTTCGAACGCCTGGAGGAGGCCCTCCAGATCTGTCGCCAGATGTGGAGCGACGACGACGGGCCCTACGAGGGACGGCACTATCAGCTGGCGGAGACGATCTGCTCCCCGCCGCCGATCCAGAGCGCCGGCCCCCGGATCCTCATCGGCGGCAGCGGCGAGACCAAGACCCTCTTGTTGGTGGCCCGGTACGCCGACGCCTGCAATCTCTTCGCCGGCGACCCGTCGGTGGTGGCCCACAAGCTGGACGTGCTCGATCGCCATTGCCAGGCGGAGGCCCGTGATCCCGCCACCATCGAGAAGACCATCATCTGGAACGCCGATCCGTCCGCCGATGTGGACGCCTTCATCGCCGACATGGGCGTCTACGCGGCGCTCGGGATCGGGACGGTGTGGGTGTCCCCACCCGGGCCCGACCCGGCGACCTGGGTCTCACAGCTGGCCGGCCGGGTGGTTCCCGCCCTGCGGGAGCTCCCGGGCGGACAGTAGGGGCACTGGCAGAACGGGCACCGGATGGTGCTGTCCGATCCGTACCGCCTGGAGCGGTTCGTCACGGCCCAGGAGGCCCACGGCACCTACCAACGGGCGGTCGGAGAGCTGCGTCGGAGCCGGAAGCAGAGCCACTGGATGTGGTTCGTCTTTCCTCAGATCGCCGGACTGGGAAGGAGTGCCACGTCGAAGCGGTTCGCACTCTCGTCGCTGGACGAGGCCCGCGCCTATCTCGACCACCCGCTGCTCGGGCCGCGCCTGATGGAATGCACCGGAATGGTGGCCGCGAGCGCGGCGGCGAGCGCGGAGCACATCTTCGGGAGTGTCGACGCCCAGAAGCTGCGTTCCTCGATGACGGTGTTCCTGCGCGCGGACGACGGAGCGCAACTCTTCCAGCAGGTGCTCGACCGGTACTTCGGGGGAAGCCCCGACAGCGCCACCGGCCGGCTGCTCTGAGACCGGACCGCGGCCAGGCGGACGGCGGACCGGTGGGCGCCCGGCCGGAAGGGCGGACCGGTGGGCGCCCGGCCGGAAGGGCGGACCGGTGGGCGTCGGTGACCGCTGCACCCAGGTTGACGGCCGTGCGACGCCCCGGGGCCCAGGGACTGCGGCGGATGAATGCTCAAACGGGCCGCCAGTGACTACCCTCGAATGGGAAGGGAAGTCCGGCCGATCCGCGGGGCGATCCCTTCCCGTCCCGAGTATCTGGAAGCAGGGGTAACGATCGAGTACACCATTCTCAAGCCACCGCCCAGGCGGCGGAGGACCGTCTGGCTGGTCCTTGCCGTCGTGGTCGTGGTCGCCGTCGGAGCCGTTGCGTTCGTGGCCGGTAGGCACGCGGCCACCGGCCATTCGGCCCAGGCCGGCCACACCACTGCCACCGTGGGGAATCGGGCGGTGAAGAGCTTCACGGTGGCGGCCACCACGCCCGCCGGCGGTGCCACTGACGTGCCCTCGGACCAGACGGTCACCGTCCAGCTGTCGTCGGCGGTCGGAACCGCACTGGGCCAGCCGAGCTTCGACCCGCCCGTCGAAGGGACCTGGCACAAGGTCGGCCCCGCGACCCTCGCCTTCGCCGCGGCGGCACCGTTCGTGCCGACCACCACCGAGACGTTGACCGTTCCGTCGGGGGCGGCCGGACCCCACAGCACGAGCGGTGCGACGCTGGCCAAGCCGGTAACCGTATCGTTCGCGGTCGCCCAGGGGAGCACCGAGCGGCTGCAGCAGCTCCTCGCCCAACTCGGCTACCTCCCCCTCTCCTTCACCCCCGCCGGTCCGCTGATCTCCCCGGCCGAGGCGACGACCGCCCAGGACGGCAACTTCGCGTGGCGGTGGCCGAACCTGCCGGCATCGCTGACGTCCCTGTGGAGCGAGGGTTCGGAGAACGTGATCACCAAGGGTGCCGTCATGAATTTCGAGAACCAGAGCGGGCTCACCGTGGACGGACTGGCCGGCTCGAGCGTCTGGAGCGCACTCCTCGGCGACCTGGCCGCCGGCAAGACGAACGCCGATCCCTACACGTACGTGTTCGTCTCCAAGCAGCTCCCCGAGGCACTGACCCTGTTCGAGAACGGCACACCCACCATCGTCAACATCGCCGTCAACACCGGCGCCCCCGGGGCCGACACCGCTGCCGGCACCTATCCGGTCTTCGAGCACGTGGTCAGCTCGCGGATGCAGGGCACGAATCCGGACGGTTCCACCTACGACGACCCGGCGGTCCCGTGGGCCAGCTACTTCAACGGTGGTGACGCGCTGCACGGATTCGTGCGAGCCACGTACGGCTCCTACCAGAGCAACGGGTGCGTCGAGATGCCCGTCGCCGAGGCAGCACAGGTGTGGCCCCTCACCCCCATCGGCACCCTGGTCACCGTGGTCGGCCCCACCTCCTGAGCGGCGCTGCCCGGGTGTCGGCCGGAGCACCTTAGGATCGGGGCAGACGAGCACGGGGAGGAAGTGCAGTGGAGATGGAGTATCGCCGCCTGGGCAGGACGGGACTGAAAGTGAGCGTGCTCTCGTTCGGGTCATGGGTCACCTTCGGGCCGCAGCTGGCCGGCAGCCTGGCCGAGGACTGCCTGGCCGCCGCCTACGACGCCGGCG
>CAZNLF010000170.1:5177-6817 GCA_964573595.1 uncultured Acidimicrobiaceae bacterium | reverse complement strand
GCCTTCACCCGTTCGTCGTCGGGAGCCAGGAAGCCCATGATGGGGATGAGGAGCAGCGACGCATCCAGTTCGTCGTTCTCGTAGGCCTGGCGGAACCGCCCCTTCTCGTCGACTCCTTTGGAGAGGATCTCTCTCTTCAGCTCGTCCGCCCCCTGGCGCCAGCGGTCGGCCCGCTCGGAGTCGCCGCGCCCGGCTGCCATTTCGGCACCCCGGTCCGCCGCCACCCAGCACAGGACGGCCGAGGCGGTGAAATGCTGTGGCTCGCCGCGGATCTCCCAGATTCCCTGGTCCGGATTCCCGCTGGCGGACAGTGCCTCATCGACCAGTCCGGCGAGGCCCTCCCACACCGGGTGGACGATCTGGGCCGCGCCTCGCTTCAGGTGCTGGTGGACGCCGTCCAGCAGCATCCCCCAGACGTCGTTCTGGTGCTGGTCCCACGCTCCGTTGCCCACCCGGACCGGACGGGCCCCGTCGTAGCCCGACAGGTGGTCGAGGATCCGCTCGGTGAGGTCGCGCTCGCCGCCGATGCCGTACATGATCTGGAGCTCGAAGGGCTGGTCGAGCTTGCCCTGGGCCACGGATTCGAGCACGAAGGCGAAGTACTCGAGGGCCTCCCAGTCGAAGCCCAGGCGGTACAGGGCACGGAGCATGAAGCCGGTGTCCCTGATCCACGTGTAGCGGTAGTCCCAGTTGCGCGCCCCGCCCGGGGTCTCGGGCAGGGACGTCGTGGAGGCCGCCATGATCGCCCCGGTCGGGGCATAGCTCAAGCCCTTGAGGGTGAGGGCGCTGCGCTCGATGTACGGTCGCCACGGGTGGTCGGGGAACGTGCCCGTGGCCAGCCAGTCGCGCCAGTAGGTGACCGTGGAGGCGACGTCGCCGTCGGCCTCTTCCTGGGAGGTCGGCGGCGATCCCCCCCAGGTCAGGGCGATGAATCTCTCCTCTCCCTCGGTGAGACTGGTGCGCCCGTAGCAGCGGGCGCCGGCGACACCCAACTGGAGACTGCTCTCCAGGGACAGCGTCAGCCCACCGTCTCCGGCCCGGACGCTCAGGGAGTCGTAGCCGTCCGCGTCATAGGCCCACTGGCCGATGTCGACGCCGTAGTCGAACAGGGGCACGCAGTTGGCCTCGATCTCGACCTTGCCGGCGATGCATCGCGCGGTGCGCAGCAGGACTCCGGCGGCGGCTGCATCGGACGGAGCCCGTCGGTAGTCGGGTCGACGGGTCCCCCCGTCGACCTTGCGGACCACGAAGAGGTCCTGGACCACCAGCCAGCCGGTGGGGGTGTGCCAGGTCGTCTCCACCACCATGGTCCCGGGCACGTAGCGGCGGTGGTGGGGGACCTTGGTGTTCGAGGGCCCGAGGCGGAAGGAACCGGCCGTCCGATCGAGTAGGGACCCGAACACGCTCGGCGAGTCGGGACGGGGCAGGCACAGCCATTCGACCGACCCGTCGGGTGCGATCAGGCAGCTGTTCTCGCAGTCGGAGAGGAAGGCGTATTCGGCGATCGGAGGGAAGTCGCTCATGGTCGATGTGCTCCTTGCTCGGAGTGGGCAGAGATCGGTGCGCCCCCGCTGTCGGCGGCCCCAACCAGCCGGACCTGTACGGCCCCGCCAGCTTCGCGCCGTCCGGGCTGCCGAGGT
>CAZNLF010000170.1:0-5077 GCA_964573595.1 uncultured Acidimicrobiaceae bacterium | reverse complement strand
GTTCGACGCCGCAGCCCACTGTCCAATCTGCCATCGTCGAGGCCGTCGGTCGTCATCCTCGACGGATGATTTGGTACGGTCACCGACGTCGCCGCCCGGAGCCCGGACCCGACCCGGTCGGGCCCGGATGGCCGGGCTGCCGAGCAATCACCCGATGCGGATGAGGACATCGTGACCACCCGTCACTTACCGTTGCCGGTGACGGGATGTCAATCACGGAACACGGCGAAAGGGCTGGATATGACCCTCCATGGCAAGGTGGCCATCGTCACCGGCGGGAACAGCGGCATCGGCAAGGCGGTCGTGCTGGCACTGGCGGCCGAAGGTGCGTCCATCGTCATCGACTACGTGGCGGACCCGGATGCCACCGAGGCCCTCGAGCGCCAGGTCCGTGCCCTGGGGGACCAGGTCACCGCAGTCGAGGCCGACGTGAGCAAGGTCTCGGACCTCGAGACCCTCATCGCCACGGCCGTGAAGACCTTCGGCCGACTCGACATCATGGTGAACAACGCGGGCATCGAGACCCGGACGTCGGTGCTCGACACCACCGAGGCCCAGTACGAGCGGGTGCTGGACATCAACCTGAAGAGCGCCTTCTTCGGGACGCAGCTGGCGGCGAAGCAGATGATCACCCAGGGCAACGGTGGACGGATCATCAACATGACCTCGGTGCACGAGGACTGGCCCATGCCGGGCAACACGGCGTACTGCCTCTCCAAGGGGGGGATGCGCATGCTCACCCGCACGGCCGGGGTCGAACTGGCTCCCTACGACGTGCTGGTGGTCGGCGTCGGGCCGGGCGCGGTCGAGACCCCGATCAACACCGCCACGATGAACGACCCGGCCGCCCTGAAGAAGCTCGATGCCGCCATCCCCATCGGCCGCATGGCCAAGCCGGAGGAGATCGGGAGCGTGGTCGCCTTCCTGGCCGGCCCGGGGGCCAGTTACCTGGCCGCCACCACCATCTTCGCCGACGGCGGCATCATGCAGAGCAGCCCGGGTCTCTGAGGAGCGGGAATCCCCGTGGGATACCCATCACGCAGCACCCCAGGGTCCGGCCCCCGTGAGGCTCGACGGTGACCGGACAGGAGGGGCCCGGCGCTGCTGGCACCACCGGCGCTGCCGGCGTGGCCGGCGTGGCCGGGGCGCCCGCCACTGAACCGGAGGAGGGGATCGCCCGCCGGCCTCGGGTCGTGATCGTCGGCGGTGGTTTCGGAGGACTGCCCGCAGCCCGCCTCCTCGGTGGGAGGCCGGTCGACGTGACGCTGGTGGACCGGCGCAACCACCACCTCTTCCAGCCGCTCCTCTACCAGACGGCGACCGGGATGCTCTCACCGGGCCAGATCGCCCCTGCGCTCAGGCACGTCGTCCGCCGCGCCAAGAACGTCAGCGTGCAGCTCGCCGAGGTCGACGGCTTCGATCTCGAGCGCCGGGTGGTGCACGCCACCGTCGCCGGGCACATGGCGGTCGAGTATCCCTACGACAGCCTCATCGTGGCTGCAGGGGTCACCCAGTCGTACTTCGGGCACGAGGAGTTCGCCTTCTTCGCCCCCGGGATGAAGACCCTGGACGACGCCTTCGAACTGCGGAGGCGCATCTTCGGGGCCTTCGAGATGGCCGAGTTGGCGTCCGACCCGACCGAGCGGGACCACTGGCTGACGGTGGTCGTCGTCGGTGCGGGCCCGACCGGTGTCGAACTGGCCGGACAGGTCCGCGAGCTCGCCACCCGGAGCCTGAAGGGCGAGTTCCGCACGTTCGAGCCCGCCTCGGTCAGGGTCATCCTGGTCGACGGGGGCAAGGAGCCCCTGGCCACGTTCGGCGACCAGCTCTCGGGCAAGGCGACCAAGGAGCTCGAGCACCTGGGTGTCGACCTGCGCATGGGCGCCCGGGTCGTCGGGGTCGACGCCGGCGGTGTCGACGTGGAGTTGGCGGACGGCCGCTCGAGGATCGACGCCAGGACCACCATCTGGGCGGCCGGGGTCCAGGCCTCGCCGCTGGCCGGACTGCTGGCCGACGCCGCCGGCGCGTCCGTCGACCGCGCCGGCCGGATCGAGGTGCTCCCCGACCTGACCCTCCCCGGCCACCCCGAGGTGTTCGCCGTCGGGGACATGGCCACCGTCGATGACCTGCCCGGCGTGGCCGAGGTCGCCATGCAGGGCGGCCTCCACGCCGCCAACACCGTCCTGCGTCGCATGAAGGACCAACCGGTGAAGGCGTTCCGCTACCGCGACCTCGGGAGCGTCGCCTCCATCGGTCGGTTCCGCGCCGTCGCCAGCGTCAAGGGCATCCACCTGAGCGGGTTCCCCGGCTGGGTGGTGTGGATGTTCGTCCACCTGGCCTTCCTGAACGGCTTCGGCAACCGATTCTCGACCGTGCTGAAGTGGCTCCGTTCGATGGTCGGTCGCGGACGTGCGGAACGGGACTTCAGCACCGCCCACACCGGCGGTGACCTGAGCCTCCCCGACCAGGTCAAACAGACGGTGCAGCCCAACCCGTTCCCGGTGGTGGAGGCGACCGGCTGGACGGGGGAACCCGACGACCACGAGGTCGGAGGGAAGGAGTCAGGGGGACCGCCGACCCCCGGGCGGGGACAATGAGCGGACCGGCCGACGGGGGTCCCGACAGCCAGTCGAACGTGTCCGGTGCGACGCCCGGCACCGCCCAAGGGGGGACAGGACGACGTCTCGAGATCGTCACCGTGTATTCGATCGGCCTGTTCCAAGGGCTGAGCCTGGTCGCCTTCCCGGCTGCCGCCAGCGTCTTACAGTCTTCGACCGGCTACGACCTCTCCAAGGGGCGCTACGGGCTCCTGTTCCTTCCGCAGGTGATCATGGCGATCGCCGGGTCGCTGGCCATGCCGACACTGGCCCGCCGCTTCCGCCTCAAGCGAGTGTTGATCGCAGGGCTCATTGCCGACACGGCCGCCATGAGCCTGCTGGTGGGCAGCGATCCACTCCGGGCCGATGCGATCGCCTACCCGATGCTGCTCGTCGCCACCGCCTCGCTCGGCCTGGGGTTCGGGCTCACGTTGAGCTCGATCAGCACCTATGCCGGCGCGTTCATGCCCGATCGCCGGGACGTCGCCCTCACCGGGTTGAACGTCCTGCTCGGCCTCGGGACGGCGCTGTCACCGCTCCTGATCGCGATCTTCCTCGACGTCGGAGCATGGTGGTATCTCCCCCTGATCGCCGCGGCGGGGTTGCTGGTGCTCGTCGTGTCGGCCCTGTTGCAGCCCATGGAGGTGCCGGAATCCGCTGCGAAGCAGTCTTCGGGAGGCATGCCCGTGCTGTTCTGGCTCTTTGCCGCTGCGTTGGTGCTGTACGGCATCGGGGAGACCATGTTCGGCAATTGGGGGACCACCCTGCTGGTGGGCAAAGGGGTGAAGGCGACCTCGGCCAACAACGCGCTGGCCGCCTTCTGGGCATCGGTGACCATCGGCCGACTGCTCATCGCCGTGAGCGCGAAGTGGGTCCGCTCGACCGCCATCTACGTCGTCCTGCCGTGGGCCATGGCTGCCGCCCTCCTGCTCGTGCCGACCGCGCACACCGCGACGGCGGGCATTCTCGTGTTCGCCTTCGGTGGATTCGCCTGCTCCGGCTTCTTCCCCATGACCGTCGGTTACGGGGAGTCCACATTCCCCACCCTGGTGGAGCTGGCGGCCGGGTGGCTCATCGCCGCATACCAGCTCGGCTACGGGCTGGCGGCGTTCGGGGGCGGGGTGCTCCAGAGCGCAGTGTCCCTCGCATCGATCTTCCGGGTGGCCGCTGTCCTCGCCGCCGTCATGGGCCTGCTGGCCGTTGGTATCGCCCGACGTCAACGCCCCGCTGGCCGGCGGCTCGTCCCGGTCGTTCATGCAACGTGAGACCCGTCTGCCAACGAAAGGAAGTCTGATGCCCGACCACTTCGACGTCATCATCATCGGGACCGGGGCCGGCGGCGGCACGCTGGCCCACACTCTTCGATCGTCCGGAAAGCGAATTCTCCTGCTCGAGCGGGGCGACTTCCTCCCGAGGGAGATGCAGAACTGGTCTCCGGACGAGGTGTTCGTCGACGGGAGGTACATCTCCGAGGACACGTGGTACGACGGGGACGGCAAGGCGTTCCAGCCCCAGGTCCACTATTTCGTCGGTGGTGCCACCAAGCTGTACGGCGCCGCCCTCTACCGGCTCCGACCGGAGGACTTCGGTGAGATCCGCCACGCCGACGGCCTCTCGCCGGCGTGGCCGGTGGGCTACGACGACTTCGAGCCGTGGTACACCAAGGCCGAGAGGCTCTACGCCGTCCACGGGAACCACGGCGAGGACCCGACGGAGGGCCCGTTCTCCGAGCCGTACCCGGAGCCGGCGGTCAGCCACGAGCCTCGTCTCCAGGAGATCTACGACGCCCTCCAGGCCAAGGGGTACCACCCGTTCTCCGCTCCGTGCGGCATCCTGCTCGACGAGTCCGATCGCAACCGCAGCACCTGCATCCGCTGTGCGTGGTGCGACGGCTATCCGTGCCTGGTCCACGCCAAGGCCGATGCCGAGGTCATGGCGGTGCGACCGAGCCTCGAGTCACCGAACGTCACCCTCTTGACCCGGGCCACGGTGACCAGGCTCGACACCGATCCGACCGGCCGGTCCGTCACCGGAGTCGTGGTCGACCGTGACGGGGACCGCGAGGTCTACGAGGCGGACATCGTCGTGGTGGCGGCGGGCGCCTCCAACAGCGCCAAGCTCCTGTTGAACTCGGCCAACGACGCCCACCCGAACGGTCTGGCCAACGGCTCGGACCAGGTCGGTCGCAACTACATGTTCCACAACTGCAAGGCGGTGGTGTCGCTGGGCAAGGAACCCAACGACACCGTCTTCCAGAAGACGCTCGGGATCAACGACTTCTACTTCGCCGGTCCCGACCGCCCCTGGCCCCTCGGCAACATCCAGATGGTCGGGAAGTCCAACGCCGGGGCGATGAAGGGGGAGGAGCCCGGGCTGACCTTGCTGGCCCCCCGTTGGACCCTGACCGACGTCGCCGACCACGCGGTGGACTGGTGGCTCACCACCGAGGACCTGCCCCGGCCGGACAACCGGGTGACCGT
>CAZNLF010000169.1:0-6836 GCA_964573595.1 uncultured Acidimicrobiaceae bacterium | reverse complement strand
GCCGTCGGTCGGCTCCTGCACGCCGGCCAGACAGCGCAGGAGACTCGACTTGCCCGCCCCGTTCCGCCCGATGATCACCATGCGATCACCCCGGCGGCAGTGGAAGTCCACATGGTCCAGCACGGTGGCATCGCCGTAGCGCACGCGGAGGTCGGTGGCGCGGAGCGGCACCTCCCCCGACCGGCGCGGCGTGGGTAGTCGAAAAGAGCTCTTCTTCTCCCGCTTGTGCACCTCGGTCTTGGCCGACTCCAACCGCTCCACCCGTTTGTCCAGCGACTTGGCGATGCGGGCCCGACGGTTGGTGCTGCCACGCATGGCGTCGGCCAGGGTCGACAGTCTCTTGATCTCCCGTCCCTCGAGCAGTGCGGCGCGCTCACGCTGGCTCTGATCGGCCTCGAGCTGCACCATGTAGGAGGAGTAGGTGCCCTTGAACTCGTGGAGCCGGCCGTCGGACAGGTGCAGGACCTTGTTGATGGAGCGGTCCAGCAGCTTGAGGTCGTGGCTCACGACGAGGATGGCCCCGGGGAACCGCTCCAGCTCCTCCATCAGCCACCGCTTCGCCGGGAGGTCCAGGTGGTTGGTGGGCTCGTCGAGGATCATGGTGTCCGGTCCCTGGAAGAGCATCCGGATCAGGTCGACGCGCCGGCGTTGGCCGCCCGACAGGCTCTCGATGTCCTCGAGCAGGAGCTCCTGGCGGAGTCCGAGACCGTCGGCCAGACGGGCCATGGTCGACTCGGCCTCGTAGCCACCGTTCTCACGGAACTGCTCCTCGAGGTCGGAGAAGAGCTCGATGTTCTCGGTCGACGGGTCCTTGGCCATCTGGGTGCGGGCCTTGTTGAGGGCATCGTCGAGCACGTCGAGCCCCCGCCCCGACAGGACATGGGAGAAGCCGTTGGGCTCGAGGCCGAGGCCGTGGGGCACCGGCACCTGGGGGAGGTAGCCGTACGTGCCCCGGATGGCGGCGTTGCCCATGGACCGCACGTTGTGGCCCGGTTCGTCGATGATCACCGAGATGAACGTCGACTTGCCGGTCCCGTTGCGGCCGACCAGACCGACCTTCTCGCCGGCGCCGACCACGAAGGAGGCATCCTGCAGAAGGGTCCGGTCGCCGATTTCGATGGTGAGGGAGGAACCGACGATCATGAGGGGGGAGGGGTGATCGTGTCGGACAAGGAGCTGGCCTCCGTGTCGGCCGCGGCCCACGCCGCGTGATCGACCTCCCCCATTGTCCCACAGCCGGAGACGTCGGCCGACGACGGGATCCGGCCGGCCTTCGACATCCGGCGTGCCATGCGCCGGGCCCGGACCACCCGGTGGTGCACCATCGCCCTGAAGGCGATCTGATGGATCGGGAACAGCAGCCACCAGTACCCGAGGCCGACCAGGCCCTTGGTCCGGAGGGACCCGACCTGCTCGATGCGGGTGGGCCGGGTGGACGACACCCGGAAGCCGAGCCACGCCTCGCCGCAGAACCACCGGGAGCTGAGCACCAGCGTCTGCCGGTCGCGCACGTCGATCGTCCACCAGTCGACCTCGGCACCGGCCTCGATGTGTGGAGGCCTCCCGAGCCGCAGGTCCTCGCCGAAGAGGTGCCCGAGGGCGATGCGCAGCTGCCAGGCGTAGGGCCATCCGTACCAGGCCAACTGGCCCCCGCAGTCGTCAAGATCGGCCTCGACCCCGGCGACCTCACCGCTCACCGACACGCCGGTGGGCCGCACACGGGCCGACGATCGGTCGGTGTAGATCCCGTCCTCGAGTCCGTGGTGCCGCTCGAACAGCGTGGCCGCCACCCGGTCGGCCTGCCCGTCGAGGGCCGCCTTGATGGACGCCTCGACCTGGAGCGGGCGCACCGAGAAGGCGGCATCGGTGCAGTCGCCGGTGCGCACCGTCACCTCGTTGGTCAGGCTCTCGATCAGGGAGTGGCTCACCACGTCGTCCACCGGGGTGACCAGGTCGACCCAGTGGGCCGACAGTGACGGGCTCAGCACGGGTACCTTGACGATGATGCGGCGCCGCAACCCGCGGACCCGGGCGTAGGTGTCCATCATCTCTCGGTAGGTGGTCACGTCCGGGCAGCCGATCTCGTAGACACCCGGGGCGACCTCGAGGGACTCGGACAGGTACTCGAGGAGGTCGCCGAGGGCGATGGGCTGCACCCTGGTGTTGACCCATCTCGGGCAGATCATCATGGGCAGCCGCTCGGTCAGGTAGCGGATCATCTCGAACGAGATGCTGCCGGCACCCAGCACCACGGCGGCGCGGAGCTCGACCACCGGCACGCCGGCCGAGCCCAGCAGTTGACCGACCTCCTGTCGGCTGGCCAGGTGCTCCGACAGGTCACCGTGGCCGAGCCCGCCGAGGTAGACGATGCGCTCCACGCCGGCACTGACCGCCGCGTCGGCGAACGACCGCGCCAGCTCGCGGTCCCGCTCGGCGAAGCCCGGGCCGCCGGCCATGGCATGGACGAGGTAGTAGGCGGCGCGGCAGCCGGCCAGCGCTGCCGTGACCGCCTCGGTCTCGGACACGTCGACCGGACGGATGTCGACGCCGGGTCGCGCCGTCACCGTTGCCTCGTTGCGCACCAGCGCATTGACGGCGTGGCCGGTCGACGTCAGATGGGGGATCAGCTGCCGGCCCACGAAGCCGCCCGCCCCGACGACCGCCACCCGTGCCGGTGTGCCGTCCCGGGCCGGTCCTGGTCGCGCTGTCCGGGCGCCGTCGGGCCCGGTCACCCGCCCGACACCAGGAGGTCACCGCCGGCCGGGGGCGTGGGATCGTCGACGTCGTCCAACCAACCCTCGGGGAGGCGCACCGGCCTGGGGCCGTTGGTGTGGCCACGGGCCATGCGCAGGGCGTCGGGCGGAAACGCCAGATCGGCGGGGAGGGTGTCCACGAGGGCATGCACCTCGGCCAGCGACCGGGCCTCGGCCAGCGACCGCCGGACGACCGGTCCCACGGGGAACCCGGTCAGGTACCAGCCGGCATGTTTGCGGAACTGGCGGACCCCGAGCTCCTCGCCGAACGACCGGCACAGCAGCTCGGCGTGGGTGCGCATCATGGCGGCGATCTCGCCGAGGGCGGGTGGCGACTGGCGCGGCCGCCCGGCGAAGGCGTCGCCCAGGTCGCGGAACAGCCATGGCCGTCCCAGGCAGCCGCGTCCCACCACCACTCCGTCACAGCCGGTGGCCGCCACCATGGCCACGGCGTCGGACGCCTCCCACAGGTCGCCGTTCCCGAGCACGGGTATCGACGCCACCGCCTCCTTCAGATGGCCGATGGCCCGCCAGTCGGCCTCACCCGAGTACAGCTGCTCGGCGGTCCGGGCATGGAGGGTCATGCCGGCCACACCCTCGTCCTCGGCGATGCGTCCCGCCTCGAGGTAGGTCACCCGCCGCCCGTCGATGCCGATCCGGAGCTTCACGGTGACCGGGACCGAGCCGGCGGCCCTCACGGCGGCGGCCACGATGGAGCGGAACAGTGCCCGGTGGACGGGAAGGGCCGCCCCTGCTCCCTGGCGGGTCACCTTGCCCGCCGGGCATCCGAAATTGAGGTCGATGTGGTCGACGCCGATGGTGCCGACCAGCCTGCTCACCGCGGCCCCCATCACCCCGGGGTCCACGCCGCACAGCTGCACGCTGCGGAGCGGCTCGTCCTCGCCGAAGGAGGCCATGGCCAAGGTCTTCGCGTTCCCCTCCACGAGGGCGCGGGCCGTGACCATCTCACTGACGTACAGTCCGGCCCCGAAGGTGCGGCACAGCCGTCGGAAGGCGATGTTGGTCACACCGGCCATCGGGGCCAGCACCACCGGCGGATCGACGGCGATGGCCCCTAGCTTGAGAGCGGGCATCGGCAGCGGGACCGTGCCTGACGGTGCGACGGAGCGGGGGTGGTCCGTGATGCCGGGGGGCGCGTGGCGGTTCATCGGCGCGCGGCCGACCACAGGTCGGTGATCTCGACGCCCAGCTCGGCCAGAAGTCGGCGGAACAGGGGGAGAGACAGCCCGATCACGTTGCTGGCATCGCCGTCCACCCCGTCGATGAACGGGGCGGACCGCCCGTCCAGCGTGAAGGCACCCGCCACCGCCATCGCCTCGCCCGTGGCCAGGTAGGCGTCGAGCTCGGCGTCGGTGGTCACGCCGAAGCGGACGGTGGTGGCCGCTACGGCCGATACACGGCCGGAGGTGCGCTCGTCGATCACGCAGTGTCCGGTGAGCAGGGTTCCCGAGCGGCCCCGCATGGAGGTCAACCACTGCCGGGCCTCGGACACCGAGGAGGGCTTCCCGTGCGGGGTCCCGTCGAATTCGAGCATCGAGTCGCACCCGATGACCACGGCGTCGCCGGCGCTGTCGGCGACGGCCTGTGCCTTGCGCTCCGCCAGCGTCGCCACCACCGTCCTGGTGTCCCCGGTCACGTCGGTCTCGTCCACGCCGCTGACCACGACTTTGGGCTCGAAGCCGGCGTCCTCGAGGAGCCGCAGACGGGCGGGTGAGCCCGAGGCGAGGACCAACGTGCGTTCGGCCATACGACAGAGCGTAGAGGCCGGTCGGCGGGTGACGACCCACCAGGCCCGGGGATGCGCGATCCTGGGGCATGACCGACACCGGCATCACCGTCGCCCCGACCCAGGTCGACCCGGAGCTGGACGGCGACCACGAGCGCATGTCCCACATCGTGCTCGAGGGGTTCAAGCCCGAGAAGGGCGATTTCGTCTCGGCCGGACCGTCCGTGGTGGAGGGGATGGTCAACGGCACCGCGGTCAAAGCCCTGTGCGGGAAGATCTGGGTCCCCGGCCGCAATCCCAAGCGCTACCCGCTGTGCCCCACCTGCAAGGAGATCGCCGAAGCCCGGGGATGGAAGATCCCTGCCGGCTAGCACCCTGGCTATCCGGCAGCCTGCCGGCCCGTGTACCAGCGCATCCGGTCGTGTGGGTAACCCCCTACCGGTCGACGGTGAGCGTGAGTTCCTGCGTCGCTTGGGTCTTGTGCGAGTGGGTCTCGTCCAGGCACTTCACCGTGATCGGGTAGGTGCCCGCCTTCGTTGGCGTCCCCGAGATGAGGCCACTTGCTGATAGATGGAGCCTGACCGGCAGGACCCCCCGGCCTTGCCGCGGGTATTTGCTCCAGGCATAGGGCGGGGTCCCCCCGGTGGCGCGGGACGCTCTTGGTCAGAGCGCCGGTGCATACCCGCGCGCCCACTCCGACAGGGTCAGGGCAGCTCGCCGAGGCCCTTCACCGCCAGGTAGATGGCGAAGACCACCTCGACGGTGGTGCCGATGGCCCGGCCGTGGTCGGCCAGGAAGGCATGGGTCGCGTTCAGCGGGGGATCGGCGCGATCGCCGAGCGCGGTGACCAGCCCGACGGGCACGAGGACCGGCAGCAGGGTGATGACGTAGACGACGACGAAGTCGGCCACGCGGCCGGTGGTCCCCACCGCCGACCGGGTGATCTCGTGCATGGCGGCGAGGAACAGCACCAGGGTCGAGAAGTTGACGACCATCCCGGTCGCCCCGATGCCGACGAACCAGTAGGTGGGGGCGGTGTCGAACCGTCCCGCCGTGCGCTCCTTGTGCTCCTCGCCCGCCGTGGGGCGGTGGTGCAGGGACCGCGCCGCCAAGGCGACGAGGAGTCCGGCGGCGACGAAGTCGACGACCGCGTCGTGCAGCGAGTGGTGGTGGGCGGCGCGGTGCAGGTGGCCGAGGAGGGTGACACCGAGGAGGGCGAACGCGCCGAGGACCAGCGCCGATCCGACGGTGAGGGCCCAGCCCCGGGCGAGGCGCTTGGTGCGGCCCGAGAGCACCATCAGCTGCAGTGCGAACAGGGTGGGGCTGATCGCCGCCCCCAGGGCCAGGGGGAGCGTGGACGCCAGCAGTGCACCCATGGGTGCAACGTAGCCCGGGGCGGGTCCGAGGCCCGGTACCGTGCCGACAGTACCGTCGAGGCCCGATGCACGGCCGTATCCGCGAAGGACCGGCCCACCGGGGCGGCCCTACAGGGGCGAGACGAGCTCGCCGTGGTCGCGGCACCGGGCCCGGTAGCCGCCCGGCGTCACCTGCACGGTCAAGCGTCTGCCACAGGTGGCGCAGAACCGGGGCGGGTCGAGCGGACGGCTGCACCCGGTGCACGTGACTGACGTCGACCCACATCCCGAGCAGAAGCCGGCCTGCTCCCCTTGGTCACCGGTACCCATGCCATCCCCAGCAGTACCCATGTCGGTCAGAGGACACCGGTCAGCGACCCGACCGGCATGCGGAGGTCCGACAGCATGCGGAGGTCCTCGTCGGCGGAGCGACCCAGGGTGGTCAGGTAGTTGCCCACGATCAGCGCGTTGATGCCCGAGGTCATCCCCATCGCCTGCAGGTCGCGCAAGGTCACCTCGCGTCCCCCGGCATAGCGGAGGATCACCCCGGGGAGGCCCAGACGGAACAGGGCGATCCAGCGGATGGCCTCCCACGCGGCCACCGGCTGCTCCTCCCCGAGCGGGGTGCCCGGTCGGGGGTTGAGGAAGTTGAGGGGGACCTCGGTGGGGTCCAGCTCCTGGAGCTGGACGAGCAGCTCGACCCGCTGTTCGTCGGTCTCCCCCATGCCGATCAGCGCACCGCAGCACAGCTCCATCCCGTGGCCCCGCACCAGGCGGCACGTGTCCTCGCGCTCCTCCCAGGTGTGGGTGGTCACCACGTTCGGGAAGAACGAGCGGGCCGTCTCCAGGTTGTGGTTGTAGCGGTGGACGCCTCCCTGGGCGAACCGGCGGGCCTGGTCGTCGGTGAGCAGTCCTGCGCTCACCGCCACGTTGAGGCCGGTCCGGCTCTGGATCATCGGGACGAGCTCGAGGATCCTCTGC
>CAZNLF010000168.1:6342-6838 GCA_964573595.1 uncultured Acidimicrobiaceae bacterium | reverse complement strand
GGTGGAGAACGCCAGCCTCTATGCCGGCGGCGTGTCACGGGTGGTGGTCGAGCGCAACCCACCGGTGGACGAGGGCCCGGCGGGTTCGGACGGTACCGATCCGGCGGAGGGCGGCGAAGGGGTGGGGGTGCACGGCGCGCCCAGCAGCATCCGGGTCATCGTGGAGGACCGGGGTCCGGGAATACCCCGCCAAGAGCGGGACCGCCTCTTCGAGCGCTTCTACCGTGGGAGCCGGGCCGGACAGCGGGCGACGAGCGACGGGACCGGGCTCGGCCTCTCCCTGGTGGCCGAACACGTGCATCTCCACGGAGGGACGGTGAGGATCGATGACGCTCCCGGGGGTGGGTCGCGGTTCATCGTCGAGTTGCCGCTCGCATCCGGAGGGATTCCGTGGGAGCCCGCATGATCAACGGGACGCGGACGGTGCGCATCGTGGTCCTCCTCTTCGCCGTGACGATGGCCTCGACCGCGTGCGGCATCCCGACCGGCAGCTCCC
>CAZNLF010000168.1:0-6332 GCA_964573595.1 uncultured Acidimicrobiaceae bacterium | reverse complement strand
GCCAAGGCGGACGTGCCCTTCCATCTGCTCGATCCGGTCACACCGGCGACCGTGCCCACCTCGCTGCCCCCCGCGGTGGGCGTCCCCGAGACCGTCTACCTGGTGGCTCCCGACCAGCACGTGGTCGCCGTCACCCGGTACCTCCGGGTCCCGGCCAGCCTCACCCAGATCCTCGGAGCCCTCGTCGAAGGGCCCACCCAAGCCGAGTCGAGCGCCGGCCTGCAGAGCTTCCTGACGACGAAGATCACGGTGTCCGCCTCGTTGGCCGGTGACGTCGCCACCGTCGACTTCAGCGACAACCCGTCGGCGCTGGTCGGCCCCGACCAGACCCTGGCCATCGCCCAGGTGGTGTTCACGGCCACCCAGCAGCCGGGGGTGAACGGCGTCGTCTTCGAGATCGCCGGTCAGCCCACCGACGTCACTACCGCCAGCGGGGTCCAGGTCCCCGGCCCGGTGTCACGGTCCACCTATGCCCCACAGGCCCCCCTGGCCTGAGGGGCCGGCCGCACCGGGCCGCACCGGGCCGCACCGGGCCGCACCACCGGGGCTTCGTCCAGGTCGGGGTGGGTCAGATCCGTTCCTGGACGCGCCACCCGATGCGTGGCGCGTCCGCCCACAGGTGTTCGAGGTCGTAGAAGTCGCGAGCCTCGTCGAGGAAGACGTGCACCAGAAAATCGCCGTAGTCCATCAGTACCCACCGGGCGTCGTCGAGCCCCTCGACACGGACCGGGTGACGCTGTGCCGACGCCTTCACCGCGCGCTCCACCTCGTCGACGATGGTCTTCACCTGGCGGGTGTTGTGCCCGCTGGTGACCACGAAAGCATCGGTCACCCCGAGCAGCTCCCCCACGGCCAGGATCACGGTGTCGTCCCCGGATTTGGCATCGGCGGCCCGGGCGGCCACCTTGCTCTCCTCGGGCACGAACGGCTCGCGACGGTCGACGACGGGTACGGCACTCATTGCGCTCAACGGTGTTCTCCTTCTGGCGCCGCGGCGCCGGGGTACTCGATGGACTGCTGGACAGCGGTGACGACGCCGACGGGGGCGGGTGGGCCGATCGACACGCCGGGCGTCACCACCCGGGGGCCTGGCCGACGATCACGGGCGATGCCCACGATAAGGACCGTGAGGACCAGGCAGACCGCGATGACCAGCCCGCACGCCACCATCACCCGCCGGCGCCGTCGTCGGGCGGCTCGCAACGCCCTCCTGGTCTCGGCCCGCGAGTCGGGCTCCGGCGACCGGTCCGCGGTGGCCGGGGGGTCCTCCGAGCCGGCCGGCTCCGGTCGGGGCCCGGCTCCGGGATCCCCGTCGACGGCCGGGGCGGGGAGGGCATCCTCCACGTCGGCCACCGGAGGCGCCGGATCCACCTGGGGTGCCGGATCCACCGCCGGCGTCGGGTCCACCGTGGGCTTCGGGTACGGACGGGGCGGCGATGTGGTCGTGCCAGTCCCGGTCGGCGTCGTCCGCACACTCATCTCCTCGTAGCGTACAGACCCCGTCGCTGGATGCAACGCATGACCGGCTCCGGGACCATGCCGTCGACCGGTTCCCCGGCCTCCAGGCGGTCCCGCAGCTCGGTGCTGGAGATGTCGAGAGGAGCCACCGGTACGTCGATCCAGTGCCACCCCGGGGGCACCGACACCGGGTCCGCACCCGGCCTGCTCACCACCGCGAGCGAGGCCTCGTGGCGCAGGGAATCCTCGTCCTTCCAGGTGGTGAGGCCGGCGACCACGTCCGAACCGACCACGATGACCAGATCCGCTCCCGGATCCGCCCGGTGGAGCTGGCGGACGGTGTCGACCGTGAACGAGGGCCCTCCCCGGTCGATCTCGATCCGGCTGGCCTCGAGACCGTCCCGGCCGGCCAGGGCCGCCACCACCATGGCGTAGCGGTCCTCCGCCGGGGTGACCGGTCGCAGGCCCTCCTTCTGCCAGGGCTGATTGGCCACAACGAGGAGCATCCGATCGAGCCCGAGCGCCGTTTTCACCGCATCGGCCGTTTCCAGGTGGGCGGTGTGCACCGGATCGAACGTCCCGCCGAACAGGCCGATCCGGGTGGGCCCCCCGGGCACCCTAGGTCCCCGAGAGGGCGGCGACGACGGGAGCGAACGCCTCGAGCTCCGCCTCGTGGACGACGATGTAGTTGAATCCGAAGGTCTCGCGGCGCTGGCGGAGGGTGTCGATGATCTGGTCGGTCGTCCCGATGAGGGCGATCGGGGAGCCCTCGATCTGCTCGGGCGTCACCGACATCGCGCCGGCCAGCTGGCCCAGCACCTCGTGGCGGTTGGGGACGATCTGGACGAGGAAGGTGAGGCACTGGAGCTCGAGGTTCTCGAATCGTGACCCTGCCGCCTGTCGGATCCAGTCCAGACGCTGGTGGTAGTACTCCGCCGTGGTCGTCGCCAGCACCTCGGGGCCGATGTACCCGGCGGCCAGACTGGGGTTCACCCCGACGATGTCCGCCTCACGGGCGGCGATCCCGAGCACCCGCTGGCCGCCACCGCCGATGATGATCGGGGGATGGGGCCGCTGGGCCGGTTCGGGATAACCCGTCGCCCCGGTGATCCGGTAGTACTCCCCCTCGTAGTTCGCCTCCCCGGTCGACCACAGGGCCCGCATGACGGCCAGACTCTCCGCCATGCGGCTGATGCGTCTGCCCGCGGCGTCTGCGGTGATGCCCGACTGGTCGTAGTCGCTGGTCATCCACCCCGCACCCAGTCCGAACTCGAACCGGCCCCCGGAGAACAGATCGAGCGTGGCAACCTCCTTGGCCAGGACCATCGGATGCCGGTAGTCGTTGCCGAACACCAGGGAACCGACCCGCAGGGTGGAGGTGGCCTCGGCCGCCACCGTCAACGCCACGAGTGGACCGAACTGCTCCTCGAAGTGGTCGGGGATGAAGAGCGTCGAGTAGCCGAGGCCCTCGATCTTGCGGGCGGCGTCACGCCACGCGTCGCCCGAAGCCGCCGATGAGAGCTGGACACCGAATCGAAATCGCTGCATGTCCCGAGCCTAGGTCCGGAGGCTTTACGCTGTTGGCGTGGCACGACGTCCGACATCGACATCCTGGACCCCGGACTCCTGGCGGACGAAGACGGCCGCCCAGCAGCCGGTGTGGCCGGACGAAGCCGAGCTGAAGCGGGTCCATGCCCAGTTGGCCGGGCTCCCGCCACTCGTCTTCGCCGGTGAGGCCCGGCACCTCACCCGTGCCCTCGGCCATGCGTCCGAGGGCCGGGCCTTCGTCCTGCAGGCCGGCGACTGTGCCGAGTCGTTCACCGACTTCAGCGCCGATGCCATCCGCGACAAGCTCAAGGTCATCCTGCAGATGGCGATCGTCCTCACCTACGGTTCCGGGGTCCCGGTGGTCAAGGTGGGCCGCATCGCCGGACAATTCGCCAAGCCGCGCTCATCTCCCACCGAGCAGGTCGGCGACCGGGTGCTCGACTCCTTTCGGGGGCACATGGTCAACGACGACCTGCCCGAGCCGGAGGCACGGATCCCCGATCCCAAGCGGCTGGTCGCCGCCTACCAGCAGTCCGTGTCGACCCTCAACCTCCTGCGGGCCTTCACCAAGGGTGGGTTCGCCGATCTCAGCCAGGTGCACGCCTGGAACCAGCAGTTCGTGGCGTCCTCGGCCGAGGGGCAACGGTTCGAGGACATCGCCGAGGGCATCGACAGGGCCCTCCGGTTCATGGCGGCATGCGGCATCAACCTCACCTCCGAGGACTCACTGCACGAAGTCGACTTCTGGACCAGTCACGAAGCACTGATCCTCGACTACGAGGAGGCGCTGACCCGGCGGGACTCGTTGACCGACGAGTGGTACGACTGCTCGGCGCACATGCTCTGGGTGGGCGAGCGGACCCGCCAGTTGGACGGTGCGCACTGCGAGTTCCTCGCCGGGATCAACAATCCGATCGCCTCGAAGATCGGCCCGACGGCCAGCGCCGACGACGTCATCGGACTGTGCGAGCGGCTGAATCCACACCGGACCCCCGGGCGCCTCACCCTGATCACCCGGATGGGCGTCGACGCCGTCGACAGCCGGCTGCCGCCGCTGTTGGGTGCCGTCCGGGACGAGGGGCACCCGGTGGTGTGGGTCTGCGATCCCATGCACGGCAATACGTTCACGGCGGAGGGGGGCCACAAGACCAGGCGGTTCGACGACATCATCGGCGAGCTGAAGGGGTTCTTCCGGGCCCACCTGTCCGAGGGGACCTGGCCGGGAGGGGTGCACGTGGAGCTGACCGGCGACGACGTGACCGAGTGCCTGGGCGGTGTCGAGGACATCGTCGAGGGTCAGTTGCACCAGCGCTACACCACCGCCTGTGATCCGCGGCTCAATGCCCGCCAGGCCCTCGATCTGGCGTTCGGCGTGGCCGAACTGCTGAGGGCGTGACGGACCCGCCAAGAGGAACCTCGGCCAACTTGTTTCGCGTTTAGCGTACTGAGGGTATCTTCATACTGAAGGTACGTTATTTTGAAAACAAACCCGCCGACGCTCGCATGGTTCGAGAGCGCGACACCCTATCCGCCACTCCCAGGTTCGAGCACCACCCCGGTTATTGACCGGGTGCCCTCCAGCAACGAGACTGTGGCGGCCGGGTTCGTGACGACGATCGGGAAGGGTGGCGGCCCTCCGGTGTGTCCATCCCGACTTGAACACTCCCGACCGGATGGAGATAGTCCCTCATATGCCAGTTCCGCCCCACGACGACGTCGCCCACATCGCCGCGCTCACCGAGCCGGGGCGCCGGTGGTCCCGGGGCTGGGTCGCTGCCGCCCTGGCCATCGCACTCGTCGTGGCGGGCCTCACCAGTTCGGTCGTGCTGGCGTCGACGAGCGGGCGGGCGACCGCGGCGACTCCCAAGGCCACCACCGGCGTCTCGGCCTACTGGCTGGTGGCCTCGGACGGCGGGGTGTTCACCTTCGGCGGGGCCGGCTTCTACGGCTCGGCCGGTGACATCCACCTGAACAGGCCGGTCGTGGGTATGGCCGGTACTTCGGACAGCCACGGGTACTGGCTGGTGGCCTCGGACGGCGGCATCTTCACCTACGGCGACGCCCACTTCGACGGGTCGACCGGAGCGATCGCCTTGAACCGACCGGTCGTCGGCATGACGTCGACCGCGGACGGCGGCGGGTACTGGCTGGTGGCCTCGGACGGCGGCGTCTTCTCCTTCGGCGACGCCCACTTCTACGGGTCCATGGGCGGGAGGCCGCTCAACCAGCCGATCGTCGGCATCGCGTCCACGCCGGACGGACGCGGCTACTGGCTGGTGGCCGCCGACGGCGGCATCTTCTCCTTCGGCGACGCCAACTTCTACGGGTCGACCGGCAGCCTCCACCTGAACAAGCCCATCGTCGGTATGACCGCTAGCCCCAACGGGGGCTACTGGCTCACCGCATCCGACGGCGGCGTGTTCGCCTTCGGCGCCCCGTTCTACGGATCCCTGGGCAGCGTCCCCCAGAGCCGGCCGATCGTGGCCATCACCTCCACGGCTGACGGCGGCGGCTACTGGTTCACCAACAACAACGGCGCCGTCACCGCCTACGGAGACGCCGACTACTGGGGGTCGGCACCACAGGTCATCAACAAACCGGTGGTCGGCATGGCCGAGGCCGACGCCTCCGGTCAGTTCACGGGGTCCCCGTATCCCTCCGGTGCTTCCGGATATGACGTTTCTGATTTTCAGTGCGGTGGCTTGCCGCCAAGCCCACACACCATCGGCATCGTTCAAGTGGTCGGAGAATCGTTTGGGGCAACGAACAGCTGCCTTCAACAGGAGGCCGAGTGGGCAGCCGGGGGCCTGAATCTCTACATCTTCCTCACGTACGGCACGGCTGCGACGTCAGGTGACGCGGCATGCAATGCGACCGCATCACCGATTTCCTGTAACTACGGATTCAACGCCGCGCTGGACGCATTCCAGAAGGCATCGATTCCCGATGTCAACACATCCGTCGCGTGGTGGCTCGATGTGGAGAATCCTCCGCCAGGCTTCCCCGCCTGGTCGTCGACGGGAGCCAATGCTTCTCTCATCGAAGGAGCCATCGACGGGCTCCACTTCAGAGGCATCAACAGCGTCGGGATCTATACGAGCCCACTGACGTGGTCAGGAATTGCCGGGTCCTACCAACCAAAAGCGCCCTTGTGGCTGGCTTGGTACACCGGAAATCCCCAGCAGAACTGCACGACTGGCTATTCGTACGCATCGGCCAACGGGAACAATCTGCCGTCAGGCGGAATCCTCATAACGCAGTACGCGTCCAATACCTACGACGACGACTACGCCTGCTGAACCGCCGGCGATCGGAGCAGGTGGTGG
>CAZNLF010000167.1:0-6847 GCA_964573595.1 uncultured Acidimicrobiaceae bacterium | reverse complement strand
GCACCGGCACCGGCACCGGCAGCAGAGGCCGCACCCGCTGGGCAGACTGCCCCGAGCCCGACGCCAGAGACCACCGCGGCCGAGCCCCCGGTCGCCGAGCCGGCAGCCCCGCCCGCCCCGACCGAGGAGGCCTGACTGTGCCCGCCTTTTCCGCCAAGGATGTCCAGAAGCTCCGCCAGATGACCGGTGTCGGCATGCTCGACGCCAAGAACGCCCTCGACGAGACGGAGGGGGACCTCGACAAAGCCGTCACCCGGCTACGGGAGAAGGGGTTGGCCAGCCAGGCCAAGCGGGCCGATCGTGATGCCTCGGAGGGTGCGGTGGCCATCGGGCGCTCCGGCGCCGCGGCGTCAATCGTGCAGCTCCGCTCGGAGACCGACTTCGTCGCCAAGTCCGACGAGTTCGTCGCCCTGGTTTCGTCGTTGGCGGATCTGGTCGCCGAGCAGGGTGAGGATGCCATCGCCAGTCGGAGCGACGAGATCGATAACCTGAAGATCACGCTCAAGGAGAACATCTCCGTCGGGCGGGTGGTCCGCATCGAGGCACCGTCCGGTGGCGTCGTCGACACCTACCTGCACCTTCAGGCGGGCCGGGGTGTCAACGCCGTGGTCGTGGCTCTCGAAGGGGGAACCGAGCAGCTGGCCCACGACATTGCCGCCCACATCGCATTCGCCCGGCCGAGCTTCCTCACCCGGGAGGACGTCCCCGAGAACGAGGTGGCTGCCGAGCGCGAGACGGTGGAGAAGATCGCCCGGAACGAGGGGAAGCCCGATGCGCAGCTGCCCAAGATCGTCGAGGGCCGTCTGAACGGCTGGTACAAGGAGCGGGTGCTGCTCGATCAGCCGTACGTCAAGGACGAGAAACAGACCATCGCCAAACTGCTCGGCCCGGCCAAGGTGACGCAGTTCGCCCAGGTCGTGGTGGGCGACTGAGGGACACGTGGGTGACCGGCGACGCATCGTCCTGAAACTGTCGGGTGAGGCCCTGGCCTCGTCCGCCTCGGACGAGACCATCGACGCCTCCATCGTCGAGCGACTGGCCGTGGAGATCGCGCAGACCTGCGACGGGCTGGGCATCGAGCTGGCGGTGATGGTCGGGGGCGGCAACATCTGGAGGGGGACCACCGGCGCCGGCGCCGGCATGGACCGGGCGACCTCGGACGCCATGGGGATGCTGGCCACGGTGATCAACGCACTCGCCCTTCAGGACGCACTCGAGCATCACGGCCAGTCGACCCGCGTGCTTTCGGCCATCCAGATGGCGGAGGTCGCCGAGCCGTACATCCGTCGCCGCGCCATCCGCCACCTCGAGAAGGGCAGGGTCGTGGTGTTCGCCGCCGGCATGGGAAACCCGTATTTCACCACCGACACGTCGGCGGCCCTTCGGGGAGCGGAGATCGAGGCCGATCTGCTGTGCAAGGGAACGCATGGCGGCGTCGACGGGGTGTATACCGCCGACCCCCGGCTCGACCCCACGGCGACCCGCTACGAGGAGCTCTCCTTCATGGAGGTCGTGGCCAAGGACCTCCGGGTCATGGACCTGACGGCCATCACGTTCTGCATGGACAACGGACTTCCGATCCGGGTCTTCGACCTGATGGAGCCGGGCAACATCCGCAAAGCACTCGGGGGCGAATCGATCGGCACCCTGGTCCGATGAAAGACCAGTTCGGAACTACTTCTAGGTGGGGCCTGACCCTGCTGACTACGCTGGTCGGCTAATGGATGACGACCTGATCGCGCTGGTGGTGGCGGACGCGCGCGAGCACATGGCCAAAGCCGTGGAGCACACACAGGCGGAGTTCGCTTCGATCCGCACCGGCAGGGCCACCCCGGCCCTGGTGGAGCATCTGAAGGTCGACTACTACGGGGCAGAGACCGAGCTGCGTCAGATGGCGGGCTTCAGCGTGCCCGAAGCCCGGTTGCTGGTGATCTCCCCCTACGACAAGAGCTCCATGGCCGCCATCGAAAAAACGCTGCAGACCTCTGACCTGGGCATCACGCCGTCAAATGACGGGACCGTGATCCGGCTCTCGTTCCCGGTCCCGACCGAGCAGCGTCGCAAGGAGCTGGTCAGGGTGGTCAAGCAGAAGGCGGAGGACGGACGGGTCGCCGTGCGGAACGGCCGGCGTTCCGCCCGCCATGATCTCGAGTCCATGCAGAAGGACGGCGACCTCTCGAGCGACGAGCTCGAGCGGGTGGAGAAGGAACTGGACAAGCTCACCCAGGAACAAGTGGCGGCCATCGACCGCCTGTTGGCCCACAAGGAGCAGGAGCTCCTCGAGATCTGACAGCTGGCCGGCCCCCGCTCGGGCCCGCCGATGGGAGGAATCAACCGACGTGGACGACGTCCCAGACGGGCGAGACGATGATGTGACCAGGACCGACGTTCCCGTCACGCGTCCCGAGCCGACCGGGCCGGCATCCGGCCAGGTCAGGATCATCGGTGCCGAGCCGGCGTGGGAGAGCACCGCCGAGATTCCCAAGGTGGCCCGCGAGGAGGAAGCCCCCGACGACCATGATGCCGGGCCGGCGGAGCCGGGGGTCGACGACCTCGAGCCGGTCCCGATGACCGAGGGTGCCTTCGACCAGCCGTCGGTGCGGCTCACCGACCAGCCGGGCGGTGCCGAGGATGCCGCCGACGCCGTCAAGCCGGTAAGCCCGGGCCAGACCGCGGTACCCGGCGGTACCCCGACCGAGCTGCCGCACTGGACGGAGCCGCCGACCGGACAGGTGCCGGCCGTCATCGCCCGGGATCCGGGCGACGAGGGAGCGGGGACCGGAATTGCCGGGCCCACCTGGCGCGAGGAGGACTCCGACTGGACGGCCCACGACGAGCTGTTCGAGCCGGGCGTGCTCGGCGACGAGGAGGTGCCGCTCGGATCCCTGGACGAGACCGACCGGTCCGACGTCGATCGTCGGCCCTGGGAGTTCGATCTCGACGCTGCCGGCTCCGGTCCGAGCCCCCGACCGACCGGGCGACGCGCCGGCAGCGAACCAGCGGAAGCCGTCGATCCGATCACCGAGGAGGTCGACGTGGTCTCCCCGGCGGGGGGGACCGAGGACCGCCACGTTGCCGAGGCGTCCCGGGCGGCTCCCGGCCGGAGCTCCGCCGAACCCGAGGCCCGATCGTCCGCCGGCGACGTCGACCGAAGCCCCGAGGGCCCGGCCGGTGCCGCCGCGGCTGCTGCGGCTTTCGGGGCTACCGGGTCGGGCGGGGCGGGCGGGGCCCACCAGACATCGTCCCTGTTCCCCGACGACGACGGTGCCATCGACGAGGAGCTGTTCGCCGCCGACAAGCCACTGCCGACCGGGTCCGCCCGTGTGGGCAGGGCCCGGCGGAGCGGGCTCCTCCCCGAACGCCTCCGAGCCAAGCGGCCCGAGGATCTCGACGACGTGAACGACGCCCCACTGGCCGCCGAGCCGCCGGGGGCCTCGGTCACCGAGGTGCCCGGAGCCGGGCGGAAGCGGCGCGGTGTCGCCGGCCTGGCCGCTGCAGACCGGACCGCCGAGCGTGAGGTCGAGGCCGACGAGGCTGTGCCAACGGGCGCACCCGGCCGTCGTCAGGTGCCGGCCGTGACGGCAGCGGTGGCCGCCGACGAGGTGGCCACCAAGCCGCCTCGTCGATTGTTCCGTCGGTCCTCGGAGCGACGGGCCGCGCCGCCCGCGGCGGCACCCGAGCCGCTCGTCCCGACAGGAGGGGGACCTCCCCGTCCGGATCGGGACGGTCGCGCCAAGGCGGGAGCCGGCGCCAAGGGGACGAGGGCCGGCACCAGCTCGGTCGGGTTGCGGGTCGGCACCGGCCTGGCCGTCGCCGTGGTCGCCCTCCTCGCCTTCAAGCTCGGCACCGTCCCCTCACTCGTGCTGGTGGTCATCGTGGTCACGTTCGCGGCGGGGGAGTGCTTCGGGGTCCTGCGGCGAGCCGGCTACCATCCGGCCACGCTGCTCGGCCTGGTCGGCACCATCTCCCTGACGGTCGGCGCCTACACCAAGGGGATCGCCGCCCTCCCCCTCGTGCTGGTCCTCATCGTGGCGTTCACCCTCATCTGGTACCTGTTCGGGATCGAGCGGGGATCACCCGTCGCCGGAACGGCCGCGACCCTGCTGACCGTCGGCTGGGTCTCGCTCCTCGGCTCCTACGCCGGCCTGCTCTTGTCGCCGTCGGCGTTCCCGGACCGGCACGGGATCGCGTTCCTCCTCGGGGCCATCATCGCCACGGTGGCCAACGACGTGGGGGCGCTGGTCGTCGGCGGGTGGATGGGGCGCACGCCCCTGGCCCCGAACATCAGCCCCAACAAGACCTGGGAAGGCCTCTTCGGCGGGGCCGTGTTCTCGATCCTGGTCTCGACCGTGGTCGTGGGGGCCATCCACCCCTGGTCGGCGTCCAGCGGCGCCCTGCTCGGCGTGGTGGTGGCGGTGGTCGCGCCCATCGGCGACCTGTGCGAGTCGCTCCTCAAGCGGGACCTCCGCCTGAAGGACATGGGCACCCTCCTACCCGGCCACGGGGGCGTGCTGGACAGGGTCGACGCGCTGCTGTTCGTGCTCCCGGCCACCTACTATCTGGTCCGTGCGCTGAATATTGCCTGATTTTCGGGCAGGCTAGGGGTATGGCCGGGTCGGATACAGGGGCACCAGCGGCCGACGTCTCCGCCGGGGATCCGTCGGGGAGCGGCGGGGCCGGCTGGCCGGTGACCGTCGCGGTGGTGGGTTCGACCGGATCGATCGGGACCCAAGCCGTCGACGTCATCGAGTCCAACCCCGACCGGTACCGGGTGACGGCACTGGGCGCCCACCGCTCGGTCGAGGCGCTGGCCGCGCAGGCCCGGCGACTGCGCCCCGAGGTGGTGGCCATCGGCGATCCCGACCGTGCGCCCGAATTGGCGCGCCTCCTGCCCCCGGGCATCGACGTGGTGGTGGGCGCCGAGGGGCTGGCCTCCGCCGCCACGGTGGCCGACGTGGCCGTCAACGGGATCGTGGGCTTCGCCGGCCTGCGCGTGACCCTTGCCGCCCTCGGAGCGGGGCGCCGCCTGGCACTTGCCAACAAGGAGTCGATCATCGCCGGTGCGCCGGTCGTCCAGGAGGCCCGCCGGACCGAGGGTGCCGAGATCATCCCCGTCGACTCCGAGCACTGTGCCGTGCACCAGTGCCTGCGGGCGGGGCGCCGCCAGGACGTGGGGCGTCTGCTCCTCACCGCATCGGGTGGCCCATTCCGGGGCTGGAAGAAAGAGGAGCTGGCCGGTGTGCAGGTGGCCGACGCCCTGACCCATCCGACCTGGACGATGGGACCGAAGATCACCGTGGACTCCTCCACCCTGATGAACAAGGGGCTCGAGGTCATCGAGGCCCATGAGCTGTTCGGCGTGCCCTACGATGCCATCGACGTGGTCGTCCACCCTCAGTCGATCGTCCACTCGATGGTCGAGTTCGCCGACGGGGCGGTGGTGGCCCAGCTGTCCATGCCCGACATGCGGCTGCCGATCGGCTACGCCCTGGCCTACCCGGGCCGGCTCCACGACGCCTTCGGGGCGGTCGACTGGACGACGCTGTCCGTTCTCGAGTTCGAGCGACCCGACCACGCCCTCTTCCCGTGCCTGGACCTCGCCTACCGCGCCGGCCGGGCGGGAGACATGGCACCCGCCTGGCTGAACGCGGCGAACGAGGTGGCGGTGGCCGCGTTCTTGGAGGGGAGGATCCCCTGGACGGCGATCGCCGAGGTCGTCGAGGGGACCCTCGACCGCTACGACGCCGCCACGTCTTCGCTCGCCGGGGGCGGCACCGCACCGCGCACGGTCGACGACGTGCTCGCCGCCGACGCCGCCGCACGACTCGAGGCCGACGCCGTGGTGGCCGTCCGAGAGGCGGCGGCGTGAGCACCACGGATCTCCGCCCGTCGATGGTCGACCCCGTTCCCGGGCCACTGCCCGGGCCGATGCCCGAGAGGGTCAAGTCGCCGCGGCGGGCCGTACTGGAACTGGCGGTCGTCATCGCGGTGATCGTGGCGGTGGCGGCCGCGGCTGGTGCGGTGGACCTGCTCGTCGTCGTCGTGTGCCTCATCGTCATGGTCATGGTGCACGAGGCGGGTCACCTGCTGGCCGCCAAGCGGGGCGGCATGAAGGTGACCGAGTATTTCCTCGGCTTCGGGCCCCGGTTGTGGTCGTTCCGACGGGGGGAGACCGAGTACGGGGTGAAGGCCTTCCCGATCGGCGGCTACGTCAAGATCCCCGGCATGACCAACCTCGAGGAGGTCGACCCGGCCGACGAGGCCCGCACCTACCGCCAGCAGCCGTTCCACGCCCGCCTACTGGTGGCGGTGGCCGGCTCGGCGATGCACTTTCTGATGGCGTTCGTGCTGCTCTTCGCCCTGCTCACCTTCGTCGGCGTGCCCAACGGCAACCAGGTACAGATCCAGGCCGTGGGACCGGTGGGCGGAAGGGCCGGACCGGCCGAGGTGGCGGGGATCAAGCCGGGCGACGTGGTGGTGTCGGTGGACGGCAAGGCCATCGACGGGCGGGTCGACGACCTGATGTCGGCGATCAAGAACCATCCCGACCAGCTGGTCACGGTGGTGGTCGACCGGGGCGGAGCGACCAAGACGCTGACCGTGACGCCGGCCGACGGCCGGGTCGACCGCGAGGCGGGGGTGGTGGCGCCGAAGGGCACCGCACCCTTCGGCATCATCGGGGTGACCCTGGGCTCGCCGAACCAGCGCTACACGCCGGTGCACGCGTTGGCCTCCACCGGAAGCGGCCTCGCTCACATCACCTGGGGGTCGGTCGTCGGGGTGGCCCATCTGTTCTCGCCCAGCTCCGTGGCCCAGCGATTCGACGAGGTCAGCAGCGCCAAGGCGG
>CAZNLF010000166.1:0-6852 GCA_964573595.1 uncultured Acidimicrobiaceae bacterium | reverse complement strand
TCGACCCGGCCCCGGACGCTCTCGACCCGGTCCCGGACGATCATGCGGTGGGGAACGACCCCTGCTGCCAGCCGATGGCTGTCGAGGACACGGGGCCCGGTGACGGCGCCGAGGCGATGGCCGGCGCCGTGCAGGAGGCCAGCCCGGACTGGGCGCCGTACCAGGTGGGGCTGTTCGCCGACTTCCAGGTCAGCCAGCAGACCCCGTCACCCGAGCGCGAGGCCATGGTGACGCTCCCACCCGATCCTCCGTCGAATCCGGTCCACTGGCCGGGCGACACCGCCACGCTGACCACCGAAGGACTCGAGCTCGCCCCGGCGACGAACGAGATGGAGGGATTGGATGCGGAGAGCGCTGACGGCGTGATTGCGGCGTAGCCGCCGGTGCTGGCCGCGGCCGTTGCTGTCGACATGCCGGTGGTCAGTGACTGTTGGGCCTGGAGCCCTTCGGCTTCGGCCACTCCCGGGGCGTTCGAGACGCTGGTGTCCGAGTTGCCGCCCGAGTGCAGGGTGGTGCCGAGGAGGATTGCCACCAGCAGGGCGGTGGCGACCATGCTTAGCACGGTGGCGATCATCGAGAACCCGGCGTCGCCGGCTCCCGTGCCGGGATGGTCCAACTGCCGGCGGTATGACATCCGTGCCCCTTTGCGACTGGCGCCGGCGAGACACGGTCCCGACCGTCCGTGGCGACTCCCCACGTTGCCGACCGAGGACCATGATCACGTCGCGGCGCTGCCCGGTGATCACTGTTCCCATCGGCTCGCAGAGGGGTGCCACTTGAGCAATCTCGGCCCCGGGTCCGCGGTTGGTGGCAGGCCCGTCTGTCGACGGACCCCGGGTGGGGCGACCGGGTGCGATCTCGACGGCGACCACGCCCGGGTGGAGGGTCGGCCAGTCAGGCGTCCTCGGACTGCATCACCACGTTGCCGGACTTCACCCGGTAGGTGACCCGCACCTCGCCGGGCTGCCGCAGTGGATAGCTGTCCAAGCCGAGGTACTTCTTGGCCAGGGCGTCGATCTGAGCGTCCGCTCCCTCCTCGGTCCCCTCGACCTCGCCGCGCACGACGACAACGTTGTAGGGGTCGTCGGGGTCCACGACGGACACGGCCACGTGGGGATTCCGCTCGAGGTTGGTCACCTTCGCCCGGCCCCTGGCCGTGTTGAACACCAGGTCGTCACCGTCACGGTCGATCCACACGGGCGTGAGCTGGGGCCGTCCCTCGGCGTCCACCGTTGCCACGCTGGCGATGAGTGGACGGTCGATGAGGGCCTTGGCCTTGTTGGTCAGGGTGGTCGTCAAGAGCTGTTCCTCCGTGTGTGACGGCTATGCCGGCCCGGTGTCGGGCGCCCGTGGCGTAGCGGGGTGGCCTGTACAGGATCGAGACTACCCACCAACGGAGCGGACCGAACAGCCGCCTCCCGAGGGTGCGCTGCTACCGTGCCGGCATGCGTATCGGAGCCCATGTGAAGGCGGGCAAGGGTCTCGTCCCGGCCCTGCAGCACGGCGAGGAGATCGGTGCCGAAGTGGTGCAGATCTTCACGCAGAGCCCCCGGATGTGGAAGCCGTCGCAGTACGGCCCCGACGTGCTCGACGGCTATCGGCGGGCCCAGGCCGAGCACCCGTCGGTGACGTCCACCTACTGCCACGCCACCTATCTGATCAACCTGGCGTCGCCGGACCCCGAGCTGGCCGCCAAGTCCCGGGCCTGCCTCAGTGCCAACCTCTCGACGGCGGAGGGCATGGGGGCCGAGGGGCTGGTGCTCCACATCGGGAGCCACCGTGGGAGTGGCTTCGACACCGCCCTCCCGGGGGTGGTGGACGCCCTGATCGAGGCGCTCGACTCGGTGGAGCGCTCGGTGGCACCGTGCCCGATCCTCCTCGAGAACGCGGCCGGCGCCGGCGACACGGTGGGTCGGTCGTTCGAGGAGCTGGCCGAGGTGATCGAGGCGGCGGGCGGGGACGACCGGTTGGGGGTGTGCCTCGACACGCAGCACCTCTGGGCGTCGGGGATCCCCTTCGCCACCGTCGAGGCCGCCGACCAACTGGTCTCCCTCGTGTCACACACGGTGGGTCTCGGACGGCTGCGCTGCCTCCATCTGAACGACTCGAAGGTCGAGTTCGGTGCCAACCGGGATCGCCACGAGAACATCGGGGACGGGACGATCGGGTCGGACGGGCTGGCCGCGCTGCTCGGCCATCCGGACCTGCAGGGGCTTCCGGCCATCCTCGAGGTTCCCGGGGAGGGCGACGGCCCCCGGGCCGAGGACGTCGCCACCGCCCGTGAGGTGCTGGCGGAGGGCCTGGCCCTCAGGGGTTGACGTCGCCGGCTCCGGGCCGGCTCCACCGCCAGGATGTCCGGATGCGGGCCCCCGTGCGACGCCGCCCCGCCGGAGCCGCCGGCCGCCCCCGGGATCGTTCATGCGACCCGGTTCACGCTAGGGTCGGCGCGCCGCTGGGGGACGCCGAGAGGCCCGACCGAGACAGGAGCAGTCCATGGCCATCGAGACCCGTGTGGAGACCGACAGCATGGGGGCGGTCGAGGTTCCCGCCGATCGCTACTGGGGAGCCCAGACGGCGAGGTCGCTGCACCACTTCCCGATCGGCGACGACCGGATGCCCGAGCCGCTCATCCGGGCCATCGGGGTGTTGAAGCAGGCGTCGGCCCAGGTCAACGCCGATCTGGGCAAGATGGATCCGGACAAGTCGGCGCTCATCGTCGCCGCCGCCCGTGAGGTCGCCGACGGCTTGCTCGACGCCCACTTCCCGCTCAGCGTCTGGCAGACCGGGAGCGGGACGCAGAGCAACATGAATGCCAACGAGGTCATCTCCAACCGGGCCATCGAGATGGCCGGCGGCCAGATGGGGTCGAAGGTGCCCGTCCACCCCAACGACGACGTGAACATGTCCCAGTCGTCCAACGACACCTTTCCCACGGCCATGCACATCGCCGCGGTCGAGGAGATCACCCACAAGCTGGTGCCGGCCGTCCGCCACCTGCGGAGCGCGCTGCAGGCCAAGGCGGACTCCTTCGCCGGCATCACGAAGATCGGCCGGACCCACCTGATGGACGCCGTCCCCCTCACATTGGGACAGGAGTTCTCCGGCTACGTGGCCCAACTCGACGCCGACCTCCGTCGGATCGAACTGACGCTCGACGACCTCTACGAGCTCGCCGCCGGTGGCACGGCCGTCGGCACCGGCCTCAACACCCATCCCGAATTCGGGGTCCGGGTGGCGTCGGCCATCGCTGAGCTCACCGGCCTCCCGTTCGTGACCGCCCCCAACAAGTTCGCCGCACTCGCCGCCCACGACGCACTGGTGTCGACCAGCGGGGCCCTGCGCACGCTGGCCGCGTCCCTGATCAAGATCGCCGACGACATCCGGTGGCTGGGATCGGGTCCCCGCAGCGGGCTCGGGGAGCTGAGCCTGCCCGAGAACGAGCCCGGCTCGTCGATCATGCCGGGCAAGGTCAACCCGACCCAGTGCGAGGCGATGATCATGGTGTGCATCCAGGTGTACGGCAACGACGCGGCGGTGGCCATGGCCGGGGCCCGGGGCAATCTCGAGCTCAACGTGTGCAAGCCGGTGATCATCCACAACGTCCTCCACTCGGTCCGGCTGATCACGGAGGCCTCCTCGACGTTCACCCGGTTCTGCGTGGAAGGCCTGGAGCCCAACGAGGACCGCATCCGTGAGCACCTCGACAACTCGCTCATGCTCGTCACCGCGCTCACCCCGCTGATCGGCTACGACAAGGGCGCCGAGGTGGCCAAGAAGGCCCACAAGGAGGGCAGCACGCTGCGAGAGTCGGCGCTGGCCCTCGGGTACCTGACCGGCGAGCAGTTCGACGAGGCGGTCAGGCCCGAGTCGATGACCCACCCCTGAGGCGCGGCCCGGTCCGCACCGGGCCGACCGTCGCCCCCTGGTCCCGGGCACCCTTCGGGCTCCGCTCGCCGGCGGCACCGGGACGACCGGAACCTATACTGCGGGCACGATCGGCCCATTCGACGCGCCACCGACCGCCTCGCACCGATCGGTGGGGTCGGCCCGGCGAGGGCCACGGGCCACGAGACGAGATCTGGGGACTTCACATGACCACGGCACCCGCCGACCTGACCATCGGACTGACCGACGGGATGTTCTACGGTGGCGACCCCTTTCCGGCGTTCGCCTGGATGCGGGAGTACGCACCGGCCTACTTCGACGGGTCCTCGGGGGTGTGGGGGATCACCCGCTACGCCGACATCAAGGAGATCTCGAAGGACCCGGACACCTTCTCCAACGCCGGGGGCATCCGACCGGACAGTGACGCGCTGCCCATGATGATCGACACCGACGCGCCCGAGCACGTGCGGCGCCGTCGCCTGGTCAGCGAGGGATTCACCCCCGGGCGGATCCGCGAGAGCGAAGCGGGGATCCGCTCCATCTGCGACGCCATCATCGATCGGGTGTGCGAGTCCGGCTCCGCCGACTTCGTGACGGACATCGCCGCCCCCCTGCCGATGATCGTGATCGGCAACATGCTCGGGGTCGCCCCCGAGGACCGTGCCGACCTCCTGCGCTGGTCGGACGACATGCTGAAGGCACTGGGGTCCCCCGATCCGGGGGCCATGGACCTGGCCGCCCTGGCCGCCATGGAGTACGCGGAGTACATCACGGCGGTGGCCGAGCAGCGTCGCCGTGACCAGCAGTCCGACGACCTGATCGGGACGCTCGTCCATGCCGAGATCGACGGCGACCGGCTCGACGAGGCGTCGCTGATCTACGAGTCCCTGCTGATCCTGATCGGTGGGGACGAGACCACCCGGCACGTGATCAGCGGTGGGATGTACGAACTGCTCCGCCATCCGGACCAGCACCGGCGGCTGGCCGGGGACCGCTCCCTGCTCCCGGGGGCCGTCGAGGAGATGTTGCGCTGGGTGTCGCCCATCAAGAACATGGCGCGCCGGATGACCAGGGACGTCGAGCTCCACGGTGAGACGCTGCGCCAGGGCGAGAAGCTCCTGTTGCTCTATCCGTCGGCCAACCGCGACGAGCGGGTGTTCGACCGGCCCGAGGAGTTCGATGTCGACCGGACGCCCAACGACCATATGGCGTTCGGGTTCGGCTCCCACTTCTGCCTGGGCAACCGATTGGCCCGGATGGAGCTCACGGTGATGTTCGACCGCCTGCTGGATCGCCTTCCGGACCTGGCGCTCGCCGACACCGCCGAGCCCCCCAAGCGGGCCGCCAACTTCGTCTCCGGCTACGAGACCATGCCGGTGGTGTTCACGCCCACGAAGCCGGTCGGGGCGGCCGCCCCGTGAGGCCACCGCCGATGACCGACGACGAGGTCCTCGACGTGCTGGCGGCGGCCGACGGACCCGATTGGCATCTGATCGGCGGCAAATTGGTCAAGACGGTGGTCTGTGCCGACTTCGTCGGTGCCCTGGCGTTCGTCGGCGAGGTCGGACGACTGGCCGAGGAGTCCGACCACCACCCGGACATCGACATCCGCTACAACCGGGTCACGCTCGGGCTGATCACCCATGACTCCGGTGGTATCACCCGCCTGGACGTCGAACTGGCGAAGGCCGTCGACGCCGTCCCCGTCGAGCCGACCTCGGCCCGTTGACCCCGGTCAGTTGACCGGGAGGTCCCACAGCGGGAACCAGCGGTCCAGATCCGACTCGACGGTCAGGTCGTCGGCCACCAGGCTCTTCAGCCGCAGTTCCAGCTCGGTGTCGCGCTTTTCGTGCCCGTCCGGCACGAAGGGGTAGAACGTGCCCCGCTTGAACAGGTAGACGAGGTAGGCGGTGGACGGGAGCACCTGGCCCGGTCCCGCCTGCATCTCGGCCTCGGTGCCCTCGGGACCGTCGCCGTCGGGCGGTGGCAGGGTGGCCAGCCCGAAGACCGAACAGAGCAGTTGTGGGCCCCACCCGGCATCCGACAGCGAGGAGTTCACCAGGTGGATCCTGGTCACCAACTCTCCGATGTCGGCGTCCTCGACCACGAGCCACTGGTAGCCGTAGGAGTCCTCGGCCTTGCGCAGCCCGGTGGCGCCGTCCATGGACAGGAGCTTGACCACCTCGGCCTGCATCTGCTCGAACCCCTGCCCGGAGGGTGGCTTGAAGCAGACGCCACCGTTCCCCGAACAGGACATGCCCGCGGCGCTCTGGAGGGTGATCGACGCCGAGGGGAGGGCGAAGAGGGCGTCGAGGTTCGACTGGACCGGCTTGGTCCGCCCGAGGATGGTGTTGAGCAGCCCCATCAACCCGGCCGGCTCGCCACGGTGGGGCGTCCGGTCACCGTCGGGAGCCGGTCACGAGGGGCGACCCAGCTCGGCCTCGATGGAGGCGAGCTGGGCGAGCCGCTTGTCGAGCGAGGGGTGGGTGGAGAACAACGTGGAGAGGCTCACGCCGTTCTTGGCGATGGCCGGAGTGAAGTAGAAGGCGTTGAAGCTCTCGGCGGAGCGTAGGTCGCGGGTGGGTATCCGCGCCATGTCGCCGGTCACCTTGACCAGGGCCGACGCCAGCGCCGAGGGCCGGCCGGTCAGCAGCGCGCCGGATCGGTCGGCGGCCAGCTCGCGGTAGCGGGACAGGGCCATGGTGAGCAGGAAGCTGACGGCATAGACCACGACGGAGACCACCAGCACGCCCAGCTCGACGAGGGCGGTCTGGTCCCCGCCCTGGCTGTTGTTCCGGTTGCCGCCGCCGAACCCGCCGATCAGGCCGGTCCACAGCATGATGCGGGTGATCATGCCGGCGACCATCCCGAGGAAGCTGGCGATGGTCATGACGGCCACGTCGCGGTGGGCCACGTGGGACAGCTCGTGGGCCAGGACGGCCTCGAGCTCGGGCTCGTCGAGCCGGC
>CAZNLF010000165.1:0-6853 GCA_964573595.1 uncultured Acidimicrobiaceae bacterium | reverse complement strand
AGTCGAGGAGCCGGTTGCCGTCGGCGTCCCACACGTAGGCGCCCTCGCCGCGGGCCACGAAGTAGGGGTGGCCCCCGACCGACCGGAACGACCGGACCGGCGAATTGACCCCCCCGGGGATGACACGGCCGGCCCGCTCGAACAGAGCGGCCGAGGCGGTCCGCTCAGCCACCGATCACCTCGGCCAACTCGCCGGCGAAGTAAGTGAGTACGAAGTCGGCGCCGGCCCGCTTGACCGCCGTCAGCTGCTCCAGGGCGACCGCCCGCCCGTCGATCCAGCCCCGCTCCGCCGCCGCCATGACCATGGCGTACTCACCGCTCACGTGGTAGGCGGCCACCGGCACGTCGACGGCGTTCCGCACGTCGGCGATCACGTCGAGATAGGGGAGGGCCGGCTTGACCATCACCATGTCCGCCCCCTCGGCGACGTCGAGCGCCACCTCCACCAGTGCCTCCCGGCGGTTGGTCGGGTCCTGTTGGTAGCCCTTGCGGTCCCCTCCCTCCGCGATGGTCACCGACGCCGCTTCACGGAACGGCCCGTACAGGGCCGAGGCGTACTTGGCGGCGTAGGCGAGGACGGCGGTGCTGTGGAACCCGCTCCCCTCCAGCGCGGCCCGGATGGCCCCGACCTGCCCGTCCATCATCCCGCTGGGGGCGATGACGTCGGCCCCGGCCGCGGCCTGGGCCAGTGCCACCTCGGCATAGAGCGGAAGGGTCGCGTCGTTGTCGACCTGGCCGGTGGTCGGGTCCACGACACCGCAGTGGCCGTGGTCGGTGAACTCGTCGAGGCAGCAGTCGGCCATCACCACGACGGAGTCCCCGACGGCGTCGCGCACGGCGCGCAGGGCCCGCTGGGTGATGCCGTCGGGATGGGAGGCCTGGGTGCCGAGGGCGTCCTTGTCCTCCGCCCGCGGCACCCCGAACAGGATCACCCCGGGCACCCCGAGGCCGGCCAGGCGCTTCACCTCGGTTGCCACCGTGTCGACGGTGTGCTGGACGACCCCGGGCAGCGAGGCGATGGGGTGCGGCCGTTCGATGCCGTCGGCGACGAACAGGGGCGCCACCAGGTCATCGACGGAGAGGCGGGCCTCGGCGACCAGCCGGCGGAGGGCGGGTGTCTGCCGCAGCCGGCGCGGACGGGTTGCCGGGAAGCGCGTCCTCGACGCTGATCCGGATGGTTCGAGGGGGTCGTCGGGCACCGTCGACCAGCCTACGGCAGGACGATCGGGCCGGTTCCGGCGGTGGCGCCCGGGCTCGGCGCGGCCGATGGACGCCGGGGAGGCATGGTCACTGCTGCTGCTGCTGCTGCTGCTGTTGTTGTTGCTGTTGTTGTCTTCGACTGCGCCGGTCCCGCCGGCCGCCAGCGGCGAGGGCCGCCACCAACGCATCGACCAGGCCGTCGATGGTGTGGGGATCGGCCTCCGCCGCCACCTGGAGGCCGGCTTCCACAGCCGAGGCCGACGTGACCGGCCCGATGGTGACCACCACCGGTGGGACCCCGTCGGCTCCGAGCAGGTCGACCGAGCGTGCCACCGTCGACGAGGAGGTGAACGCGATGGCCTCGCACCGCCGGGCCGAGTCGATCGCCACCCGATCGGGATCGCCCCCCACGGTCCGGTAGGCGACCACTTCGTCGACCGACCACCCCTTGGCCCTCAGCCCGGCGGCCAGCGCACCCCGCACCGACTCGGCCCGGGGGAACAGCACCGCGCCCCCCGACGAATTTGGCAGCGGGAACGCCTCGGCCAACGCCTCGGACACCGAACGAGCTGGCACGAGGTCGGCCCGCCGCGATCCCTGCAGGAGCGCCCGGGCGGTGCCTTCCCCCACCGCCGCCCAGCGCACCGATTCCGGGACCGTCGCCGGAGCGAGGGCAGCGAGGGCGTCGCGGAGGCGCCCGACGGCGTTGGCCGAGGTGAGCGCCACCCAGTCGTAGGCGCCGGAGCACAGCCGTTCGGCCGCCAGCGCCAGCGCGGCACCGCCGTCCTGCGGGTCGGCGACAGCGATCACCGGGAGCTCCACCACCATGGCACCCAGCCCGGTCAACCGTTCCACCAGCACCGAGGACTGGGCCCGGGCCCGCGTCACCGCCACCGTGCGCCCGTCGAGGGGAGCTGCGGTCATCGTCCTCGCCGTCCACCCGGATCGGTGAGGACGTCCAGTGCGGCGACCGCCCCCACGACGATGGTGGCCGGCGCGGGCAGGTCGATCGATGCCAGCTCACCGAGCGTCGCCCGCACGACCCGCTGCCGGGAGGTCGTCCCCCAGTGGACCACGGCCACCGGCGTGTCGGCCGGGCGACCGCCGGCCAGGAGGCCGGCCGTGATGCTCCGCCGCTCGGACATCCCCATCAGGACGACCAGGGTCCCGCCGACCCGTCCGAGCGCCTCCCAGTCGACCAGCTCGGAGCCCGAATTGTCGCCCACCCGGGCGGTCACCACGCTCACCGAGGTGGCCAGTCCCCGGTGCGTCACGGGAATGCCGGCGGCGGCCGGCACGGCGAAGGCCGAGCTCACCCCGGGCACCACCTCGAAGGCGACATCGGCCCGGCGGAGGGCCTCGGCCTCCTCGCCCCCGCGCCCGAAGACGAACGGGTCCCCTCCTTTCAGCCGCACCACCCGGCGACCGGACCGTCCGTGCTCGATGAGGAGGGCGTTGATCTCCGACTGGCGGTCGGAGGTCCCGGGCGCCTTGCCCACGTCGATCAGCTCCGCCCCGACGGGTGCCAGGTCGAGCAGCCCCCGGTCCACCAGCCGGTCGTAGACGACGACGTCGGCCTGCCGGATCAGTTCGGCCCCCCGTCGGGTCAGGAGGCCCGGGTCGCCGGGACCGGCGCCGACCAGCGACACGGTCATCGGCCCGCGCCCCCCGGGAGCGGGGACCAGTCGCCGAGGTCCCGGCCGCCCGCATCGTCGAGCAGGTAGCGCGCCGTCCGCCGGCCCAACTCGTCGGGTGCGTCACCCTCGGCGGTGTAGCGCAGCACCACCACCCCGTCGGCGCTGGCCAACATGGCGGCCAGGACCAGGCGACCGGGGCCCGACCCCGTCCCGGGCTCCGACCCCGATGCCCGCTCGGTCTCCGGGCCACGCTCCTGGCCCGTCACCGCCCACTGGGCATTGGCGCCCACCGGCAGTGTGCACCCGCCGCCGAGCTCGGCCAGGAACGCCCGCTCGGCGGCCACCAGGGCGGCCACGCCGGGGTCGTCGATGGCCTCGAGCGCAACCCGGGTGGCCGTGTCGTCGATGCGACACTCGACCGCCAGCGCCCCTTGGCCGACCTGGGGCAGCATGACCTGCGGCGCGAGCACCTCGGTCTCCAGCCCGTCCGGGGGCGTCCATCCCAACCGGTCGACGGCCGCCTTGGCGACCACCACCGCGTCCACCCCTCCGGTGCCGGCGACGGCCAACCGCGTCGCCAGGTTCCCACGCAGGCCGGCAAAGGTGAGGTCGGGGCGGAGGTTGGCCAACTGCACGCGGCGGCGGGCCGAACCGGTGGCCACGGTTGCTCCAGTGGGCAGGGAGTGGAGCCGACCGCCGACCAGGAGGTCCCTGGTGTCGACCCGCTCGGGGAACGCGGCCAGGACCAGTCCCGGGGTGGCCAACGCCGGGTCGGCCGGCAGGTCCTTGGCGGAGTGGACGGCCGCGTCGGCATCGCCGCGCACCACGGCCGCCTGCACCTCCTTCACGAAGACGCCCTGCCCACCGAGCTGGTCGAGTGGGACGTCCGTGCGGCGGTCGCCCATGGTCTCCACGACCACGACCGAGGTGGTGATCCCCACTCGTCCGAGGAGCCCGGCGATCCGGTCCGCCTGCCAGAGGGCCAGCGGCGATCCCCGGGTGGCCAATCGGAGAACCGGCCGATCAGTCACGACGCCGACCCGTTCGGACACCGACTACAGGTTGAACAGGGCTCGGAGCGCCTCGACGAGGCGCTCGCCCCGAGGCGTGCCTGCCGCGTCCTTCAGGGCCACGGTCGGCTGGTGCAGCAGTTTGGCGACCATCGCCCGGGTCACGGCATCCACCTGGTCCCACTGGGGATCGGACAGCTCCGAGTGCTTGGCCCGCTGCCGCTCGAACTCGACCTGCCGGGCCTCTTCGACGCGTGCCCGAAGCGCCGACACCATGGGTGCGGCGTCGCGGGCCCGTGACGCCAGCCGGTAGCGCTCCACCTCGTCGGTGACGATGCGGGTGGCGCCGGCCACCTCGTCCTGGCGACCGGACAGTGCTTCGGCCACCGCCGAGCGGAGCACCTCCATGTCCAAGAGCACCACACCGTCGAGCCCGGCGGCAGAGGGCTCGACGTTGCGGGGCACGCCGAGGTCGACGATCAGCAGCTGAGCTTCCCGTCCGCCCGCCCCCGCCGCCGCCTCGACCATCGGGCGATCGATCAGCGGGTGGGTCGTGCCCACCGAGGTGAAGACCACGTCGGCGGCCTGCATGAGGGGGCCCAGGTCGTCGAGGCCCTCGGTCCTGGTGCGCTCGGCGAGCGGTGCCGGCAGCCCGGCCGCCAGCTCACCGGCACGGTCGGCGGTCCGGTTGGCCACCACCAGTTCGCGGACTCCCAGCCCGTCGAGCGCCTGGACGACCCCCTCACCCATCTCCCCCGCGCCCACCACGAGGACGCTGGCCCCTCGCAGGCCGTCGCGGCGACGCCCCGCGGCGAGGGCGACGGCTCCATGGGACAGCGAGGTGATCCCCCGGGCGATGCTGGTCTCCGAGCGGACCCGCTTGCCGGCCTCGACCGCATGCCGGAACAGCGCACCCAGCACCGGTCCCGACACCTGCTCCGACTGGGCCTTCTCCCAGGCCCGGCGAACCTGGCCCAGGACCTCGGACTCTCCGAGCACGGCAGAGTCCAGACCGGCCGCCACCGTGAACAGGTGGTTGGTCACGTCGTCGTCGAAGCGCACCGTGAAGTGGTCGGCGAGCGCACCGAGCGGGCTGCCGCTCATGGTGGCCAGGAATTCCTGCAGGTCGTCCACGCCCTCGTGGAACCGCTCGACGACCGCATAGACCTCGGTCCGGAGGCAGGTGGACAGGATGACCACCTCGGAGAGGTTGGACCGGTCACGCAGACGGCCCAGTGCCTTGGGCAGCTCGACCTCGGTCACCGCCACCCGCTCCAGCAGGTCGAGTGGCGAGTGGCGCTGCTCGAGGCCGACGACGATCACGGACACGGCATCACCCCCGTCGTCCCCCGGTGATTCACCTGGTGCTCCACTCGCTCACAGCCTCGATCGGGAATCATGGTCGGACGGGCCCACCTCCCAATCGTAGGGCCGGGCGGGAGCCATCCGGACCGCGGTACCGGTGGGCCAGCTTCGCGGACCGGGCCGGCCGCCGCCACTTGGCCGGGCCCGCCCGCTCAGCCGGAGGACCGTGTCGAAGCCCCGACGGAGCGGATGGCCGGCATGGTCGTGACCTCCGGGCTCTCGTCCAGGCGGGACTGGTAGAAGCTCATGACCTGCAGCTCGATGCTGAGATCCACGTAGCGGAGGAGCACCTCGGGTGGGACCTCGAGGACCCTGGGGGCGAAGTTCAGGATGGAGCGCACGCCGGCACCGACCATGGTGTCGGCCACACGCTGGGCGACCGAGGCCGGCGTCGTGATCACCCCGATGGCCAGCGGAACCTGGGCGGCGATGAGCGGGAGCTCGTCGGGATGGCGCACGGTGACGCCGTCGACCGATTCCCCGATGATGGCCGGGTCGTTGTCGATCAGCGCGGCGATCCGGAAGTTGCGGGCGGCGAACCCCTGGGAGCGGGCGAGCGCCCGACCGAGGTTGCCGATGCCGGCGATCACCACCGGCCACACGCGGTCCAGCCCGAGCTGCCGGTCGATCTGCTCGATGAGGAAGGCGGCGTCGTAGCCCGCGCCCCTGGTCCCGAACGAGCCGAGCAGCGAGAGGTCCTTTCGCACCTTGGACGCGTTCACCCGGGCGGCCGACGCCAGCACCTCGGAGGAGACGGTGGTGGTGCCGGACCGCAACAGCTCTCCGAGGATGCGCTGGTAGACGGGAAGGCGGGCCACCGTGGCCTCGGGAATCCGCCGCGAGCCGGTGGCGGCGGTCCCCGGAGGTGGGAGAGGCGTCGGTGGGGAGGAGTCTCCTGGCACGGGTGGATCGTAGGGCCGTGGGGAGGGGCGCGGAAAGCCCGGATGCGTGGGGAACGACCAGGGGCGGGTCCGGGGAGGTCTGCATCGGGCCCCGCCGGCCCGTCCGTGGTCGGGTGGACCGCCGGTGGGTCTCGGGGAACTCGACGGGGAACACCACGCCATCGGTGGGTGACTCCGGGCGATCAGCCGGCACCCACGCTCGGTATGTGCTGTGGGCGGTCAGCCGGCGCCACCCGCATCGACGTCCCGGTCGGCCGACAGCTCGATGCGCACCCCCGTCCGGGCGACGCCGAGCAGTCGGGCGGCGGACGCCCGGTCGAGCACCAGGGCGATCGACCCGTTGGCATCGGTCAGGAGACCGAGCTCACCCGGGGCGAGGTCGGCGAAGGCGCCGACCCACCGGGCCGGGAACGGTCCCGGGAGGCCCCGGTGGCCGCCGTCCGCGTCCGCCCCGGCGTCGACGCCGGTTCCGGCCAGACCCGACCGCAGGTCCACCGAGGCCGTCCCGCCCGGGGCGAGGCCCCATCCGACCAGTTCATCCGGCGTGAGCGTCAGCTGGACATTCCCGAAACGGTCGACCCAACCGACCGAGGTGACCAGCGGGCCGCCCGGTCGGCTCCCCGGGGCACCGCCGGACGCACCACCGGCCGGCGCCCAGTCAATGGGCACCACCTCGGCCAGCGTGTGCGGGTCACGCTCGTCCCCGAGCCGAGCCGGCTCACCACCGCTGGCCAGGTAG
>CAZNLF010000164.1:0-6933 GCA_964573595.1 uncultured Acidimicrobiaceae bacterium | reverse complement strand
GGGACCAACCCACCGTCGTTCGACAAGCAACCCCTACGTGACTGGCTCGAGCAGCAGGCGTGGGACAAGCAGCCGCCGCCACCGCCACTCCCGGCGGAGACCGTCGAGGCCACGTCGACGAGGTACGTCAGTGCCTACGAACGGGTCTGCGGGCGCTCCCTTCGCGACTGGTACGGTGCCTGACCATGGCCGGGACGACGAACTTCTCCGTTCTGGTCGAGGTCCGGCTGAGGGACGGGATCGCCGACCCGCAGGGAGCCACCATCGAGCGGGCGCTGCCCGCCCTCGGGCTCAACGGGGTCACCGGGGTGAGGGCCGGCAAGTCGTTCCGGTTCGACATCGCCGCCGCCGACGACGCCGAAGCCCTGGCGCAGGCCACGGTGGTGGCCGACCGCCTGCTGGCCAACCCGGTGATCGAGGAGTCGTCCGTCACCGTGCAGCCGAACGGGACGGGAACCTGATGGCACCCCGCCTCGGCGTGGTCATCTTCCCCGGCACCAACTGCGAGCACGACGCCATCCTGGCCGTGGAGCGCATGGGTGCCAGCGCAGCGCTGGTGTGGCACGGGGACACCTCGGTGGCCGGGTACGACGCGCTGATCCTTCCGGGGGGATTCGCCCACGGCGACTACCTGCGCCCAGGTGCCATCGCCCGGTTCTCACCGGTGATGGAGGCGGTCGGCCGGTTCGCCGCCGAGGGTGGTCCGGTCGTGGGCATCTGCAACGGCTTCCAGGTCCTGACCGAAGCCGGTCTGCTGCCCGGGGCCCTCCAGAAGAACAGCGGGCTCCGCTTCCTCTGCACCACGGTGGCCGTCCGGGTGGAGTCGGCCGACTCGCCGCTCACCGCCGGCGTGGCCGTCGGCACCGAGCTCCGGATCCCCATCAACCACTTCGAGGGGAACTACACCTGCGATGCCGCGACGCTGGCCCGGTTGCGCGACGAGGACCGGGTCATCCTGCGCTACGTGGACAACCCGAACGGCTCCGTCGACCGGATCGCCGGGGTCTGCAACGAAGCCCGCAACGTGGTCGGGCTCATGCCCCACCCGGAGCGAGCCTCGGATCCGCTGCTCGGTTCGGCCGACGGCACCGTGCTGCTCGGTGCCCTGCTCGCGTCGGCCGCGCTCCGTGGCTCGGACGAGTCCGCCGCCTGACCGCCGCACGCCACCCGGGCAGCGGGGTGAGCCCCCTCAGCTACGGGAGCGGGGGATCTTGGCCTGCTGGAGCACCGAGGCGCTCACCCCCACGGTGCGCCATGCCGAGTACGAGATCCCCTTGCGTTCGCCGTAGACGCGGGCCACCTTGATGAAGCTCTTCTCGAGGGAGGCCATGTCCACCGTCTCCCCGGTGTGGGAGAGCTCGGACTCGAGCCGCTGCTTCTCCTCGACCAGGTGGAGCCGGGACAGGGGGTCGGCCTCGGCCAGGCTGGCATCGATGGCGGTCAGCCGCTTCTTGATCGACTCCGGTGTCCGCTTCCGTCCCCGGCGGGGACGGGACGACTCGAGTGCCTCGAGGTAGCGACGGACCACCCGGCCCTCCTCGCGTCCCCGGGCCAACGCCGCCTTGTGATCGTCCGACATCGGGGTTTTTTTGCGTGATTTCGTGGAAGTAGTCGCGGCCATGATGAGAGCATCCCAGAGTTGCCCATTGTTGGCAACCCCGAGTATCCCGGACCGTCGGCAAAGGGAGCTTTCCGGCCGGTTTCCCTCCGGTGATTGGGAGCAGCCGGTGGTCCTCCGACAGTAATGACCCGATCGGCTTTTTCGGTCTCCGGCACACCCGGAACCATCTATTGACGGCGCGGCGGGGGAACCGGGTCGACCCATAGGAGCATGCCCGGGACCCGTCGGTTCCCTCCGAGAAGCCCCCGGAGACCGACAGGCGTCCCCGATCCCGCAGGAACCCGCCGTTCACGCCGGTCATACCCGTCCTACCGGGTAGGTCTTGTCGACTGGGATCTGGGAAGGGCCGGGCCACCGGAGTCGGTTCTATGGGATCTATGGATCCCGTACCGACCAACGGTCCGTCGCATGACGGGCCGAGGGGTTCCGGTCCAGTGGAGTCGGTTCGCCACCCCCGGGGCGTCGGCCAATCGGCTCTGTGCGGTGACCCGGGGGGACCGCCGCCGACGATCGGTACTCAACGGAGAATAGCGAGTCAATGGCCTCCGGGAGGCGGCTATGTCGGTCGGATCCCTATGCCGCCTGCGGATGCAATGGCTTGCCGACATTCCGGTGCGGCCCCCGGCCGTGAGCCGACGGCCGCCCGCCCCGGGACGGGTACGCTCGGACCGATGCCAGACGGTGGAGACAGCCGACCCGACCAGACGGACCCGGCGGACCTGCCGCTGCACCGCGCGCTGGGCCTGACCGACGGCGAGCGCGACGAGGTGGAGGCCATCCTGAGGCGCCCGCCCAACCATCTCGAGCTCGCCCTGTTCGCCGTCATGTGGAGCGAGCACTGCTCGTACAAGTCTTCGCGGGTCCACCTGAAGCGGCTGCCGACCGAGGCCCCGTACGTCCTCGTGGGTCCCGGCGAGAACGCCGGCGTCATCGACGCCGGCGACGGGATCGCCGTGGCGATCCGGATCGAGAGCCACAACCATCCGTCGGCCATCGAGCCCTACCAGGGGGCGGCCACCGGCGTGGGGGGGATCCTGCGGGACATCTTCACCATGGGGGCACGGCCGATCGCCGTCATGGATCCGCTGTTCTTCGGCGACCCGGGGGAGCCCCGCCAACAGTGGTTGATCGAGGGCGTCGTGGCCGGCATCTCCGGCTACGGCAACTCCGTCGGCGTGCCCACGGTCGGCGGTGAGCTCACCTTCGACGACTGTTACGCCCAGAACCCACTGGTCAACGTGCTCTGCATGGGCGTGCTGCCCACGGACCGCCTCGTGCTGGGCGCGGCCACCGGGGTGGGAAACCTGGCCGTGTTGCTCGGCTCGTCGACCGGCCGGGACGGTATCGGTGGGGTCAGCGTGCTGGCGTCGGCGGGCTTCGGGGGGGGCGACGCCGAGGCCGAGGCGGCCAAGCGCCCGAGTGTCCAGGTGGGTGACCCCTACGAGGAGAAGCGGCTGATCGAGGCCTGCCTCGAGCTGCTCGACGCCAAGCTCGTCGTCGGGATCCAGGACCTGGGCGGGGCCGGACTGGTGTGCGCCACCAGCGAGACGGCGGCGCGGGGAGGCGTGGGCATGGACGTCGACGTCTCGGCGGTCCCACGCCGCGAGCCGGGGATGGCGGCGTACGAGGTGATGACCTCGGAGAGCCAGGAGCGGATGCTGGCCATCGTCACCCCCGGCGATCTGGCCCGCGTCGAGGAGGTGTGCCGCCGCTGGGAGGTCCGATCGGCGGTGGTGGGACGCGTCACCGAGCCACCGGCCGGCCAGCCGGGCCGACTGCGGATCCTGGACGGCTTCGACGGTGCGGTCCTCGGGGACGTCCCGGCCGGTGCCCTGAGCGACGAGGCGCCGCTGTACCGGCGGCCGATGGCCAGGCCGGGGGACCAGGACGCCCGCGCCGGTGACGACCCCGGGGCTCTGGCGCCCCCGGCCGATTGCGGACCGGACGTGTCGGCGATGCTGTCCGATCCGTCCTGGGTCTACCGCCAGTACGACCACCAGCTGTTCCTGAACACGGTGGACGGCCCGGGCGGGGACGCCGCCGTCCTGCGGCTGGCCGCCCCCGGGCTCCCCGACTCCGAGCGGGGGCTGGCGCTGACCACGGACTCCAATCCGGTCTGGTGCTCGATCGACCCGCGCGCCGGCACCGCCGCCACCGTGGCCGAGGGCGCCCTGAACGTCGCCTGTGTCGGCGCGAGACCGATGGCCGTGGTCAACTGCCTCAATTTCGGCAACCCCGAGCACCCCGAGGTGATGTGGCAGCTGTCCGAGGCCATCGACGGCATGTCCGAGGCGTGCCTCGCCCTGGGATTGCCGGTCATCGGCGGGAACGTGAGCCTCTACAACGAGAGCTTCGGGGCCGACATCGACCCGACCCCGGTCATCGGCACCCTCGGACTCATCGACCGCCTGGCCGTCCGGCCACCGGGCGTGACCCTCGTGGACGGGGCGACGCTGGTCCTGTTGGATGCGAGCGTCGGGGCCTCCGCCTCCCGGCGCCAGCCGCCGTCCCTGGCCGGGTCGCGCTGGGCCGTCCAGCGTCGGGGCCACCGCAACGGGACGCTCCCGCAACTGGATCTGGTCGGCCACCGGCGCCTGGTCGAGTTCGTGACGGACCTCGTCTCTCGGGGAGTGGCCGGTGGCGAGGCGCTGGTCGCCGGCATCCACGACGTCTCGGGAGGTGGTCTGGGCGTGGCCCTCGCCGAGATGTCCGTTCGCTCCGGTGTGGGCGTGCAGGTAGCCGGCGTGGGTGATCACCACGAGCTGTTCACCGAGGCGCCGTCCCGGGTGGTCGTGTGCACGACCCGCCGGTCCGAGCTCATCTCGGAGGCGGCCGAGGCCGGCGTGGCCTTCCGGGTACTCGGCCAGACCGGCGGTGACCGGGTGGTGGTCGAAGGACTGGTCGACATGGACGTCGAGGCACTGACCGCATCGTGGCGGGGCCGGCTGCCCTCGCTGCTGGACGAGCTGCCGCCGGTCATGAACTGACCGGGCGAGCCCCCTGGCCATGCCCGACCCTTCCTGACTCTGCCCGACCGACTGACTCTGCTCGACCGACCGCCCGACCGGCGTCGGCCGATCACAATTCAAAATAGCATTCGATTGGTATGTTATTTGGAATTGTGATTGCGGCCGGGATCCGTCCGGCATCGCCACCGACCTGACCGGGTCATTGCTGGCGGCAGGTGGGCCGGCATGCCCCTGGCGGCGCCGGGTCGATCCCCGTCAGGCCCCCGGCCGGCGTGCCTCCAACCGGGCGAGGACCCCGTCGTGCACCTTGAGGTCGCCCCGGCCGGTGCCGACCGCCAGATCGGGCTTGGTCCTGCCGTGGTAGTCCGATCCCCCGGTCGCCACCAGGTCGAAGCGGCGGGCCAGGTTCCCCAGCTCCTGGCGCTGGCGGGGCGAGTACCGCCCGTAGACGGCTTCGATCCCACCGAACCCGGCCTCGGCCAGCTCGCCGACGAACCGGGCCAGACCGACACCCTCGAGACCCGTGCTGAAGGGGTGGGCGAGGACCGCCACCCCGCCCGATGCGAGCGCCAGTTGCGCCACGTCGGCAGGGTTCAGCCTTCCCTTGGGCACGTAGGCCAAACGCCCGTTGGCCAGGTAGCGCTCGAATGCGTCGTCGACCGACTCGGCCGCGCCGACCGCCACCAGGGCCTCGGCGAAGTGCGGGCGGCCCACACCCTCCTCACCGCCGGCGACGGCGACCACCTGGTCGTAGGTGACGGGGACCCCCAGCGCCACCAGCCGGTCGATCAGGGCCAGGTTGCGTTGGTGACGGTCCTGTCGGAGCCGGCCCAGCTCGGTGCCGAGCGCACTCCCCTCGTCGTCCACGAAGTAGACGAGTACGTGCACGCCCCCGGAGCCGACAGGGACGCACGACACCTCGCATCCGGGCACCAGGGTGACGCCCAGCTCGCCCGCCCGGCGGCGGGCCGCGTCGATCCCGGCGAGCGAGTCATGGTCGGTCAGGGCCACCGCACTGCACCCGGCCCCGGCGGCCAGCTCGGCGATGCGGGCGGGATCGTCACTGCCGTCGGAGACGGTGGAGTGGGTGTGCAGATCGATCACCGCCGTCAGGCTACCGGGGTCCCGGTCCGTGCCTGTGGGCCGGGGATCGGGGCCGGGCCGGTGCACGGTGTACCGGTCCCACTAGGCTGGGTTGGCACGGTGAGGTGAATGTGTGGCCTAATCGTGGCGAAGGTCAAGTCCGACGACCCCCGGTGTGTGCGGTGACGAACCGATGATGGAGGCCAAGGAAGCGTGCGGCGTGTTCGGGGTCTACGCCCCGGGACGTCCCGTAGCCCATCTGACGTTCGATGGGCTGTACGCCCTGCAGCACCGTGGCCAGGAGTCGGCCGGCATGGCGGTCAGCGACGGCGAGGCGATCACCGTCCTGAAGGACATGGGTCTGGTCACCACCGTGTTCGACGAGCGCAAGCTCTCCGGCCTGCGCGGCCACATGGCCATCGGCCACACCCGCTACTCCACCGCCGGGTCCAGTGACTGGATGAATGCGCAACCGGTGTTCCGGGGGGTGGGCCGGGCCGGGTTCGCCCTGGGGCACAACGGCAACCTCACGAACACCGCCGAACTGGCCGAGGTGGCGGGGATGCTGCCCGGCCTCGTGTCCTCCGACAGCGACCTGGTGGCCGAGCTGCTGGGTCAGGCCTTCCCTCCCGAGCTGCCCGAACGTACCCGGGCCGAGGTCGGTGACGACCTCGAGCACGCACTGGTCAAGGTGCTGCCGTCGGTCGAGGGCGCCTTCTCCTTCGTGCTGCTCGACGCCGACCGGCTGATCGGGGTGCGCGACCCGAACGGGTTCCGCCCGTTGTGCCTGGGGCGGTTGGAGGCCACCGACCAGTTCGAGCAGGGCTGGGTACTGGCCTCGGAGTCACCGGCACTGGACGTGATCGGGGCCACCTTCATCCGCGAGCTCGAACCGGGCGAGATGGTGGTCATCGACGGCAAGGAGGTCCGCTCGGAGCAGCCGTTCCCCGAGGAGCGGCTCGATCCCAAGCTGTGCATCTTCGAGTTCGTCTACTTCGCCAGGCCCGACTCCAAGCTGTACGGCAACGAGGTGCACGGCGCCCGCCGCCGGATGGGCCAGCTGCTCGCCACCCAGGCCCCGGTGGCCGCCGACCTGGTGATGGGGGTGCCCGACTCGGGTGTGCCCGCGGCCGAGGGCTACGCGCTCTCGTCGGGGATCCCCTACGGCCAGGGTCTGGTGAAGAACCGCTACATCGGCCGCACGTTCATCGCGCCGACCCAGGCCGAACGGGCCAACGGGGTCCGGCGAAAGCTCAACCC
>CAZNLF010000163.1:3876-6959 GCA_964573595.1 uncultured Acidimicrobiaceae bacterium | reverse complement strand
ACATCGGTGACAAGGTCGTCTATCCGCACCACGGCGCGGCAGTAGTCGAACGACGTGAGACCAAAGAGGCCTTCGGCAAGAAGCAGGAGTACCTGGTGCTCCGCCTGGCCTACGGCGACCTGACGCTGATGGTCCCGGCCGACAACACCGAAGGTGTGGGCCTCCGCGAGGTGATCAACGACGAAGAGGTCGAAGAGGTGTTCGCCGTGCTCCGCAAGAAGGAGGCACGGATGCCGACCAACTGGTCGCGGCGGTACAAGAACCACTCCGAGAAGCTCCGCTCGGGCGACATCTACCAAGTGGCCGAAGTGGTGCGCAACCTCTCCATCCGGGACAAGGACAAGGGCCTGTCCGCCGGCGAGAAGCGCATGCTCAGCCGCGCCCGCCAGATCCTGGTCTCCGAGCTCACCTTTGCGCTCGGCGTCGACGAGGAGGCAGCCGAGGTCCGGCTCAACGAGGCGCTTCCCTGAACCGAACAGGATCCGTCTGGGTCATCGTCGTCGCCGGTGGCTCCGGTCGGCGGTTCGGTGCACCGAAGCAATTCCTCGAGCTCGGGGGGCGTGCGGTCGTGGAATGGTCGGTGGAGACCGCCCGGTCGGTGGCGGACGGCGTCGTGGTGGTGGTTCCTCCGACCCCGGGTGAGGGCACAGATCGATCGTCGCCCGCCGATCAATGGCGGCCCGGGGGCGGAGCGGACCGGACGGTGGCCGGTGGGGACACGAGAGCGGCATCGGTCAGGGCCGGCCTGGCCGCAGTGCCCGACGACGCAGCCGTCATCGTGGTCCACGACGCGGCCCGACCCCTGGCCACCGGATTCCTGTTCGATGCCGTGGTCGACGTGGTTCGCTCGGGGCGGGCCGCCGGCGCCATCCCGGTGCTTCCGGTGGCCGATACCCTGAAGAGAGTGACGGGGGAGACCGTGGACTCGACGGTCGATCGGGAGGGCCTGGTCACGGTCCAGACGCCCCAGGCGTTCGAGGCGGCGGTCCTTCGTGCCGCCCACGCCGGTGCGGGGGAGGCCAGTGACGACGCCGGACTGGTGGAGCAGCTCGGCGCTACCGTGCTCACCGTGCCCGGCGATCCCCGCAACCTGAAGATCACCAGGCCCGAGGACCTCGAGCTGGCCGAGCACTTCCTGCGCACGGTCCAGGGCTGAGCATGGCGACGCCGAGCGAGACCGTCTGGGGCGCGGATCCTCCAGCCCTGCGGGTGGGCCAGGGCGTCGACGTCCACCGGTTCTCGGACGATCCGGACCGGGCGATGGTCCTGGGTGGCGTGGCGATCACCGGCGAGGGCGCCCAGGGCCTCGAGGGCCACAGCGACGCCGACGTGGTCTGCCACGCCATCGCCGACGCGGTGCTCGGTGCCGCCGGCCTCGGCGACCTCGGTCGACACGCTCCGGACGACGACCCCCGGTGGGAAGGGGCCGACAGCGCAGAGCTCCTCGCCCGCATGGTCGGGCTGGCCCGGCAGGCCGGCTGGGTGCCGGTCAACGCCGACTGCACGGTGGTGGCGGAGCGGCCCCGGCTCGCGGCCTTCGTCGAGGCGATGTCGGCCCGGCTGGCCGTCGCGCTCGGTGCCCCCGTCAACGTGAAGGCGACCCGGGCCGAGGGTCTGGGCGCTCTGGGGCGGGCCGAGGGGGTCGCCTGTACGGCCGTCGTGCTCCTGGCCCACCACGCCCCCACCGGCGCCCCCGCCGGTCGGTCGGGGGGTCCGGCGTGAGTCCCGCCAAGGGGAGCGGCCAGGGGAGGTCGGGGGGTGGACGTCGTGGAGCGGGGCGGTCACGGGCCCCACGTCCGGACGCCGGCCGGTCGACCGGCGGTCGGGCGGGCACCGGCCGGGCCGGTGGGAGCCGGAGTGGAGGAGGGCCGAGCCGGACGGCCGGCCGTTCCACGGGCCGCGGGGCACCGGCCGGAGGGGCCGGCGGAGCCGACGGGCGCTCGGGCACCCGAGCGCGCCGGGCTCCGGAGTCCGTCGGGCTCGGAGGTGATCAGGTCGAGGGCCGCCAGGCCGTCCGTGAGCTCCTCGTGGCCAACCGGCGTCCGGTCCGGTCGGTGGTGATGGCCGACGGGATGGACGCCGCCGCCATCCTCGACGAGATCGAGGCGCTCGCCGCCAAGCGGCGGGTGCGGGTCGAGTACGTGTCACGGCGCCGAATCGACTCACTGGCCAGGACCGACGCCCCCCAGGGGGTGGTCGCCATGGCCCGCCCGGTCGAGGAGACGTCGCTCGAGTCCCTGGCCGAGCCCAACCGCCGGGGTCGTGTGCCGTTCCTGTTGGTGTTGGACGGCATCACCGACCCCCACAACATGGGTGCCCTCCTGCGTAGCGCCGAGTGCGCGGGCGTCACCGGCGTCGTACTCCCGAGGCATCGATCCGCCCACCTCTCGCCCACGGTGGCCAAGGTGGCGGCGGGCGCCATCGAGTACCTGCCGATGGCCCTGGTGGCCGGGGTGCCGGGCGCACTCCAGCGGCTCTCCGGCCTCGGGGTCTGGACGGTCGGCCTGGTCGGCGAGTCCCGCCGGTCCCTCTACGACCTGCCGCTGGGGGACCAGCCGGTGGCCCTGGTGCTCGGCTCGGAGGGGAGCGGGTTGGCCGACCTCACGAGGAAGCGGTGTGACGCACTGGCCGCCATTCCCCAGCACGGCTCGTTGTCATCACTCAACGTGTCGACCGCCGGCGCTATCGCCTGTTTCGACGTGGCACGCCAACGGTCTGCGGGCTCCGGCCCCTCCTGAGGCGGCTCAGACCTCTTCGACGGTCACGCCCCGCCAGAACGCCACCCGGTCGGCGATCTCCTCGGCGGCCTCCTTGGGCTCCGGGTAGAACCAGGCCGCGTCATCATTGCGGGAGCCGTCGACCACCACGCTCCGGTAGCTGGCGTCGCCCTTCCACGGGCAGTGGCTGTGGGTGTCGCTCGGCTCGAAGTACTCGCTGCGCACGTCTTCGACAGGAAAGTAGTGGTTGCCCTCCACCACGACCGTCCGGTCGCTCTCTGCCAGCACTGCGCCGTTCCATGTCGCTCGTATCTTCATGGTTGTACAACCCCGCAGTGGGATGCCCTGTTCCCGAACGGGTTGCAC
>CAZNLF010000163.1:0-3776 GCA_964573595.1 uncultured Acidimicrobiaceae bacterium | reverse complement strand
CCCACGCCTGTGATGGACGCCGGCGATGTGTACCGGGCTGTCCATGGGATAGAACCGGAGGCGCAGATCGTGCGACGTCACCCCCGGCGAGGCCCGGCGGCCGGCGGTGCCGGAGGACCGAACCCAAGGAGTCGACAATGACGGAACGAGCGGATGTGATCGTCCTCGGTATGGGACCCGGTGGTGAGGACGTGGCCGAGCGGCTGGCGCAGGCCGGCCTCGACGTGGTCGGGGTCGACGCCGAGCTGGTGGGTGGGGAGTGCCCGTACTGGGGTTGCGTCCCCTCCAAGATGATGATCCGCGCCTCCGACCTGCTGGCCGAGGCCCGCCGGGTTCCGGGCATGGCGGGGTCCTCCCGGGTCGAGGCCGACTGGTCCCCGGTCGCCAAGCGCATCCGGGAGGAGGCGACGGACGACTGGGACGACACGGTCGCCGTGGAGCGCTTCGAGGACAAGGGCGGACGGTTGGTCCGTGGCTGGGGCCGGCTGGAAGGCACCGGTCGCGTCGCCGTCGGAGACCGGGTCTTGGAGGCCGAGCGGGCCGTGGTGGTCAACACGGGGGCGAGGGCGTCGATCCCGCCGATAGCCGGCCTGGCCGACACCCCCTTTTGGACCAACCGGGGCGCCATCGAGACCGAGGAGGTGCCCGCGACCCTGGCGGTGCTCGGCGGCGGGGCCATCGGGGTCGAGCTCGCCCAGGTGTTCCGACGGTTCGGCTCCGAGGTCACCGTGCTCGAGGGCGGGCCCCGGCTGGTGGGTCCCGAGGAGCCGGAGGCCGCCGACCTGTTGGCCGAGGTGTTCGGCTCCGAGGGGATCGGGGTCCGCACCGGCGTGGGCGTCGAGTCGATCGCCCACGACGGTCACCGGTTCGCGATCTCGATGGCCGAGGGGGAGCCCCTGGTGACGAACCGGTTGCTCGTGTGCACCGGCCGCCGACCCGATCTGGCCCAGCTCAACGTGGCGTCGGTCGGCCTCGACGAGTCGGTGGCCACGCTTCCCGTCGACGACCATCTGCGGGTGGAAGGGGTCGACCGATTGTGGGCAGTCGGTGACATCACCGGCAAGGGAGCCTTCACCCACGTCTCGATGTACCAGGCCGACATCGTGGTCAACGACATCCTGGGCAACGAGGTGGTGGCCGCCGACTATCGGGCGGTGCCCCGCGTCACCTTCACCGATCCGGAGATCGGCTCGGTGGGCCTGAGCGAGCGTGACGCACGCTCCAAGGGCCTCGACGTCAGGGTGGGAACGGCCGATCTGCCCTCGTCGACCAGGGGGTGGATCCACAAATCGGGCAACCAGGGGCTCATCAAGCTGGTCGAGGACTCGGGCAGGGGTGTGCTGGTCGGCGCCACCTCGGTGGGGCCCTGGGGGGGTGAGGTGCTCGGCCTCCTGGCACTGGCCGTCTACGCCGAGGTCCCCACCAAGGCGCTGCGGCACATGATCTATGCCTACCCGACCTTCCACCGCGCCATCGAGGCGGCGGTGAAGGACCTCCTGGGAGGATGAACGACTAGAGCAGGCGGACGGTCATCGGGCGGGGCGGGCCATGGTCATGAGGAAGTCGTCGTCGTCGGACGGCCACATGGCCTCGACCTCGAACCCGCAGGACCGCAGCTCGGTGTCGAGGGCGTCCGGCGAGAACTTGGTGCTGATCTCCGTCAGCATCTCCTCGCCGGCCCCGAACGAGACGTCGAGACCGAGATCGGCGACCCGGATCTGCTGCTGCCCGGTCGAGCGCAGCCACATCTCGATGCGGTGGTCGTCCTCGTTCCAGCGGGCGACATGGTCGAACCGTCCGGGGTCGAAGTCCGCTCCGAGCTCGCGGTTGAGGACGTGGAGCACGTTCCGGTTGAACTCGGCGGTCACGCCGGCGGCATCGTCGTAGGCCCGCACCAGTCGGCCACGGTCCTTCATCAGATCGGTCCCGAGGAGGAAATGGTCGTCCTCGGTCATGATGGCCGCCAACCCCTCGAGGAAGGTCCGGCGCTGCCCGGGGTCCAGGTTCCCGATGGTCCCCCCGAGGAAGGCGAACAGGCGTCGACCACCTCCCGGGAGGAGCTCGAGGTGGGTGTGGAAGTCGGCGACCACGGCGTGGACGGCCAGTCCGGGGAACTCCCGGGCGAGGGCGGTGGCCGCCTCCCAGAGGGTGGTGTCGCTGACGTCGAGGGGGACGAACCGATCGAGCCGCCCGTTGGACTGCATGGCGCCGAGCAGCAGCCGCGACTTGTCGCACGTGCCGGCCCCCAGCTCCACCAGGGTGTCGGCATCCGAACTCTGGGCGATGTCCTTGGCCCGGGCGTCGAGTATCGACCGCTCGGCCCGGGTCGGGTAGTACTCGGGCAGCCGGGTGATCTCGTCGAACAGCCTGCTTCCGCGGTCGTCGTAGAAGTAGACGGGGGGAAGCTGTTTGGGTGCCATGGTCAGCCCGGCGCGGACGTCCCGCTCCATGGCGGCCCGGAGGTCGTCGCCGGTCAGGTGGACGTCGATGGTGGGGGGGATGACAGTGGTCATGGGCTTCCTCGGGCGCAGGGGTCGGAGAGGCGGCGGTCGGAGAGGCGGCGGTCGGGGCCAGCGGTTGTCGGGAGGTCGCCCCTCCTCAGTAGTTGCGGGCCAGTCGCAGGCCGGAGAAGGCCCAACGGGCGGAGGGCGGGAAGAAGTTCCGGTAGGAGGCCCTGACGTGGCCCGGTGGGGTCACGCACGAACCACCCCGGAGCACGTACTGGTTGACCATGAACTTACCGTTGTACTCACCGACCGCGCCCGGCGCTATCTCGAATCCCGTATAGGGGCTGTAGGCGGAGGACGTCCACTGCCACACGCTCCCGAACGGGCCGCTCGTGGGGCCCGCGGCTGCGGTGTCGGGTCCCCGGAGCGGCGCGGGGTGGAGGCGTCCCTGGTCGAGAAATCGACCCTCGACGGCGAGGCCGGCCGCAGCCACCTCCCACTCGGTCTCCGTGGGCAGCCGGTAGCCGGCCCAGCGGGCGAAGGCGTCGGCCTCGTAGTAGCTGACGTGACAGACCGGCTGCGCCGAGTTGACGGGGATCGGTCCCCCCAGCGTGAACTCCCGCCACCCGTCGTCGTCCGGCAACCAGTAGAGGGGACACTCCCATCCCTCGGCCATCACCGTTGCCCACCCGTCCGACAGCCAGAGCTCGGGACGGTGGTAGCCGCCGTCGTCGATGAAGTCGGTCCACTCGCCGCAGGTCACCGGCCGGTCGGCCATGGAGAAGTCGGCGAGGTAGACCCGATGACGGGGGTGCTCGTTGTCGAAGCTGAAGCCCGGGCCCTCGTGGCCGATCTCGTAGGTCCCCTCATGGTGCCGTAGCCACTGCAGCGGCGCCGACGAACTCGGCTCCGGCAGGCACACGGAATCGTAAGCGGGGAGGAGCGGGTTGCGGGAGAGCACGTGCTTGATGTCCATCAAGAGGAGCTCCTGATGCTGCTGCTCGTGTTGGATGCCCAGCTCGACCAGCCCCTCGGTCGCCTCGTCCATCGGGTCCTCGAGCAGCCTGGCCATGGCCTGGTCCACCGAGGTGCGGTACTCGGCGATCGCTTCGATCCCCGGCCGCGACACGAGTCCCCGCTCGTGTCGCGGGTAACGGGGGCCGATGCCTTCGTAGTAGGAATTGAAGAGGTACCCGTACTCAGAGTGGAACGGTCGGTAGCCCGGTTGCCGGGGCTCCAAAAGGAAGGTCTCGAAGAACCAGGTGGTATGGGCGCGGTGCCACTTGGTCGGGCTGACGTCGGGCATCGACTGGACGGTCTGGTCCTCGG
>CAZNLF010000162.1:0-6959 GCA_964573595.1 uncultured Acidimicrobiaceae bacterium | reverse complement strand
CCACCATCCAGAACTGGTCGAACAACGTCTACAACCTGGTGACCAAGCGGGCCCGCGCCGAGGCCGAGGCCCACGTGGAGTGGATCGACGGCAACATCGGCTCCCGGCTGACCATGAAGTACCCGTCGGTCTACCTGATGGGCCCGAAGGCCTCGGGCGAGGTCCTCTCCGTGGCCTACGCCGGCGCCGGCCAGCATCAGGACGCCGGTGCGAAGATGGTGCACGCCGCCCCCGAGACCACCTCGACGATCGTGTCCAAGTCGATCTCCAAGGATGCCGGCATCACCACCTACCGGGGACTCGTCCATGTGGACGAGGGCGCCAAGCACGCCAAGAGCTTCGTGCGGTGCGACGCCCTGCTGCTCGACGACACGGCCGTGTCGGAGACCAAGCCCTACATGGAGGTGGGCGAGCGGGATGCACGTGTCGGGCACGAGGCGACAGTGTCGAAGGTCGGCGACGACCAGCTCTTCTATCTCATGAGCCGGGGCCTGTCCGAGACCCAGGCCATGGGGATGATCGTGAACGGGTTCATCGAGCCGATCACCCGGACACTGCCGATGGAGTACGCCGTCGAGTGGAGTCGTCTCATCGAACTGCAGATGGAGGGCTCGGTCGGCTGAGCCGGGCCGGGACTCCGTCCGCCCTGAGCCGTGGAGCAGGCAGTAGGCGGATTGTAGACAGGAAGGGCAGAATAGGCCTATGCCCATGAGGGAAGAGTGCAAGCACTTCCAGAGCCGTACCTACGACTCGGGTGAGGTGGCGCGGTTCTGCATCCTGGATCTCGCGCCCGAAGCTCCGTGGAAGTGTCCGGAGGGCTGCCCGTCGTATGCGCCCCGGCTCGCCGATGTGGGGTGGTCACACGGCTCCCTGGTGGAACCGGCGCTCGAGCCGATGCCCGACGTCCCCGGCGAGGACGCCGCCGAGCTGTTGAACCAGGCCGAGGGCATCATCAACGCCGTCGGTCCCGAGGTCCTCGCCGACGTGCGCAAGGACGACGAACGCGAGCAGCGCAAAGAGAACCGGTGGTGGCGCCGCCGGCGCTGAGCGGTGGCCCCTGGGCCGTCCTACCGGTCAGCGCGGTCGGGCGCGGTCAGCGCCCGGTGTAGACCGCCGGTCTCTTCTCCATGAAGGCGGTCATGGCCTCGACCAGGTCGTCGGACGCCAGCGCCCCGGCGTTCCATGTGGCCACGTACTCGAGGCCGTCTGCGACGGAGTGGCCCTCCGACGCGTTGAGCACGGCCTTGGTGCCCTGGACGGCCAGCGGCGAGTTGTCGGCGATCTCGGCGGCGAGGGCGCGGGCGTCGGCCAGGACGGCGGCGGCATCGGCGCTGACCCGGTTCACCAGTCCGATCGACTCGGCGCGCTCGGCGGTGATGTCCTTGCCGGTGTAGGCGAGCTCGGCCACGTGGCCCTTGCCGATGATGTGGGGGAGGCGCTGGAGGCTCCCGAGATCGGCGACGATGGCCACCTTGGCCTCCCGCACCGACAAGAGGGCGTCGGCGCTGGCCAGACGGATGTCGCATGCCGCGATCAGGTCCACGCCACCACCGATGCAGTACCCGTGGATGGCGGCGATCATCGGCAGCGGGCAGTCGGCCACCGAGGTCACCGCGGCCTGGAGCCGGAGCACCTCGGCTCGGGCCGAGCGCGCCCTCGAGGCCATCGACAGCGGGGCACCGTCGCCCGAGCTGGCGGGACCGGCCAAGCCGGCCATGGCCACGAGGTCGAGCCCCACGGTGAAATGGGGCCCGCGGGCCGCCACCACCACGGCGCGGACCTCGGGTTCCGAACCGATGGCCGCCATGGCCCGGGGCAGATCGGACCAGAACGCCGGGCCGAGGGCGTTGCGCTTCTCGGCCCGGTCGAGCCACAGGGTGGCGACCGGGCCGTCGACCTCGATGGCCAGGACGTCCGATGCGAAGGTGGTGAGCGATGGGCCTGCGGGCGGAGTCATGGTGCGAAGCGTAGGCCGGTGGCGGGCCGAAGCGCCCGGACGGGGGGCTCGCGGCCGCCCGGCAAGCGCCCCGTGGCCGCCTCCCATCCGTGGACCCGGTCCGGGCCGGTCAGCCAGGACGGGCGGCCAGGAAGGGCAGGTAGTATGGGCACAGAGGCTCGTAGACGGGCCTCGTTGCGCGAGAGGTCCCTGCTCTGTCCACCTTCACCTCTGAATCCGCCGGATCCCTGCCCGGGCCTGCCTGGCTGTCGGAGCGCCGCGCCGCGGCGGCCGAGGCCTTCGCACACGCCCCACTCCCCAGCGAGAAGGACGAGGTGTGGCGGTACAGCCGGATCGATCAGCTCGACCTCGACCGGTTCCGGCCCACCGGCACCGACGCCTCCCCCTCGTCCCCCGACGGACCGGGCCCGTCCCCGTCCGATCGCGTCCGATCGCTGGTGACGAGCCTCGGCCCGAACGCCGGCCTCATGATCACCATCGACGGGGTGCTGGCCACCGTGGCCTCCTCCGTCCCCGAGGACGTGATCGCCCTCGGCCGGATCTCCGAATGGGACGACGCCCCCGACGTACTCGGATCGGTGGTCGGGGACCCGAGGGAGTTCCTCCTGTTGAACGACGCCTTCGCCGTCGATCCCCTGGTGATCGACATCGCCGAGGGCGCCTCGGTCACAGAGCCGGTGGTGGTGGTGCACGTGGTGGGCGGTCGCGGCGGGAGCGCCGTGTTCCCGCGGACGGTCATCCGTTCCGGCCGGGGGTCGAAGGCCGGCGTCATCGAGATCGTCGTCGACGTCGACGCCGGACTGCTGGCCGGCCTGCCCTCCATCTCGTCGCCCACGCCACTGCGGAGGGACGCCGACGAGGACGGGCACTTGGTCGTTCCCGTCAGCGAGATCGACGTGGCCACCGACGCCGAGCTCTCCTACGTCACCATCCAGGCGCTCGGCCCCCGGACCTGGCAGCTGGCCCACCAGGCCAGCTCGATCGGAGCCGGTGCCACGCTCGACAGCTTCGCCGTGGCCCTCGGGGGGAGTTATGCCCGCCTCCGCACCGACTCGGCCCTGCACGGCGAATCGGGTACGAGCCGGCTGCGCGCCGCCTTCATCGGCCGGGACGACCAGATGCTCGACTTCCGGACCCTCCAGGACCACCGCGCACCCCGCACGACCAGTGACCTCCTGTTCATGGGGGCGGTGGCCGACCGGGCCCACTCGGTGTACAGCGGGCTGATCCGTGTCCGGCGGGGCGCGTTCAAGTCCGATGCCATGCAGACCAACCACAATTTGGTCCTCGACGAGGGGGCGCACGCCGACTCGGTGCCCAATCTCGACATCGAGGAGAACGACGTGAAGTGCAGCCACGGCTCGACGGTCGGCCCGGTGGACGAGGACCAGCGGTACTACCTCGAGTCCCGGGGCGTGGAGCCCGAGATGGCCGAGCGTCTGATCGTCGCCGGCTTCTTCGACAACATCGCCGAGCAGGTGCCGATCCCGGCCGCCCGGTCGACGGTCTGCCTGGCGCTGGCCGACCGGAGCGGGGCGCTCGGTGCCTGAGCCCGTGACGGAAACCGACGGGCGCGTCGGAGCGGTTCGCCTGTGTGCCCGCCAGGACCTGGCGCCGGGCGAGGCGAGGCGATTCGACGTCGCCGGCCTCCGCGTGGCGCTGGTGCGGATCGGTGACGAGTTCTTCGCCGTGGGGGACCGCTGCAGCCACGAGGACTTCTCGCTGGCCGACGGCGAGGTGTGGGCCGACGAGTGCGAGATCGAGTGCTCCAAGCACGGATCGACCTTCGACCTGCGCACCGGGTCGCCGTGCTCGCTGCCCGCCACCAGGCCCGTCCCCGTCTACGGGCTCGTCGTCGAGGGCGACGACGTGTCGGTGGTGGTTCCGTGAGCACGGGGGAACTGTGCATCGAAGGACTGCGGGCCGGCATCCCCGGGCGCGAGATCCTGAAGGGCCTCACCCTCACCGTCCGCAGCGGGGAGGTCCACGCGGTGATGGGGCCCAACGGCTCGGGCAAGAGCACGCTGGCCCACGTCCTCATGGGGAGGCCCGGATACCAGATCACCGGCGGGTCCGTGACCCTCGACGGCATCGACCTCCTGTCGCTGCCCACCTGGCAGCGGGCACGCGCCGGACTGTTCCTCGGCATGCAGCACCCCATCGAGGTGCCGGGGGTGTCGCTGGCCCGGTCACTCGCCGCCGCCCGGGCCCCGGTCCCCGCCGGACCGGTGGCCCCGCAGTACGACATCGACGACCGACTGCACGAGGAGGCACGCCGCATCGGGTTCGACGAGCGGTTCCTCGACCGGCCGCTCAACGTCGACCTCTCCGGGGGCGAGCGGAAACGCAACGAGACCTTGCAGCTGGGGGTGCTACGGCCCCGGTTCGCCGTGCTCGACGAGATCGACTCGGGCCTCGACGTCGACGCCCTCGGGGCCGTGGGGCGACGCGTGCAGGAGGCCACCACCGAGTGGGGTCTCGGCGTGCTGGCCATCACCCACTTCCGCCGCCTGCTCGACGTCCTCCATCCCGACGTCGTCCACGTGCTCTCCGAGGGCAGGGTGGTGGCCACCGGCTCGAGCGAGCTGGCCGAGCTCGTCGATCGGACCGGGTACGCCGCCTACGGCTGAGAGGGGTCCACGGCCCGACGGGTCCCGCCCGGGGGTGCCCCACCGTCGACACGGCTTGGGCTCCCGTCGTTGGTAGCGTCATCGCATGGCACGCCGAGACCGTAGGGGGGGCGGTGCCCAAGGCTCGTCCGGCGAGCCGTCCACTGACCGATCGGGTGAGGAAGGGGCGACCGACCGCGGCGACGGGTCCGGCCCGGCGACCGGCGAGGCCGCAGGAATCACCACCGGCGACGCCGGCGGGACCACCACCGGTGTTGCCGGCGAGTCGGGTTCACCGGTTCCCGCGGCGACCGGAGGAGCGGCGTCGACCGGAGGAGCGGCGGCCGACCTCGGGGTGCCGTTGTCACGGGCGGAGCGGAGGAGAGCCGGCAAAGCCGGCCGGAAGGACCCCGACGGGCGGCGCCGGAGGAAGTCCAAGCACCCGTGGCTCGATCGTGCGCTGCTGGCCGGCGTGATCGTGGTGACACTGGCGCTCGTCGCGGTGGTCAGCGGGTACTTCTACGTCGAGTACCGGTTCAACCAGGTCGCCAAGGTGACGGTCAAACACCTGAGGAAGGCGCCGGTCGGCCAGCCCTTCAACGTGCTCCTGATCGGCTCGGACTCACGTGCCGGTCTGACACCCGCCCAGCAGACCCACCTCGGCAACCAGTCGAACGCCGGTGGCCAGCGGAGTGACGTGGTGAAGATCGTCCATGTCGTTCCGGCCACCGGCCAGGTCAGCGTGCTGTCGATCCCGCGGGACACGGTCGTCACCGTGGCCGGCGTCATCAGCCAGACCGGCCAGTACAACCGGATCAACGCGACCTACGCCTCGGGACCCGACCAGTTGGTCCAGACCATCGAGGCCAATTTCGGAATTCCCATCGAGCACGTCGTCCAGATCGACTTCGACGGCTTGGAGGGTGCCGTCGACGCCATCGGCGGGATAAACGTCAACTTCCCCTATCCGGCGAAGGACGCCTACACGGGGTTGAACGTCACCCAACCCGGGTGCCAGACGCTCAACGGCGGGTACGGACTGGCGCTGGCCCGGAGCCGTCACTACGAGTACTTCGCCAACGGCTACTGGCACTACGACGGGACGAGCGACTTCGGGCGGATCCAGCGCCAGAACGCGTTCCTGAAGGCGATGATCAACCAGGCCGAAAGCAAGTACAACCCGCTCACCCTGAACGCGTTCATCGGCTCCGTGGTCCAGGGGGTGACCATCGACTCGACGTTCGCCGTGAGCGATCTGGTCACGCTCGCCCGCGAGTTCCACAACTTCTCGTCGCAGTCGTTGGCCACGGCGACCCTGCCGACTTACTCGCAGTACTCGTCCGCGTTCAGTGCGCTCGGTGACGTGCTGTACGTCCAGCAGCCCCAGGCCGATCAGGTGATCACCCAGTTCCTCGGTGGCCCGGCCGACCCGGTGACGACCCCTCCGCCGGACCCTTACGGCGAACCGGAGACCTCCACCTCCACGACGACCCTCACCGGGACGACCGCGGGATCGACGCCGGCCACCAGCGCGGCATCGGAGACCACGACCTCGATCGAGACCGACTTCGACCCCACGCCCTGCTGACGAGCCCGGCGGCCTCCCGCCGGCGTCAGGATCAGATGACCGGCTGCGCCTCGTCGAGCCCCTGGGCCAGCGTGTTCCAGCTGAGGGTCGCGCACTTGATCCGAACCGGGAACTTGACCACGCCCTGGAGGGCGGCCAGCTCACCGAGAGCGTCGAGGTCGATGGCCTCGGGCTCGGCCGCTTCGGCACCGTCCGTCGAGCCGTCGCCGTCCGGGCCGGCACCCGACGAGGGGAGCGTGGCCTCGTGGATGGACATCATCCCCTTGAAGGTGGCGATGAGCCGGCGGACATCGGAGACCGGCTGCCCCTTGACCGCCGCGGACATGAGGGAGGCCGACGACTGGCTGATGGAGCACCCGGTGCCGGCGATCTTGATGTCGGCGACGACTCCGTCCCTGACGTCGACGGTCACCACCACCTCGTCACCGCAGAGCGGATTGAACCCCTCGACCCGTTGCGCCGGCGGCGACTCGAGCTCTCCCCGGTTGCGGGGAGAGCGGTAGTGATCGAGGATGATCTCGCGGTAGAGGTCCTCCAGGCCGGGCATCAGAGGGCTTCTCCTGCATGCCGGCCACCGATGTGCTCACCGCAGTGGACTCGAATCACTGCGCCAGCCTACCGTCCGGGCGTCATCCGAAGAACGCTCCGGCCTCGGCCAGAGCGTTGACGAGGGCGTCCACGTCCGACTCGTCGTTGTAGAGGCCGAAGGACGCCCGAGCCGTCGCATTGACGCCGAGACGTCGCATCAGCGGCTTGGCGCAGTGGTGGCCGGCACGGACGCACACCCCGTACTGGTCGAGGATCT
>CAZNLF010000161.1:0-7031 GCA_964573595.1 uncultured Acidimicrobiaceae bacterium | reverse complement strand
CGGTCGTTCTCCTCGGGGAGCCCCACCGTGACCCGGAGGCACCCGGCGAGGCCCGGCCACTCCGAACAGTCTCGCACGAGCACGGAGGCAGCGAGGAGATCGGACCACACCGACTTCGCCTCCTTGCCCGTCGGACGGAAGAGGATGAAGTTGGCGTCCGAGGGCCAGCTCTCGAGCGGCAGCTCGGCGAAGGCGGCGGCGATGCGGCCCCGCTCCTCTTTGAGCAGCGCCACCCTCGACTCCATCTCGTCGACGAACCCGAGGGCGAGCACCCCGGCCAGTTGCTTGATCGAGTCGAGATGGTACGGCAGGGCGACCAGTTCACACGCCTCCACGACTTCCGGCGCGGCGACCAGGTAGCCGAGTCGCACACCGGCCATCGACCAGGTCTTCGAGAAGGTCCGGACCACCGCCAGCCGGTCCGATCCCGCCCCTCCCGCCGTCAGCAGGTCGAGCGAGGAGGAGGGGGCGAACTGCCCGTAGGCCTCGTCCACCACCAACAGGCCGGGGGCGAGCGACAAGACCGCTTCGACCACGTCCGCCGGCTCGGCGCGGCCGGTCGGGTTGTTGGGCGACGCCAGGAAGGTGATCACCGGGTCCCCGGAAGCGGTGATCCTCCCGACCTCGGCGAGGTCCAGGCGGAAATCGTCGGTCCGGCGGCCGGCGAGCACCCCGGTGCCGGTGATCCGGGCGATGTGGCCGTGAAGCGTGTAGGTGGGCTCGAAGAGGGCCACCGAGCGACCGGCGCCCCCGTAGGCGAGCAGCAGGGACTGCAGCACCTCGTTGGACCCGTTGGCGCAGAAGACCTGTTCGGGCGCGACCCCGTGGCTCCGGGCCAGCGCCCTCCGGAGCTCGGTGGCCTGCCGGTCCGGATACCGGTTGAACTCGACGTCCGCCAGGCGGTTCCCCAATGCCTCGGTCCAGGCGGCCGGCGGTGCCATCGGTGACTCGTTGGTGTTGAGCCTGACGTCGACGTCGACCTGCGCCGAGTGATAGCCACTGAGAGTGCCCAGGTCGGGTCGGACCGACGGCAACCGGGCGCCCTGCGGCTCGCCGGTGCCCCCGTCCCGCGACCCGGTTACCGGGGCCATCGGCGTCGCACCGACTCGGCGTGGGCGGGGAGCCCCTCCGTCTCGGCCAAGGTCACCACGTGGGGGCCGAGGATCTCGAGGCCCTTCTCACTGACGGTCACGGCGTGGAGGTGGCGTCGGAAGTCGTCCACCCGGAGCGCGCTGGCGAAGCGGGCGGTGCGGTTGGTGGGGAGCACGTGGTTCGGGCCGGCCAGGTAGTCCCCGACGCTCGCCGGCGAGTTCTGCCCGAGGAAGATGGCCCCGGCGGATGTGATGAGGGGCAGCAACGACTCGGCGTCGTCGGTGAGCAGCTCGAGGTGCTCGGGGGCCACGATGTTGGCGACGGCGCACGCCTGCTTGGGACCGCTCACCACTACCGCGTACCCCCCGGCGTCGAGCGTGGTTTCGAGATCGGCGCGGCGGGGAGAGGCCCGGACGATCCGCTCCACCTCGGCCGTCACGGCGTCGGCCACCTCCTCGGACCAGGTCACCAGCCAGGCGAGCCCGTCGGGCCCGTGCTCGGCCTGGACCACGAGGTCGATGGCGGCAAGCTCGGGCACGCTGTCGGGACCGGCGATCACCACCACCTCGGAGGGGCCCGCGAACCCCGAGGCGACACCCACCACCCCGGACACCTGGCGCTTCGCCTCGGCGACGAACCGGTTGCCGGGACCGGCGATGACGTCGACCTGCTCGATCGACTCGGTCCCGTAGGCCATGGCGGCGATGGCCTGGGCCCCCCCGACCCGGTACACCTCGTCCACCCCGGCGACGGCGGCGGCGGCCAGGGTGACGTCGTCGATCCGGCCGCCCGGCCCCGGCGGGACGCACAGGACGATCTCCTCCACGCCGGCCACCTGGGCGGGGATGGCACACATCAGCACGGTGGAGGGATACCGGGCCCGGCCGCCGGGGGCGTAGCACCCGGCCCGGCCCACCGGCCGCACGAGATGACGGACGGTGACCCCGCCGGACTCGAAGTCGGCGACCTCGCCGTTCGCCTCGTGTGCGTGGTACGCCAGGATGCGGTCGTGGGCCACGTCGAGGGCGTCCTGGAGGTCCGTCGGCACTCTGGCCAGTGCGGCCTGGATCTCCGGCGCCGGCACCCGCAGCTCGTCCACCGTGACCCCGTCGAACTGCTCGGTGAGCCGTCGCAGCGCGGCGTCACCGTTGTCGCGCACGTCGTCGATGATGGCCGCCACCGCTTCTGCCGACCGGAGCTGCTCGTCGACCGGGCCGGGCAGGGCGTCACGCAGCTGGCGGCGACTGCCGGCGAAGCCGCGGAGGTCCAGGCGACGGAGTGCCATAGCCAGTCGATGCTACCGGAAGGTGGGCTGCTCCCCGCTCGACCGCCGCCCTCACCCCGGCAGTGGATCATCGGCCTTCGGAGGTCGCGTGACGTACCGGGTGCCATGATCATCGGATGTCCGCCAACCCAGCCGAGCTTTCTTCAATCGCCACCGCTCTCGACGAGCTGTCCCGCCGGGTGACGGCTCATGCCGACGCCGCCGACCTGTCCAAGGACGAGGAGACGGCTCGGGAGCTCTTCGCCGTCGAACGGGCCCTGTCCAGCGCCAACCGTCGCCTGGCCCGGTTGTCGATCACGCTCTCGCGGCGCTGACCCGACCGGGGTGTGACGGCGACGGACCTCCGGTCGTCGGCCGACCCCGAACGCGTGGCCCGGTCACACCTCCGCTGACACCGCTGACGCCACCCCACCGCTGACGCCAGATCACTCCGGACACCGAGTGTCGCGGCACATGACAACCCCTGGTGTCGAAATGTGACACCCCCTGTTGCGCACCGACATGACCCCGGACGCGGCGAAGGCACCCCGAAGGGTGCCTTCGCGCGAGCGGGTCGGGCGGCGGATCCCGAACACCGCTCTGCGGAACCGATTGGCGGGAACCGGTTCCGAGGTAACTAGAACACCACGTTTTTCCGCCGAATACCAGTCAGACGCCTCGAATTTTCCTCCGATCGGTGCGGACGTTCACGTCGTCGTGGAGAAAGTCCAGCTAGAACAATATTTCGGCGTGAACCCCCGACTGACATGAGGACTGACACAATTTCACCGGACCTTGCAGTGGACCTTGCCGGGGCGGTTCCGCGACACCGTCCAGCGGTCCCCCGCCGGCAACGGTGGCGCAGTCTCACCGGGCCGACGGGCAGAAGTCGGCCAGCGGGCAACGGTGGCACTTCGGTGAGCGCGACGTACAGGTCGAGCGACCGTGCAGGATCAGTCGGAGGCTGAAGGCACCCCGTTGGCCGGCGGGCACCATCGGGTTGAGCGCCCGTTCCACCTTCACCGGATCGGACTCGCGGGTGAGGTCCAGGCGATTCGACAGGCGCTTCACATGGGTGTCCACCGGAAGGCCGGGTAACCCGAACGCCACGCTGCGGACGACGTTGGCGGTCTTGCGTCCGACGCCCGGGAGCGTCACCAGGTCCTCCAGTCGGGTGGGGACCTCCCCGCCGAACCGGACCGTCACCGCCTCGGCCATGCCGACCAGGCTGCGGGCCTTGGCCCGGAAGAAGCCGGTCGAGCGGATCAATTCCTCGACGTCGGAGAGGTCGGCCAGCGCCAATGACTCGGCGTCGGGATAGCGGGCGAACAGCGCCGGGGTGGTGAGGTTGACTCTCACGTCGGTGCACTGGGCCGACAGGATGGTCGCGGCCAGCAGCTGGAACGGGCCCGAGTGGTCGAGCGCGCACAGCTCCTGTGCCGACCCCGGGTACACCACCGCCAGCCGCTCGTTGGTGGCCCGCGCCCGGCCGGACGAGGTGCGGGGCCGGGCCATGCCGGCGAGAATACCGGTACCTTCGTCAGCATGGAGGCCTTCGAGGTGCATGCGCTGGCGTCGCCGGACCCGCAGTCCGTCTGGGCGTTGACCGACCTGGTCGACCGGGCCACCTCCGCGCTCGGCCACGCCGCGCTGAGCGAGCACAAGCGCATCGAGCTCGGTCGACTCGTGCGTGCGGAGGCGACTGCGGGACACACCGACGGCACCGTCGCCGTCGTGGCCAGACGAGTCACCGACTCGGCGCTGATCGGCTACGCCCACGTTTCCCATGACCACGGTGCCCGCTCATCCCCGTACGCGACCGAGCTCGTCGTCGACCCAGGCGTGGCGTCGGGGAGGGACGGGACCGCGCCTGTCGCCGACGCCCTGTTGGACGCCGTCGTGGCCGAGGTCGCGGCCCGAGGGGGTGGGACGCTCCGCCTGTGGGTGTCCAAGGCAGGGGAGCCTGACGACGCCCGGGCGTCGGCCCACGGCTTCGGCCCCGAGCGCGACCTCATCCAGATGCGCTGTCCCCTCCCGCTGCCGCCGAGCTCCGGTACAGGCGGCCAACCTGTTCCAGTCGGGACACGGCCATTCCGCCCCGGCCTGGACGAGGAAGCGTGGTTGTCCACGAACAACCGGGCCTTCGCGACCCACCCCGAGCAGGGTCATTGGGAGTTGAGCACGCTGATCGAGCGCGAGGGGGAGCCGTGGTTCGACCCCGAGGGACTGCTCCTCCTCGAGTACGACGGCCGCCTGGCCGGCTCCTGTTGGACGAAGGTGCACCGGGAGACCGAACCGCCGATGGGCGAGATCTACGTGATCGGGGTGGATCCCGACTTCCACGGTCGCGGGTGGGGGCGCGCCCTCACCAAGGCCGGGCTCGACCGGCTCGCTTCACAGGGGCTGACCGTCGGGATGCTCTACGTGGATGCCGGCAACCGGGCCGCGGTGTCGATGTACCGGTCGATGGGCTTCGCCGACGACCATGTCGACCGGGCCTACGTGCGGGAGGTCGAGCCGGCGTGAGCCGTGCCCACCGAGGAGCCGGCAGGAACGGGGCGCGGGGGCGGGGTGGTAGTCCCCGATGGTGGTCGACCCCGAACGCTCAATGGACCCCGATGAGGTGCCCCACCGAGTAGGTGACGGCCGCAGCCACAGCCGAGATGAGCAGCTGGCGATTGGCGGACCACAACCAGGACCGCCCGGTGAAGTGGGCCAGAGCCGCGCCGACGGTAAAGGCGCCGACGGCGCCGAGTGCGATCGACCACAGGATGGCCGTGGTCCCCGACACGAACAACCACGGCAGCAGCGGCAGGAGCGCCCCGATGGCGAAGGTGACGAACGAGGACGCGGCGGCCTGGATCGGGTTCCCCGTCTCCTCGGGATTGATCCCGAGTTCCTCCCGCGCGTGGGTCTCGAGGGCGATGTCGGGGTCGCGCATCATCTTGACCGACAGCTCCTGGGCCATCGCCGAATCGATGCCGCGGCTCTCGTAGATGGCGGCGAGCTCGCGCCGTTCGACCTCCGGGTCGTGCCGGATGGCCTGACGCTCCACGTCGAGCTCACGGAGCATCAGCTCGGACTGGGCCCGCATCGATATGTACTCGCCGGCCGCCATGGAGAAGGATCCGGCGATCAGACCGGCGATGCCGGCGAGGCGCACCGCCCCCGCCGAGGCGTGGGCGCCGGCCATGCCCAGGATCAGTGCGACGTTCGACACCAGCCCGTCGCTCACGCCGAAGACGGCGGCGCGAGGCCCACCTCCCTGCAGGTTCCGGTGGTTGTGACCCGTCTCCATGCCCAGCAGCGTACCGACCCGTTGGAGTGAGGAATCGCTGATCTTTCGTACTAGGCGCGCCTTATCCCGTACAGTCTGGCCATGGCAACCACCGTGCACGGCATCGAGTCCTTCAGCGAGCTGGTCGGGAAGCATCTCGGCTACAGCGAGTGGCACCGCATCGACCAGGAGCAGGTCAACCTGTTCGCCGACGCCACCGGCGACCATCAGTGGATCCATGTGGATCCCGAGCGCGCCAAGAGCGGGCCGTTCGGGACCGCCATTGCCCACGGCTACCTGACGCTCTCCCTGGCGCCCGTCCTCTTGGGCGAGGTGGTCGTGGTGGAAGGGGTCTCCATGGGGGTGAACTACGGCTGCAACAAAGTGCGATTCCCGGCGCCGGTCCCCGTTGGCAGCAACCTCCGACTCGGGGCCTCGGTGGCAGGTGTCGAAGAGGTCAGCGGTGGCGTCCAGGTGGTCATGGACCTGACACTCGAAACCGAGGGGTCGACCAAGCCGAGCTGTGTCGCCCAAGTGGTCTACCGCTACTACAGCTGACACGGGACCACCGAAGAGGTGGCCACCGGCCTCCGGCACTCGTGCTGCCCTGGGTTGCACCCACCGTCCGCGGGGCCCGCACACGACCCCGGGACGCCCGTACACGAGCCCGGGAAAGAAGTCCGGAGGAAGTCCCGCCGCACTGCGGGCCCGCCATTCCCGCTGCCGGGAGCCTGTTCCCGTAGCCGACCGAGGGAGCCCGCTCCAACGGTGTGAGTGATTACTCCTAGAGTGGTGGCATGGACATGAGGGTGGAGCAGCTGTCGATGCGATCCGGGGTGCCGGTGGACACCGTCCGCTACTACCAGAGCAAGGGCCTGCTGGCACCGCCCCGGCGTGAGGGCAGGATCGCCTGGTACGACGACGGTCACCTCGAGCGACTGGCCAGGATCCGGTCCCTCCAACGGCGGGGGTTCACCCTGGCCACCATCGTCCGGTTGGTCGACGGCGAACTCGATGCCGCCGACGAGGCCCTGATCGGTGAACTGTCCGGCCTCGAGCCGTCAGGGTCCGACGGGAGCACGCCGGCTCGATCCGGCCACCGGGACGACGGGACCGACAACCCGGCCGACTCCGGCGCCACGCCGGCGGACGGAGCCGGTCCGTCGACGAGTCCGGCGGTGGCACGTCCGGGTTCCGGGTTGCCGGCAGAGGAACCGTCGGAGGAGCCGGTGTTCACGATCACCGAACTTGCCGCCGAGACCGGTGTGCCCCTGGCACTCCTGAAGGCGGTCGAGGCCGAGGGCCTGCTCATCCCTCGCCGCTTCGGCGGCCAGGAGCGCTACACGACCCAGGACGTGGCTGCGTCACGAGCCGGGCTCCTCTTGCTGGAGTGGGGCA
>CAZNLF010000160.1:0-7044 GCA_964573595.1 uncultured Acidimicrobiaceae bacterium | reverse complement strand
CGGAGCACGTACCAGTAGTCGGCCTGGTGCAGGTGGTAGTGGAGCCCGACGATGGCCCCGGCCTGCTTCTCCGACCGGTTGGCCTGCGTCATCTCGCGACCCAGGGGGAACCAGCTCCGCCGGTACGTCTCGACGAACCGTCCCCGCTCGTCGCCGTGGGCGTTCGGCTCCACCACGATGACGTCGGCGATGACCTCCGACTCGGTGATGTCAGGCACTGGCTACTCCCCCTCGTTCCGGTCGCTGCGCTCGGCAACAGTAGCGAATCCGCCCCTGAAGTACACCAGGGGCGACCCGCGGCCGACGCCCAGGTCGAGGACCCGTCCGATGATCAGTTCGTGGTCGCCGGCATCGTGGACCAGCTCGAGCTGGCAGTCGACCCAGGCCAGGGTGTCCTCGATGACCGGGGCCCCGGTGGCGGACGCGGGGTGCCACGCCACGCCGTCGAACTTGTCGCCCCCCGAAACGGCGAACCGTGATCCGAGCTCGCCCTGGTGGTCCCCCAGCACGTTCACGCAGAAGATCCCGCCCTTGGCGATGCGGGGCCAGCTGGTGGACGAGCGGGCCGGGGCCACGGCGACGAACGGGGGGTCGATGGAGAGCGACACGAAGCTCTGACAGGTGAACCCCACCGGACGACCGTCCTCCAGCCCCGACACCACGGTCACCCCGGTGGCGAAGGTGCTCATGGCCTCCTTGAACCGGGTGGAGTCGAAGCTCACGGCCCGGCCCGGTGCGGGGCCGAGGCGGTGCCCCGGGCGGAGGCGGTGCCCAGTTCGACCGAGGAGCCCTCCGACGCCGCGCTGACGTCGAGGTGGGGCGCAGTGCGCCGGGCGTCAGTGAGGATGCGGTCGATCTCGTCATCGGTGTGGGCGGGATCGTGGTGGAACAGCATGAGGCGGCGGGCCCGTGCCTCGGTGGCGACGTGCACCGCGTAGGCGGCGGTGGAGTGACCCCAGTCGGCGAGCCGGGAGAACTCGTCGTCGGTGTACTGGGCGTCGTGGATCAACAGGTCGGCGTCCGCACACAGCTCGAGCACGTTCTCGTTGATCGACCGGCGGTCGACCGGTGCCTGATGGTCGGACAGGTAGACCACGGCCACACCGTCGGCCTCGATCCGGAACCCGAGGGTGTGTCCAACATGGGGCACGGAGCGCACCGTCACGGTTGCCGACCCGAGGGCCAGCACCTCCGAGCCCACGAGGTCGTGGAAGCGGAGCTCACCTCGGAACTCCGACATGTGGATGGGGAAGAACGGAGGCGTCACGATCCCGGCCAGGACGTCGCCGAGCGCACCACTGTCCTGGCGGGGGCCGTAGACGTCGAGGACGGCGGCCGGGTCCTGCATCGGCGTGAAGAACGGCAGACCCAGCACGTGGTCGTAGTGCAGATGGGTGAGCAGGACCGTGGCCTCGAGGGGCCCGACGGGTCCCCGCGTCCCGGACTGGAGGTACGTCCCGAGGGCGCGAAGCCCAGTCCCCAGGTCGAGGACCATGGGAGCGTCCCCCTCCACCTCGACCAGCACGCAGGACGTGTTGCCCCCGTATCGGCGATAGCAGTCGGAAGAGCACGGGCACGAGCCCCGGACACCGAAGTAGGTGATCCTCACCGAGCAAGGAGGCTAGTAGTTCTGCCCGCCGGACCTCGCTGGGAAGGATCGGCCCAGCTGGGACGGTCGGCCAACGGACACCGCCGGCGCTCCGGGAGTACCCTCCCGAGATGGACGAGCCCACCGTCACCGCCAACGGCATCGCTTTCACCTACCTGAGCGACGGGCCGGCCGATGGACCGCTGGCCCTCTGCCTGCACGGGTTCCCCGACACGGCACATACCTGGCGCCACCTCCTCCCCCGGCTGGCCCAGGCCGGCTACCACGCAGTGGCTCCCTTCCTCCGCGGCTACGCACCGTCCTCGGTGCCGGCGGACGGTCGCTACGACACCGGGACGCTGGCGCTGGACGCCTGTGCGCTCCACGAGGCGCTCGGAGGTACGGCGGACGCGGTGATCATCGGCCACGACTGGGGAGCGACGGCCACCTATGCCGCCGCCTCGCTCGCCCCGGAGCGGTGGCGTCGCGCCGTCGCGGGCGCCGTCGCCCCGCTGGCCTCGATGGCCGAGCGGTTCTTCACCTACGACCAGTTGCGCCGGAGCTGGTACGTGTTCTTCTTCCAGACGCCGTTCGCCGAGATGGCGGTGGCCCAGGACGACTTCGCCTTCATCGACCGGCTGTGGGCCGACTGGTCGCCCGGACACGACGGGTCGTGGGACGCCTCCCAGGTGAAAAAGGCGTTGGCCAGTCCCGAGAGCCTGGCCGCAGCCATCGGCTACTACCGGGCCATGTTCGCCGGCCCACCGGACGACCCGGCGGTGGCGGCCGCCCATGCGGCGGGAGGTGCCGGGACTCCCCAACCCACCCTCTACCTGCACGGTGCCAACGACGGGTGCATGGGAGTCGACGTCATCGGCCCGGTCGCCGACTTCCTCGGTCCGGGCTCGGAGGTGGTGGTGGTCGAGGACGCCGGCCACTTCTTCCATCTCGAACGGCCCGACTTCGTCAATGATCTGGTCGTCGACTTTGTCTCCGCCTGACGGGTCCCGCCCCGGGCGTGACCGGGCCCGACCGGGGCCGGCGCGGTGGGCCCGTCGGCGCGCCGCGGTGGCCGGGGTCATCACCCTCGCCCTCCTGCTCGCCGCCTGTTCGTCGACCGGAGGCTCGGCGGCGCACCGGATCCCGACGACCACGACCGCCGTGCCCGGCACGACCACCACCGCCGGAGCACCGGCGACCGCTCCGGCGTCCACCGCATCCACCGCGCCGGCAGAGGCGGACGTCACCTGGCTGTGCCGGCCGGGAACGGCCGACGACCCGTGCCTCAGCGACCGGAGGGCGACGGCCGTCCTGCCCAGCGGCCGCACTGTCCCGGTGGCTTCCGTCCCCGCCTCGTCACCGAAGATCGACTGCTTCTACGTGTACCCGACGGTCAGCACCCAGCCGACCGCCAACTCGACCCTGGCCGTCGAGCCCCAGGAGACCTCAGTGGCCCTGGCGCAGGCATCGCGCTTCTCCCAGGTCTGCGACGTGTACGCCCCGATGTACCGGCAACTGACCCTGGCGGCGATCGACGGCCAGGCCCACGTCACCGGAGCCGATCGGGACCTGGCCTACGGCGACGTGCTCGCCGCCTGGAACTACTACCTCAGCCACTTCAACCACGGCCGGGGCGTGGCCTTCATCGGTCACTCCCAGGGCTCGGCGATGCTCATCGAGCTGCTGCGGAGCCAGGTGGACCCCGATCCCACCCTCAGGGCCCGGATGGTGTCCGCCATCCTGCTCGGCGGCAACGTCACCGTCCCCGTGGGACGGACCACCGGTGGCACGTTCGCCGACATCCCGGCCTGCACGAACGTGCAGCGCCCCGGATGCGTCATCGCCTACTCGAGCTTCGACAAGCCGCCACCGACGAACAGCATCTTCGGCCGGACGTCCTCGCCCATCAACGCGTTGAGCGACCAGTCCCCCGCCGCGGACCTGCAGGTCCTGTGCGTCAACCCGGTCGCCGGCTCGGGTGGTGCCACTCTCACCCCCACGGGGAAGACCGGCGCACCGTCATCCGCCGGCGCACAACCGACCGCCTCGGGGACGATCGCCAACCTCAGCCCCTACTTCCCCACCGCACAGGTCGCCGACCCGGTGGGAACCTCGCAGCGAAAGGCGAAGAGACACCCGACCATCACCACCCCGTGGGTGACCTATCCGCACCTGTACCGGGCGCAGTGCCAGAGCAGTGATGGGGCGACGTGGCTGCAGGTCGACGACATCGCCGGGGCCAAGGACGGCCGGCCGGTGGTGCAACAGGTGCTGGGCCCGACATGGGGGCTCCATCTGGTGGACGTGAACATCGCCTTGGGCAACCTGGTCGACGACCTGCGTGGCCAGGCCGACCACTACCGGGGCTGAGCGGCCGGCCACGGTCCCGAGGGAGCCCGGGTCGATCCGGCGGAACTGAGCCGCGGGCACCGTCCGGTCCGGCCGACCCGTCCGGCTCGGCCACCGGCCCGGCGGATCAGGAGCCGATCCTCTTCAACCACGGGACGACCGTCTGGAGGAAGGCGTTCTTGCCCGACGCGGCCAGCAGCGGGTCGAGGTGGCTGTAGGTGGTGGTGCGGCTGACCACGGTCACGCTCGGGATCTTCGATTGCTGCCGGTAGTAGTGGGCTCCGTCGGCGACCTCGTTGTCGGTCCCTCCCAACGAGGTCTGGAAGGCGTAGAGCGGTACGTCGACCTGGCCGGTGTGCAGCAGTCGCAGTCCGAGATAAGTGGCCAACGGGGTCTGCTGGAGCCCGGCCGCGGCACCGGCGTCGATGCTCAGCCGTTCGGGGTAGTACCAGTCGGCTGCACCGAGCGAGGCCTGGGCGAACACGTCGGCGACGTTACGGATGGGGGTGGGGCCATCGTCGACCCAGCCGGCAGGGTCACCGGTGGGGGCCACGTGTCCCGAGTGGACGTGGATGAGCGCCAGGGCGGCCGGCGAGGTCGAGGCGTCGAAGGCGTAGCCCAACTGGGCCTGATTGGTGACCGGCTCGGACGGCTTGAACTCCGACGGCAGGAGGGGGAAGGTCTGAAGCAGCGAGGTCGCGTGCGGTGCCTCCAGGGCGGCCAGCGCACCGACCTGCGAGAACGCGCCGGTCACCCAGGGCAGGCCCACCCCCAGCAGGTCGAGCCACGGGCCCTTGGTGCCCATCGTGGCGATGTCGGCCTGGGCCGTGGCCAGCGTCTCACCCGACTCCTGGCTGCCGGGCGCGGCGGCGCACCCGTCGATGCACATGATCCCGTCGATGTTCTGGTAGCCGCCCCGGCCGTCGAAGTCCCACGCCGCGTAGACGGCGGCCTCGGTGCCGCCGAGCGAGTGGCCGCCGAGCGTCACCGTCCGCCGGCCCCCGTCGCGTGCCTTTTGGATCACCGAGTTGAGATCGTTCATGGCGACGGCCATGCCCCACTGCTCGACGAACTGGTAGTCGGCCTTGTCGAGCGGTTGGTAGTGGTTCTTGATCGAGGGGTCGGACAGCCAGCCCAGGTAGTAGTCGAAGGCCTTCTCGTAGGTGGACCTGCCGGCGAGCACGGAGGCGACCACCGAGGTGTCCTGGAGGGCGCCTTCACGGCGCATTTCGGCCCAGACCTGCAGGCCGGGGACGTGTGCGGCCAGATAGGGGGCCACCAGGTCGAAGTCACCGGCGCCGCCGTTGGTCCCGGGCACGAGCACCAGCACGTGGGGGGCGCTGGGCGACCCGAACCTCCTGACCATGACCTGGTCGTACTGGGCCGGCGTCGCCGTCCCCTGGGCGATGGCCGGCGTGTCCGGCACGCTCGGCGTGTCGACGGCGAAGACCCCCTCGGGGACCGAGGTCGGAGCCCCGATGGCCGTCGAGCCGGCCGGGTACGCCGAGCCGGCCGGGTACGCCGAGCCGGCCGGGTACGCCGAGCCGGCCGGGTACGCGGTGGCCGACGACGGCGACGCGGCGACACCGGCCAGCGCGGAGCTGACGATGAGCACCGACACGGCCAGCGCTGGAACCCTCGAACGTCTTCCCATCTCCGCTCCCCCTTTTCGGCCCCCGTCGACCCCGTTCATCGTCCCCACGGGCACCGCACGGTCGGAACGACACCGTAGCCAGCCGTCCCCCCGGCCGGGCCGGACCGTCGCCATGGTAATCAGGCGGAGCACGGAGCGGGCCGGTGCGGAGGTTCCGAGATCCGGGGGCGAGGTCCCGGTCAGGGGAGGTGGAGCACCCCTCCGCCGTCGCGGACCACCAGACCCTCGTCGAGCAACTCCCCGACGATGCGCTCGGCCCGCCCGGGGTCGTCCGGCCATCCGGTGGCCCACGCCGTCTCCTCCGGCGTCACGGGCGCCCGGCGCAGGTGGTCCACCAGACGCCCCCGTCCCTGACGGTCGGACCCCTCGAACCGTGACTGCGGCGTGGAGACCCCGGCCGACCCCTGCGCCGGGTCGGCGGTGTCCCTTCCCGACGCCACCCATCGACAACGCCGGCGGATCGGGCAGCCGTCACAGCGCGGCTGCTCGGGCACGCAGACCGTCGCACCGAGGTCCAGGAGCGCCTGGCCGAACGACCAGCCCCGACCCTCCGGCACCATGGCGTCGACCAGCTGTTGTGCCTCTCGCAAGGTGACAGGCCTACCGGCCACACCACGCGACAGCACCCGGCCGGCATTGGTGTCGACCACCCCGACGTCGGACTCGAAGGCGAACGCCATCACGGCCCTGGCGGTGTAGGCACCGACACCGGGCAGCGACAGCAGCGCGTCGAGGCCGGCCGGCACCCGACCGCCGTGGTCCTCCACCATCGCTCCCGCCGCCCGGTGCAGGTTCCTGGCCCGACGGTTGTAACCGAGCCCCTGCCACGCCCGGAGCACCTCGCCGAGCGGTGCCGCGGCGCACGACGCGGGGTCGGGGAATACCTGGAGGAACCGGAGGTAGGCCGGCACCACCCGTGTCACCGGGGTCTGCTGGGCCATCACCTCGCTGACCAGGACCGCCCACGGGTCACGGGTGGACCTCCACGGGAGCTCGGGACGCCTCGACCCGGCGCCAGACCCGGTCCCCCACGTCACGATCACCTCCCCGATGGCACGGATCTGACCGATGTCGCGGATCGCACCCACCGGACCGCCGACGCCCGCCCGGCCCCGGCCCGCCACCGGTGGCCTCGAGAGGGCGACCGGGCCGGTCAACTCCAGACGTCGTCCCCGTAGGGGCGCTGCCGCGGCGGCGCCGCGGCGTGCTTCCAGACCATGACCTTGCGACGGAAGAAGCACACCTCTTCACCCCGTTGGTTGAAGCCCTTGGTCTCGACGGTGACCACGCCGCGATCGTCGCGCGACTTGGACTCGGCCTTGCCGATCACCTTGGTCTCCGCGTAGATGGTGTCGCCGTGGAACGTGGGCGCCCGGTGGATCAGCGACTCGACCTCGAGGTTGGCGATGGCGGCCCCGCTGACATCGGGGACGCTCATGCCGAGCACCAGCGA
>CAZNLF010000159.1:0-7046 GCA_964573595.1 uncultured Acidimicrobiaceae bacterium | reverse complement strand
ATTGGCGCATGGTGTCAGCGGTCGGCCGACGGCTCACCCTTTCGGTCGTCGTCCTGTACGTCGTCAGATGGCCGCCGGCATCATGATCATCAGGTGGGGCCACGGCGATCCGGGCCCTTGGTTGGAGACGGTCGGACAGACCCTGGTCATCGCGGCCAACGTCGTGATCTGGTACCCGCTCGAACTCGTGTTCCTCCAGGCCATCGAACGGCGCACCCGTCGCCGTCGAACCGCCTGGCTGCAGGACATGGCGATCCACGTGTCCGAGGACCCGATCCTCCACGTCGGTGCCGGCGGAGCGACCATCGACCAGGGAGTCACGGGGTGAGCACCCCGTCCTATCTACTGACGGGCGGAACCGTCCACACCATGGATCCGGCACAGCCCTGGGCCCAGTGTGCCGTCGTGCGGGGGAACGTCATCACCTACGTCGGCCCCGAAGCCGGTGCCCGTTCGTTCACCGATCCGCAGACCGAGGTCATCGATGTCACCGGTGGCATGGTGCTACCCGGCTTCATCGACGCCCACAACCACCTGGCGGGCTCGGGAGCGATGGCCAAGGTCGGCGTGGAGATCAACGGGATCGCCGAGCCGGCCGCGATGCTGGCGAAGATCCGCGAGTACGCAACGACCAACCCTGATCTGGCCGTCATCAGGGGATCGGGATGGATGCCCCATTACTTCGAGAACAGGTCCCCCGACAGGCGGATGCTCGACGAGGTGGTGGGTGATCGCCCCGCCGCCATCCTCAGCTATGACGCGCACGACCTTTGGTTCAACACCGTCGCCATGGAGGCGTGTGGCCTGCACCCGGGCTCACCGGATCCCGATCCGGGTGCGCAGTACTACGTGCGGGGACCCGACGGATGGCCGAGCGGCCACGCCGTCGAGCCGGCCCCGGTCATGGCCATGCTCGCCCAGTTGGGCGCCTTCACCCAGGCGGGCATCCACGAGGCCCAGTCGCTCTCCCTGGCGCCGGCACCCTCGTGGGGAATCACCAGCTACATGGAGGCCGGCATCCTCCTCGGAGCGAACGCGGCCGCCGAGCCGGTGTACCAGGAGTTCGTCGAACGTGACCACGCCGGCACCCTCCCGGTGCGCATCGTGGGCACCGTGTGGACCCGGGACCCGACCGATGATCCCGTCTCGGTGGTGGCGACCCTGAAGGACTGGAACGCCCGGATCACCTCCGAGCACGTCACCATCAGCGTGCAGAAGATCTGGGCGGACGGAACGGCCTTCAGCGGCGGCTCCCTCCTTCTGGCTCCGTTCGAGGACAGTGAGGACGGGTCACTCGGCCACATGACGTTTCCGGCGGAGCATCTCGAACGTCAGATCGAGGAGGCACAGCTCGCCGGGTTCGATGCGCACGTCCACATCGACGGCGACGGATCGGCCCGGGTGGTCCTCGACGCCATCGAAGCGGTGCAGCGCCGACTCGGCCGGGGGACCAGTCGCCACTGCGTCTGCCACAACACCATCGTCCACCCCGACGAGGTGAAGCGCTTCGCCCAGCTCGGAGTGATCGCCAACTGCACCCCGCTGTGGGGCACCGACTACGACGGCTCGTTCTACGACACCTACCTCGCCAAGCTCGGAGCGAAGCGCATGGACGCCAGCCTCTACCCCTATGGGGACCTGGTCCGTTCGGGGGCGGTGGTGACCTACGGCTCCGACATTCCCGGGGTCGGCATCGCCGAGGTCCCCCCGCTCATCCACATCGAGGCACTGGTCACCCGCAGGCGGCCCGGCCACCCGCACGACCGGGCCCTGGTGCCGCGCCAGAGGACGGTCTGCACGATGCCTTGCGGGGCTACACGATGAACGGAGCCTTCCAGCTCCGGCTCGAGGAGATCACCGGGTCGATCGAGGCGGGCAAGCACGCCGACCTCACCGTCCTCGGAGAGAACCTGTTCGCCATCGAGCCCGAGGCGATCCACTCGGTGCCGGTGGCTCACGATGATGGACGGGCAGATCACCCACGACGGGCGGTGAGCGCCCCCGAGGTGACCGCCCTCCGCCGGATCGGCCGGAGGCTGCGCGAGGAACGGAAGCAGTTCCGGGTGATCGTTGACGCATTCGACGTGCCGATGGCCGTGTTGGGCATCGTGTGGATCCCGGTGTTCTTCCTCGGGATCCTCGTGGCGCTTCCGCCCGTCTGGACGGGCGTGCTGGCGGTCTTCGAGACCGTCATCTGGTTGGCCTACATCGTCGAGTACCTCGTGAAGTTCGGCTTCGCTCCCCGCCGGGACCAGTTCTTCAAGCGAAACCTCTTGACCTTCGTCGTCGTGTTCCTGCCGCTGGTGGTACTGCCGTTCACGATCTGACGGCGAACGTCTCCCCGTGAGACCCGGCCTCTCCCCGTGAGACCCGGACTCCCCGACGGATTCCTGGCATCGCCCCCGATGTCTGGGCTCGGTCGGTCGCGGCGTGGCACCGCTCCGGCGGCGCGATGGGACAGAATCGCTGGCCGGAGGGCGAACTTGCCCGGCCCCGGTCTTTGGTTACAATGCCGTTACGGATTGATTGCGGTCATGATGCTCGGTGGCAGGCGAGGGGATTGTCGGGGGGCGCAGTGCAGGACAGGCCTCGCGCCTGCGACACGTCAGCGGATCGACCGAGGAGAAGTCCCCACAACCTCATGTCACTCGACACGACGGCTGGAGGCGTGACAGGGGACCGGTCCGCGTTGCCCGAGGAGACCGGTGGCGGCCCGAGGGCCCTCGCCGGAGAGGCGCTCCGGGCGGGCCTCCACTACTTCGATGCGTTCGTCATTACCGCTCGCCGGCGGATCGAGGCCGGGCGCCATCCGGTGGACATCCAGCCCTCCGGCGTGCCGGCGGGCGATCCGCCCCGGGGACTGGTGCTGCGGCCGGCCCTCCTCGGCTTCGCCGCCATGCTGTGCATCTCGATCGGCGCCTCGCTGCCGAGCTCCCCGTTCAAGCTCGAGATGCCCGGGGTGTGGTTCTTCGGCGAGCCCGGCAGTGTCAACGGCACCCAGTGGGGGGTGTACTTCACCCTGGCCGCCGTCTACGGGGGACTGCTGCTGCTCATGCGGGTGTGGTGGGGCATGACCCGCCTCTACGCCCGCTGCCCCGGTGTCGCGGTCAAGAAGATGATGTGGGTCTTCGCCCTGTGGACCACGCCCATGCTGGTCATCGCCCCTCTGTTCAGCCGCGACGTCTACTCGTATGCGGCCCAGGGTGAGATGGTCAGCCATCACATGAACCCCTACCTCTACGGTCCCTTCGAGCTCGGGAACAACGCCTACACCGCGCCGGTCGATCAGCTGTGGGGCAACGCCCCGGCTCCCTATGGCCCCTTGTTCCTCCAGATCGACGGCTTCTTCGCCCGCATCACCTTCCACAACGAGTTGGCCACCATCGTCCTGCTCCGGCTCCTGTCCCTGGTCGGCGTGCTGCTGATCGCCTGGTGCGTCCCGCGACTCGCCCGCCTCTACCACCGCGACGGGGCCGAGCTGTTCACGCTGATGGTGCTCAACCCGGTCACGCTGCTCCACCTGGTCGGTGGCGCGCACAACGATGCGCTGATGGTGGGCCTGCTCCTGGCCGGACTCACCGCGGCCAAGGAGAAGCGACCCGTCGTCGGGCTCCTCCTGTGCGCGCTGGCCACGGCCATCAAGGCCCCGGCGGCCATCGGGATCCTCTATGTCGGGTGGAGCTGGCTGGGTCCGGACGCACCGGTGCGCGACCGCGTCCGGCCGGTGGTCACCTCCCTCCTGGTCGGCGCCGGCGTCCTCGAGTTCTTCTCCTATGTGAGTGGGCTCGGCTGGGGCTGGGTGACGACGCTCGGGACGCCGGGCACCGTCCGGTCGTGGACCGCCCCGACGACCGGGCTCGCCATGCTCACGAGCGGCGTGGCCCACTTCGCGGACATCGGGGTCGGTCTCGGTGGCGTGCTGACGGTCACCCGGTTCTTCGGCCTGCTCATCGCCGCCGTCGCCGGGGTCTGGCTCCTCCTCAACAGCGACCGGATCGGGACGCTCAAGGCCCTGGGCATCACGCTCTTGGTGTTCGTGGCCCTGGGGCCGGTCGTCCAACCCTGGTATCTCTCGTGGGGTCTGATCCTGCTGGCTCCGGTCGCCCTGGGCCGGCTGCGGTCGCTGATCGTCGGGCTCTCCATGGTGACGGCGTTCATCGAGCTGCCCGGCGGGTCGGCCCTGGCCACGAACCTGATCCACGGGGACCCCCTCCTCATCGTCCTGACCCTGCTGTGGATCCTGGTGGTGCTGACGGTGCCCCTGGCCAGCTGGGAGCGGCCCGACCCGGGGGTGGCGGACCTCGGGGTCGGCGTGGACCGCCTCGCGGTGGCCGGGACCAACCCGGCCTGAGCGGCGCGGACGGCCGACGGGAGCGCTCCCGGAGTGCCGTGACGGCCGGTCAGAGCAGGCGCTGGAGCACGGACACGTCGAGCCAGCGGTTGAACTTGCGCCCGACCTCGCGCTCCACGCCGACCATGCGGAACCCGCAGGCCTCGTGCAGGGCGATCGAGGGCCGATTGTCCCCGCCGATCCTGGCCACGATGGAGTGGAAGCCGTGCTGGGTGGCCAAGGTCACCAGCTCCTCCAACAGGGACCGGCCCACGCCCCGGCCACGGTGGGACCCGCCCACGTAGACCGAGTTCTCGACGGTGGTCGCGTAGGCCGGCCGATCCCGGTAGGCGGACAGCGACCCGAACCCGAGCACCACGGCCCGCTCGTCGACCGCCACGACGGCCGGATAGGGTCCCCGGTGGTCGACCAGCCAGGCGTTCTGCTCGTCGGAGGTCCTCGGGACCAGGTCGAACGTGGCTGTCGACCCGGACACTTCGTCGTTGTAAATCGTGCGGATGGACTCGGCGTCTGCCGCTCGGGCCAGGCGGACTTGCATCCGCCGATGGTAGCCAGGCACTCCGCTCTTCTCGTGGGCCCCAGCGTTCGCTATGATTGTCTCTTTGCTGCTCGCTCGAGCCGCACTGCCCCCTTAGCTCAGTCGGCAGAGCACAGCCATGGTAAGGCTGGTGTCGTCGGTTCGATTCCGACAGGGGGCTCGCCCGTGGCGGCGTAGCTCAGTTGGTCAGAGCGCACGGCTCATAATCGTGAGGTCGCCGGTTCGAGCCCGGCCGCCGCTACCACTTTCGGAGGGGCACCACAGGGCAGGCTGGACAGCGCAGAGGTTGAACAGCGCAGGACGGGCAACAGGGCAACAGGGCAACAGGCAGCACCGACGACGCATCAGAGGCAGGACAGCAGACAACGAAGGACGGACAGCATCCACTCCCGGCCACGTCCGGCTCGGGAGACGGCAAGCGTGCACGACGCATTGACACGACGCATTGAGGAGTCACCGTGGCAAAGAACGACAAGCGCATCCAGGTCACCCTGGCCTGCGAGGTGTGCAAGAGGCGGAACTACATCACCACGAAGAACAAGCTGAACGACCGAGAGCGGATCGAGATGAAGAAGTTCTGCCGGTGGGACCGCCAGCACACGCTCCACAAGGAGACCCGCTAGGCGGCCGCCGGGCCCGGCCGCCGGCAATTCCCCGGGTTCGCCTGGGAAATGGCCTCGGCCTGGTGTTAACCTTGGCCTCCGCCCCTGCGTACGGCTCGTCCATGCGCAGCACGGCGGTCGGCAGAGGGCAGTAGCTCAACTGGTAGAGCACCGGTCTCCAAAACCGAAGGTTGGGGGTTCAAGTCCCTCCTGCCCTGCTCACCACCCGTGAATCGGTCGAAGGAACAGCACGTGAACAGAGAACAAAAGCGCGCAATGCAACGTCAGGGCCAGGATCCTGACGGTGAGGCCCCGGCCAAACGGACGGCCGCGCCACCCCGGCGCCCACCCAAGCGGGAGCCGTTCCGTCCGGGACAGTTCCTGCGCGAGGTACGATCGGAGCTTCGCCAAGTGGCGTGGCCCAACAGGTCCGAGGTCGTCAACTACACCACGGTGACGCTGGTCACCCTCCTGTCGCTGATGGTGCTCATCTTCATCCTCAACTACGCCTTTGCCAAAGGCATCCTGTGGCTCTTCAAGACGTGATCGGTGTGACTGTGACCCACGAAGAAACCAATCCGCCAACCGGCGACGACGAGGGGCCCGACACGCTCGGGGCCTCGGCCGCGTCCGAGGGACCCGGGACGGCCCCCACCGCGCCGGCAGACGAGACCGCCGAGCAGGCAGAGGAGACCGCCTCCGAGGAGGCGGTGGCCGACGCCACGGTGGAGACCGACGTCGACGAGTACGACGAGGACGAGCCGTTCATCGTCAGCCCGTACGACCAGCCCGGACGGTGGTATGTGGTCCACACGTACGCCGGCTATGAGAACAAGGTGAAATCGAACCTGCACAGCCGTGCCGTCTCGATGAGCATGGAGGACCGCATCTACGAGGTGGTCATCCCCATGGAGGACGTCATCGAGTTCAAGAACGGCAAGAAGGTGGTCGTCCAGAAGAAGGTGTTCCCGGGCTACCTGCTGTGCCGCTGCGAGCTCGACGACGACAGCTGGTCGGTCATCCGGAACACCCCCGGGGTCACCGGCTTCGTGGGCCCGGGCACCAAGCCGACGCCGCTCTCCCGACGGGAGGTGGAGGGTATCCTCCAGGTCAAGGTCGAGGGGGTGGAGGCACCGTCCAAGCGGAGCCGGCCCCGGCTCGAGCACGAGGTCGGCGAGACGGTCCGGGTCAAGGAGGGTCCGTTCGCCGACTTCTCCGGTCAGATCGCGGAGATCAACGAGGATCAGCTCAAGCTCAAGGTGCTGGTCAACATCTTCGGTCGGGAGACCCCGGTCGAGCTCGAATTCAGCCAGGTCGCAAAGCTGTAGGCCGGCGGACCCAGGTAAGGAGACGTAACCAATGCCACCGAAGAAGCGCGTCCTCGCGGTCGTGAAGATCCAGCTCCCGGCCGGGGGTGCCACACCCGCGCCACCGGTGGGCACCGCGCTCGGGCCGCACGGCGTCCAGACGATGGACTTCTGCAAGCAGTACAACGCGGCGACCGAGAACCAGCGGGGATCGATCATCCCCGTCGAGATCTCCATCTACGAGGACC
>CAZNLF010000158.1:0-7050 GCA_964573595.1 uncultured Acidimicrobiaceae bacterium | reverse complement strand
CCCGCAGCGAGAAGTAGATCTCGAAGGCCGTCTCGTAGGCCCGCCAGTGGGACGAGGACTTCACCAGGCTGGCGCCGAGCGTGTACTTGATCGCCTCCCGGTCCTCCATCGGAACGTGGCGGAGGGCCTCGGCCGCATCGAGGTGCTCGGTCAGTGACACCGGGATACCGGCAGCGCGGAGCTCGGCGACGAAGCCGGTGAGGAGATCGAGCACGGTCGGGCCGGTCCGGATCAGTCCGCGGCCTTGACCGAGGCCAGCTCCTTGGTCGCCCGCTCGATGTCCGTCTGGTACTTGAGGAGGATGTTGAGCGTGTCCCGGGCCTGGTCGACGTCGATCGACTCGACGCCGAGGACCACCAGGGTCCGGGCCCAGTCGAGGGTTTCGGAGACCGACGGGTCCTTCTTGAGGTCGAGGGTCCGGATCGAGCGCACGATCCGCGCCACCTGGTCCGCCAGCGCCTGGCTGATGCCTGGCACCCTGGCCTCGATGATGGCCCGTTCGCGGTCGAGCTGGGGATAGTCGATGTGGAGGTAGAGACAACGCCGCTTGAGCGCCTCGGACAGCTCCCGGGTGTTGTTCGAGGTGAGGAAGACCAGAGGGATCTGGGTGGCCCGCACCGTTCCGAGCTCAGGGATGGACACCTGATACTCGGAGAGGATCTCCAGCAGCAGGGCCTCGGTCTCCAGCTCGACCCGGTCGACCTCGTCGACCAGGAGGACGACGGGTTCCGGGGAGCGGATGGCCTCCAGCAGCGGCCTGGTGAGGAGGAACTCCTCGGAGAAGATGTCCTCCTCGAGCTCTTGCCACGACTGTCCGGCGTCCGCCTGGATCCGCAGCAGCTGCTTTTTGTAGTTCCACTCGTACAGGGCCTTGGACTCGTCCAGCCCCTCGTAACACTGCAGCCGGATGAGCCGGCTGCCGGTGAGCCGGGCCACCGACTTGGCGAGCTCGGTCTTGCCGGTCCCGGCCGGGCCCTCCACGAGGACCGGCTTGGCCAGTCGGTCGGCCAGGAAGACCACCCCGGCGATGCCGTCGTCGGCCAGGTAGCTCACCCCGGCGAGGCCTTGGCGGACAGCGTCGATGGACTCGAAGCGCGGTGCACCGGCCACCGGGAACCCCGAGGTGATCTCCTCCGTCGAGCGCAGCGAGGGGGTCGGTTCGGCCACCTCGGTCATGACCGCACCTGCCCGGTTCCGGACACCACGTACTTGACCGACGTCAGCTCACGGAGGCCCATCGGTCCCCGGGCGTGGAGCTTCTGCGTCGAGATCCCGATCTCCGCTCCCAGGCCCAGCTCCTCGCCGTCGACGAACCGGGTCGACGCGTTGACGAGCACGGCGGCCGCGTCGACCTCGGCGGTGAACCGGTTGGCGGTGGCCAGGTCGCCGGTCACGATCGCCTCGGAGTGACCCGAACTGAATCGGGCGATGTGGTCCATGGCCGCGTCGAGATCGTCGACGACGGCCACCGTCATGGTCAGGCCGAGGAACTCGGTGGCGAAGTCCTCGTCGGTGGCCACGCCGGCATCGGGGAGGAGCGCCCGGGCGGCGGGATCGCCCAGCAGGTCGACCTCGGGCATCGCCGCGGCCACCCGCCCGAGGAAGGCCTCGGCTACGTCGCGGTGGACCAACAGGGTCTCCGCGCTGTTGCACACCCCGGGTCGGCCGGTCTTGGCGTTCACCACGATGGCCTCGGCCATCGAGAGGTCGGCGTGGCGGTCCACGTACACGTGGCAGTTGCCGGAGCCGTCGACCACGTAGGGGACGGTGGCGTGCTCCCGGACGGAGGCCAACAGGGAGGGCCCACCCCGGGGGATGAGACAGTCGATCACGCCGTCGAGCTGCATGAACTCGACGGCCGACTCGTGACTGGTGTCCTCGACCAGGCCGATGGCGTCCACCGGCAGGCCGGCCTTGCCCAGGCCGTCCCGGAGGACCGCGGCGATCGCCTTGTTCGAGGCGATGGCCGAGGACGACCCACGCAGGAGCACCGCGTTGGCGGACTTGAGGCACAGCCCGGCGGCATCGCTGGTGACGTTGGGCCGGTTCTCGTAGATGATCCCGACGACGCCGAGGGGCACCCGGACCCGCTCCACCCGCAGGCCGTTGGGCCGGACCCACCCGTCGACCACCTCGCCGACCGGGTCCGCCAGCGTCGCGACCCCTCGGAGACCGGCGGCCATCGAGTCGAGTCGGGCATGGTCGAGGCGCAGTCGGTCGAGCGAGGTCGCGTCCGCCCCGGCAGACTCGGCCCGCCGCACGTCGGTGCCGTTCACCTCGATGATCTGGTCGGCCTGCTGCTCCAGGAGATCGGCCGATCGGTGCAGGGCCTCGTCCCGGGCGGCCGAGGAGGCCCGGGCCAGGCGCCGGGAGGCCGTCCGGGCGCGTCGACCGAGCTCGGCTATCGGTGTCTGCAGGCTGGGTGGCACCGTGTCAGCGTAGTTCGCGGGCCTCGACGTGCGGTACGGGGGGACCCGGGTGGGGCACCGGGCGGTGATCCGGACCCCGAGGCCGCTAGTCGATGACGACCAGGTCATCGCGGTGGACCACCTCGGGCGACTCGTCCTCGGGCAGCTGGTCCGACCGCCGGCCGGCCCACGATGCCACCGTGGCCGAAGATTGACGCACCAGGCCCTTGGCGAAGACGCTGCCGTCGGGACCGGCGATCTCCACGGCGTCGTCGGTCCCGAAGTCGCCCCGCACCGACACCACCCCGGCCGGGAGCAGTGAGCGGCCGCGCTCGATCAGCGCGCGGCGGGCACCGGCGTCGACCACGATCGTCCCCGACGCCCCGATGGCGAAGGCGATCCACAGCTTGCGGGCGGCCAGGCGCCGCTCCCGGGGTCGGAAGCGGGTCCCGACCCCCGGGGCGGACCCCGAGACCTCGGCCAGCACGCCGGGCCTGGCGGCGTCGGCGATCACCGCCTCCACGCCCGACCAGACGGCGATCTTGGCTGCCGCGAGCTTCGAGGCCATCCCCCCGCTGCCCACCTCGCTCCCCGCCCCACCGGCGATGCGCTCGAGCTCGTGGTCGATCTCGACGACCTCCTCGATCAACGAGCCGCCCGCCGTCCGGCGGGGGTCCTCGGTGAACAGACCGGCGGTGTCGGTCAACAGGACCAGCAACTGGGCCCCGACCAGATGGGCCACCAGGGCGGCCAGCCGGTCGTTGTCGCCGAAGCGGATCTCCTCGTCGGCCACGGCGTCGTTCTCGTTGACCACCGGGACCACTCCCAGCTCCAGCAGGCGGGCGAGCGTCTGACGGGCGTGGAGGTACTGGCTCCGGTGCACGAAGTCCAAGGGGGCGAGCAGGACCTGGCCGGCAGCAAGGCCGTGCCGACCCAATGCGTCGCTCCAGACCCTCATCAGCCGGTGCTGGCCGACGGCGGCCACCGCCTGCAGGGTGGCGAGGTCGGCGGGCCTCGGCCGACCCGGCGCCAGGCTCGTCCAGCCGGCGGCGATCGCGCCGGAGCTGACCACCACCACCCGGCTCCCCGCCGACCGGGCCTCGGCGACCTCGGCGGCCAGCTTGCCGATGGCGTCGTCGTCCACCCCGCCCGAGCCGTTCGTGACCGAGGAGGAGCCGATCTTGACCACCACCGTGCGGGCCCCGGCGCCGACGGGGCCCACCGCACCGTCCCCGCTCACCACCGGCGGCTCACGATCGCCGTCGCCGGCCACCGGCGTCACCGGTGAACTCCGGCTGGTCGCGGTACCAGGTGAAGGACAGCTCGCCGATGTGGACGAGGTCACCGTCCTGCGCGCCGGCCCGCCCGAGCGCCCGGTCCACGCCGATTCGTCGCAGCCGCCCCTGCACGTAGTCGGCGGCCTCGTCCGTGGTCAGGTCGTTGAGGGCCACCGCCCGCTCGGCCACCCGGCCGACCACCCGGAACTCGCCCTCGCCCGTGCGCTCGACAGAGAACCCCTCGGGGAGCGGACGGTGGATCACGATCATGCCCTCGTCCTCGCCTTGATCGGCCCGGGCGGCGGTCACCATCCGGGCGAGCCTGCCGACCAGTTCGGGGATCCCCTGGCCCGTCACCGCCGAGATCACCAGGTCGGGGGAGAACGACCCCGCGGCGCCGGCCGCACCCGGGCCCCCGGCGGCATCGGGCCCGGCGGCGGCATCGAGCCCGACAACGGCATCGGCCTTGGACCCGACCACGAGCCGGGGCCGCTCGAGCAGTGAGGGCTGGTAGCGCTCCAGCTCGTCCAGGAGGATCCGAAGCTGCTCGCCGGGCGCGATCCCGGTGACCGGGTCGAGCTCGACCAGCATCACCAGCGCCCGCGCCCGGGTGATGTGCCGCAGGAACCGGTGCCCGAGGCCCTTGCCGTCGGCCGCCCCTTCGACCAGGCCGGGGATGTCCGCGACGGTGAAATTCGATTCGTCGTCGACACGGACCACGCCCAGGTGGGGCTCGAGGGTGGTGAACGGGTAGTCGGCCACCTTGGGCTTGGCCGCCGAGATGCGCGAGATGAGTGTGCTCTTGCCGACGTTCGGGAACCCGACCAGCGCCACGTCCGCCACCAGGGCCAACTCGAGGTCGTACCACTGCTCGTGGCCCTTCTCGCCCTGCTCGGCGAACGCCGGGGCCCGCCGGCGGTTGGTGAGGAAGCTGGCGTTGCCGCGGCCACCGCGTCCGCCCTCGCCGGCCAGCCATCGGTCGCCGGCGGCGTCCAGGTCGACCAGCACCGCGCCGCCGGCCCCCTTGGCCCGGGTCCCGACCGGGACCGGCACCTCGAGGTCGGATCCCCGGGCACCGTGCTTCTTCTTGCCCCCGCCGTGGCCTCCGTCCCCACCGCGACGGTGGGGGTGGTCCCGGAAGCCGAGGAGCGAGGACTGGTTCGTCGTGGCCACCAGCCACACGTTTCCCCCGCGGCCGCCGTCCCCTCCGTCGGGACCCCCCTTGTCGACATGGGCCTCCCGTCGGAAGGCCACGGCACCGGCACCGCCGTCACCTGCTTTGACGTGCAGTTGTGCCTCGTCGACGAATCCGGCCATGGTGCGATCCTACCGATCGCCCGTCCCCGTCCCCGGGGAGCGACCCGATCAGGCCTCGACGAGCACGGTCCGGCGCAGGCCGGCCACGGCGTCGGTGACGCCGAGCGCGTCAGCCAGTCCGTCGTAGCTGCCGTAGTCGGCCCGCAACGAGGCCAGGAACTCCTCCATGGTCTGGGGCACGACCTGGAGCACGGCCGGGGCGAACCGCTCGACCTCCTCGACGGCGTCGGGGTACTCGGCCTTCAGCCGCTCCAACAGCCGGACCATGGCCTGGGCGCTGAGGGAGTAGTCCCCGACGATGGTCTCGTCGGGGACGCCGAGGAACGCCAGGATCAGGGCGGCGAGCACCCCGGTGCGATCCTTGCCGGCGCTGCAGTGGAAGACGGCCGGCAGAGAGTCCCCGGAGCCCAGGACCTCGAAGGCCACGCCCAGTGCGGGCCCGCCCTCGGCGACCATCTGGGCGTAGCGCCCCGCCACGTAGGAGGCCTCCCTCCACGAAGGGAGCTCCTCGGGAGTCGGCAGCACGTCGGTGAGGGGAAGGTCGAAGTAGCGGACCGGTACCCGGTCCACCGGAAATCGACCCCGCTGCTTCGCCTCGTCGACGGTGCGGAGGTCGATGACCGTGACCACCCCGAGCTCGGTCAGGCGACGGTGGTCGGCGTCACTGAGCTTGGAGAGGCCGTCGGCGCGGAACAGCCGGCGCCAGCCGAGCCGGTGGCCGTCGACGGTCCGGTAGCCGCCCAGGTCACGGAAGTTGACGCAGCCGTCGAACTCGAGGGACCGGCTCGGTTCCGCTCCTGGTGCGGGCCGGATGTCGGACACGGACATGCGAGGGAGCGTACCGCCGCCGGAGCCCGATCCACGGGCGGGCGGACCGCGGGTGACTCAGTCGCCGGCGACGACGTCGACCAGTTTGCGGCCCTTCCGGCTGGTGAACTGCACGGTGCCGTCGGCCAGGGCGAACAGGGTGTCGTCGCCCCCGAGGCCGACGTTGAGGCCGGGGTGGAAGCGGGTCCCCCGCTGGCGCACGAGGATGGCACCGGCGCGCACCTCGGTGCCGCCGAACGTCTTCACGCCCAGGCGCTGGGCGTTCGAGTCCCGTCCGTTGCGGGTCGACCCGCCGCCTTTGGTCTTGGACATCGGAAGCTCTCCTTGGATCTATCGCTCGGGCCGGCTCAGCCGGCCGCGCTGATCGACGTGATGGCGATCGTCGAGTACCGCTGGCGGTGACCCCAGCGGGTGCTCTGGTTGGACTTGTTCTTGTAGGTGAATCCCCGGATCTTCGGCCCGAGCTCCTCACCGACCACGGTGGCGGTCACCGACGTGCCGACGAGCTGCGAAGGCGTCGCCAGCACCGTCTCACCGTCCACGACGAGGACGGGGGCGAACGTCAGCTCGGCCCCGGGCTCCTCGCCCAGCAGCTCGACCCGCAGGGTCTGCCCCTCGGCGACCCGCTCCTGCTTCCCACCGGTTCTGATCACAGCGTACATAGGGATGCCACTCTACTACAGCCGGCCTAGAGCTCCGGGTCGTCGAAGACGATGCCCCGGCCTCCGCACACCTCGCAGGTGGTCGACATGGACTCGATGAGCCCCTCCGACACCCGCTTCCTGGTCATCTCGACCAGACCCAGCTCCGAGATGTCGAAGACCTGGGTGCGGGTCTTGTCCCGCGCCAGTGCCGAGCGCAGGGCGCTTCCGACCTTGTCGCGGTTCTCCCGGATCTCCATGTCGATGAAGTCGATCACGATGATGCCGCCGATGTCACGGAGGCGGAGCTGTCGGGCCACCTCCTCCGCAGCCTCGAGGTTGTTCCGGTAGACCGTCTCCTCCAGATTGGTGGTGCCCACGTTCTTGCCGGTGTTGACGTCGATCACCGTCAGGGCCTCGGTGCGGTCGATCACGAGGGACCCCCCCGACGGCAGGTAGACCTTGCGGTCGAGGGCCTTGTGCAGCTGCTCGTGGACGTGGTAGCGCTCGAAGACCGGAAGTTGCTCCGCCTCGGGATCGAAGTACTCGACCCGGTCGGCCAGCTCCGGGTTGACCGCA
>CAZNLF010000157.1:0-7138 GCA_964573595.1 uncultured Acidimicrobiaceae bacterium | reverse complement strand
GGCGTCGGGGCCTACCCTCCACCGCCGCGGCGCAACGGGCGGCCCGGCTCGACGATCACGGTTCCTGCGGGAACTACGGATTCATCGGCGGCGCGATCCTTCTATTTTGCACTTCGAGCAGCCGGATATGGCGAGCGATCCCCACCCGTCACGAGCCGCAGGGGATTCGCCTTCGATGGTGGGGCGAGGAGACGGAGTGTTCGGAGCGCGGTGGATCCGCCTGGTCGTGGCCGCGTCACTGGTTGTTGTACTCGGAGCCACTGCCTCCCATTCGCCGGGCTCGGACGTGGCGTCGGCCTCGCCCTCATCCCCGGCACCGACCTCCCACGGTTCGATCTCCCACGAACTGGCATCGCACGGTTCGACATCGCAGAAGTCGGCAGCACCGACCATGACCGACCCCATCGGTGTTCGGTGGCTGAGAAGCGCCGATGGCCACTCGGGCTCCACCATCGACCTCCGGCTCGGGTTGCGGGCGGAGGAGTCCCTCCACGGCGTCGCCGTCACCGTGACGGCCACAGGCCCCGTATCGGTGGACAGGTCACAGCCGGAGGCCGTGGGAAGTCTGACCCGCGGAACTCAGGTCGTCACCGTTCCGGTGACCGTCACCGGCCAGGGGATCGGCAACCTCCACGCGTCGGTCGAGGGTATCGATGCCACCGGGCAGCTGGTCACCAGCGGGGATGACCTCGCATTCGCCGGCGACGGATCCACGGTGGCCTTCTCCCCGAGCGGCATGATCGATGCCCGGACGAGCCTGCTCGACCTGCACCGGGCGTCACTGACGCCGAGCGCGTACGACCAGCAGCTCGTGGCCATCCAGGGCGGCGGGGCGACCGTGCAGGTGGTGACATCGGCAAGCTCGGTGCGCCCCGCCACCCTGCTCGGGAACACCACCATTTCCGGCACGATCGACTACACCGACTCCAATTCGGGAGTCCACCCCTCCCGCGCCGTGACCGTGGAGATCATCGACGCCGACGGTTCCGCCGGCGGTGGCACGATCATTCAGTCGGTCATTACCAACAGCTTGGGTCAGTACAGCGCCTCGGTCTCGACGAGCCGCAGCGGTGGTACCGCCCGGGAGCTGTTCATACGGGTGCTGGCGGAGGAACAGGGCGTCTACCAGGTGCACGGGGCACCTGCCTCGGCCGGGGCGGCGACCTCGGTGCAGTACATGGACTCCACCGTCAGCGAGCTCGGTCGGACCGGTCAGGCCCCTGTCACCGCCACCGGCGCGCCAATTGAAATCGACATGACCGCCAACTCCGATTCGCTGGACTTCCCGAACGACACCGCGTTCGCAGTTGCCGACGCCGTGGTCACAGCGGCGGACTACTCCGCCTCCCTCGGGCCCGTGGTCGGGGGCAAGGCGGACCTCCTCTCGAACCTCAACGTCGAATACCCCACCTGTGCCACCCAGAGCCAGTTCACCGTCCAGCCCACGTGCCCGGGCTTCGGTGCCGCAAGCGGGTCGAACCCGACGATCCAAATCCAGGGGTTGGAGACGTTTTCGTGGGACGACATCCTCCACCAGTACGGCATGTGGGTCGGCAATGCACTGGGCATCAGCACCGTTCCGACGAAATCTCCCGTCTTCGGCGCGAACGACTCCTCCCTCTACAACCCGACGAACCTCCTCCTGGGAACGGAGCAGGCCTGGGCCTACGGGTTCGCCGACTTCGTCGCCCTCTCGGCCGAGAAGTTCGACAACGTTTCGGCACTCGATATTCCCAATACGTCGCCCGGGGACTACATCGACACGCCGGCCGGCGTCAACGTGAACTTCGGCACGAACTCCGACCCCACGTCGTCGGGTCAAGACGACGAAGCCAGTGTGGGTCGCACGCTGTGGCAAATCTCCAGCAGTACCGGATTGACCGACTTCGGCATAATCGAGACCCTCGCGAACAACCTCGGAGCCGCAGAGCAGACACTGAGCTCCGCCCTGCCGCTCCTCCTTGCCGCAGACCACTCGGTGCCGTTCGCCGACTCGGCGCAGGCCAATGCGGCGCAGGCCCAGGAGGCCAACAACGTCGCCTGCGTCCTCACCGATCAGAACGTGGCGCCGAGTATCACCGAACCGGTCAACGACAGCGTGGTGCGCGCCAACGCTCCACCACTCATCGCGTGGAGCGGCGGGGGTGCCGGCGGGGCGAACCCGCTGACCCAGTTCTACGTCGAGTTCTGGAGCGGAAACTGGGACAAGCTCATTTACGAGTCGCCCCTGCAGACCCCAGCCAGCCCGGACCTGACGTACCAGCCACCTCCGGACATCTGGGCACAGGACATCCTGACGACCAAGGACAACGCGGGCAACCTGCCGTCGTCGCTCCACGTGGTGGTCCAGGGGTCGAGCCTCAACGGCGCCAGCGGGAACACCGTTCCCCCGACCGGACCGTACGACAGCTGTGACGTGACGCTCGGGGTGGACCGAAACACCGCCGAGATCACTAGTCCCACTGCGGCGGGAGGGAGCCTCTTGGGGCTGTCGACCGGGATCTCCAGCGACGGGGACACCGCCGTGGTCGGCTCGCCGGGCACGTGTGACGGGTACATCTCGACCGCGGCGGGCTGCCCGCCCGGCACGGTGTCGTTCTGGTCACTCGACCCCGAGAGCGGGATCTGGACCCAGACGGCATCGTTCGAGCCCGGGGATCTCGGAGTGCCCGAGTGCACCGATGAGTCCTGCCCTGGCGCCGCCGTCCTCGGGGACAAGGTGGCGATGTCGGGCAACGGCACGGTGGCCGCCGCCACACTGGCGTTCGACCCGAATTTCACCTTTGCCGATCCGGGCACCTGGTCGATCGAGGTGGTCACGTTCACCCTCGAGGACGGCACCTGGGTGACCACAGGCGAGCCGTCGTCCGGTCTCGATCCGAGCCTGCCGCCCGGGGTCCTCGACACCGGCATCGACGATGCCGCCGGGGGCGGGAGCGCTTCGTACCCCCACGAGGCGATCGCGCTCGACGACGCCGGCAACGAGCTGCTGGTGGCCGACCCCAACCGGGAGAACACGCTCCTCGACGCGGCGTCCACCGTCGAGAATTTCATCGCGAGCGTCGGCGAGGTGTACGTGTTCGCAACACACGGCACCACCAGCTTCACCTACACGGGCGTGATCGCCGACACGACCGTGGACCCTTACGTGGGCCAGTCGTCTCTGGCGTGCTCCTACACCGGCAACGAAGGGGAGTGCACTTCGTGGGACGAGACCTTCGGCGAGTCGATCGCCCTGTCCGGCAACGGCGAGGTCGCCATGCTGTCCGACCAGTCCGAGTTCGACTCGTCGGACTCGGCCGACTTCACCATCGACGAGACGGCGGACATCTACACGGCCACAGAGGAGCCCGACGGCACCTTCGACTGGAGCCCCACGCCTGACGACGTCACCGGCGCGGACGTCGAGACCCAGTACGTCCGCGAGGACGACGGTGTCGAGTGCGCCACCAGCCCGCACTGCCAGTACGAGGACTTCGGCACCGGAATGGCTCTGGACCAGAACGGCGACACCGCCTTCGTGGGCGACCCCAGCCATGACAATGACGGTGGGGCCGTCTACGTCTTCCATAACAGCCCCAACCCTGCCGTCACGGGTTACGAGCAGGTGGCCGAGCTCAATTCATCCGAAACGAACGTGCAGGGCCTCGGCTGGTCCCTGGCCAGCTCGGCCAACGGCCAGGATGTGGTCGCCGGGGCTCCGGGTTCCACGGTCGGGGGTCAGAGCGAGGCTGGCAAGGCCGAGCTGTTCACCGAGCCGGCTTCGGGCTGGGCCGACGAGAACCAGGTCTCCGACTACACCGCCCCTGATGCAGCGCCCGACGATCTGTTCGGATCTTCCGTGGGGATCTCGGCGGACGGGTCCACCACGTTCGCCAGCGCACCAGGGGGCGTATCGGGATCGGCCAACGAGGCGACGTACGCCGGGGCGGCCTACTCCTTCACGGGGGCGACGGTGACCACGACTTCCCTGACGGCCCCGGACCTGACGTCCCTCGACGGTGGCGGCGTGCAGGGCACCACGGGCGAGACCACCGATCTCACCGCCAAGGTCGACCCGGTCCCCAACAGCGGCTCGGTGGCCTTCACCGGCCCATCGGGGCCGATCAGCGGATGCGAGAGCGTGGCTGTGGACCCGGACACCGGTGAGGCGACGTGCACTGTGGACCTGTCCGAGACGGACACCGTCACCAGCGGGTCCAACACTCCGGACGAGTACTCGGCTACGTACCGGGGCTCGGGCCCCTTCTCCTCGTCGACCTCCGCCAACCTCGACGTGACGGTGGTCCCACTGCTCACCATCGACCCCACCGCACTGCCGACCATCGTCGCCGGCTCCGCCCAGGACTTCACCGTAGGTCTGACGCCGATCGGAGGGATCGGGCCGTTGACCTGGTCGGTGGTCACGGGCGCAGGGGACACCCTGCCCCCGACCATGTCGCTCACGTCGTCCGGCGAGTTCGACGGGACCATCGACACGCCGGGTTCCTACAGCTTCACCGCACAGGTGACCGACGCGTCACCCGCCTCGCAGACGGCGGACGAAGACCTCACATGGGTGGTGGTGGCCAGCGGGCAGCCCACGCTGTCGATCACGCCGGTCACCCTGCCGGTCGGCGTGGTCGGGTCCACCTACCCGGTCACCACGATCAAGGTGACCGGAGGGAGTGGTGGGAACACGTTCTCGGCATCCGGACTGCCCTCGGACTTCACCCTCACCCCCGGCGGACAGCTGGAGGCGACATTGGGAGCCCCCACCTCGGCCGGCAGCTACCCCGTCGAGATCACCGACACCGAGGCCTCCCAGACGGCCACGTACTCGACCAACCTCGTCGTGGACACGGCGGCGGCGGCCGTGCCCGGCTCGCCCACCGCGGTCACCGCCTCACTCTCGGATCCCGCCCAGGGGGAGGCCACGCTGTCGTGGTCGCCGCCCGCGGACACCGGCGCAGGCCCGATCACCAACTACTACGTGACGACGAGTGGGGGCCAGGAGAACCTGCCCGTCGAGCTGAGCGCCCCACCTGCCGGCACGGTCGTGCCGACCCAGTACGTCGTCCACGAGGTGAAGCCCGGTGTGTCCGAGACCTTCACGGTCATTGCCGCCAATGCCTATGGCAGCGGACCGACGTCGACTCCATCGAATCCGGTCGTCGGACAGGGGATAAGTGAGACCGACGACGTGTCGGCCACCAGCATCTCGGCGGGCGGCACGGCAACCGCCACCATCCCCGACCTCGACGTGTCGGCCACCGGGTACGGGGTCGGCACCGTGACCGTGGGGGACTACGCCGACGATCCGGAGAGCGGCCTGGCGGCCGGGCAGACATTCGTGGACGTGTCCACCAGCCCTGGCAGTTCGTTCACCCAAGTGGTGGTCACCGTGTGCGGGGGCTCGCAACCCGGCGGCCTGGACTGGTGGAACGCGATCGCCGGGGCGTGGCAGCCGGTCAGCCCCCAGGGCACGAGCGGCGGTGACTGCAGTACCGCCACCATCTCGGCGACCAGTTCGCCCACCCTGGCACAGCTCGACGGCACGCCGTTCGCCCTGCTGTCCGACGGGTTCCCCATCGTCGCCGGCCAGGGGGACTCCGACACCGCCACCAGCACGTCCTCAACGGGGTCGGCGGCTGCCTCCACCGTGGACGGAGCCGTCTCGGCCAACGGGCAGGGTGCCGGGTCGATCACCGTGTTCGACTCGCCGGGCAGCAATGGCGTCGGCCCCAATCTGGCTGACGGGGAGACCTACGCCAATCTGTCCACCGCCTCCTCGAGCGCGTTCACCTCCGTCGAACTGGACGTCTGCGGTCCGGTGGCACCGACCGGCCTGGTCTGGTTCAACGGTGCGCAGACCGCGTGGCAGCAGTTCTCCGACCCAGGTCCGGTGAACGGGGACTGCATGACGGCGACCGTCACGTCCACCACCACACCCAGCCTGGCGCAGCTCAAAGGGCAGATCAGCCTGTCCCTCGAGCAGGCCACGCCGGTGCCCCCCGACCAGGCGCCCGGCGGTTGGGCCTCCGACATCGGCATCGGGCAGAGCGGCGCGCGCGGGGGGTTCGGCACCGTGGTGGCCGTCGCCGCCGACGACAGCACCGCGCTGGTCACCGCCGACGGGGGTTCGGCGTTCACCCAGGACGGCGGGGCCTCCGCGTCGCCGGGCAACCGGGGATCGGTGGAGGTCCTCAGCTCCACCGGAGCCGGCTGGGTTCCCTCCGCCATGATCGTGCCTCCCACCGCCGGCACCAGCGACGACTCGACGGGCGACTTCGGCGAGGCCCTGGCCGTCTCCGCCGACGGAACGACCGCCCTCATCGCCGGCACCGTGATCGACCAGACCGCCGGCACGGTGACCGACGCCGTGTTCGTGATGCACGAGTCCGGAGGGGTGTGGACCGAGGAGGCGGAGCTCGACCCCCCAGCGGGGGATGTCGGATCCCCCAATGACAGTGCCGGCGGTCCGTGGTTCGGGAGTGGCGGCCTCGCCCTCTCCGCCGACGGGACGGTCGCCATGGTCGACCAAACGGGCTACGGGGCGGTGGTCTTCGCCGACGTCGGTGACACCTGGTCCCAGCAGGGCGTACTGCAGGGGGGACTGAGCGCCGCCCAGACAGGTCCGGACGACGTTGGGGCCAGCGCGGCGATGTCCACCGACGGTCAGACCATCGTCATCGGGGCTGAAAACGTCGCCGGACCGACGCCGACGGGCTGTGCGAGGCCCGACGTCGGTGATGGAGCCGTCTACTTCTACGCCGACACCGGTGGCACCTGGACCCTGCAGTCGACGTTCCAGCACGACAACTGCTCGCAGACCGGGGACAGCTGCGCATTGAGCGAGCAGATCGGGTTCTCCGTCGCCCTCTCCGGTGACGGCAACTCGGCCTTCGTCGCCTCGAACTGCGCAGTGCCCACCAACAGCCAGGCGGTCTCCTTCCAAGCCGGTTCCGATGTGCTCTTCGGCACGTCGTCAGGGGTGTACGTCCTGACCACGGCGAACCACTGGGCCACCGAGCCGACGCCGGTAGCCACCCTGAGCGCGCCCGAGGCGCAGCAACAGGACTACGTCGGTCGCCAGTTCGGCCTGACCGGAGGGTCAACCGGCGCGGTGGCGGGCCTATCGGCCAACGGAAACGGCACC
>CAZNLF010000156.1:2380-7146 GCA_964573595.1 uncultured Acidimicrobiaceae bacterium | reverse complement strand
CTGGCCGCCCTGACCTTCGACCACCGGGCGGTGGACGGTGCCTACGTGGCCCGGTTCCTCGCCCGCATGTCGGAGATCCTGAACGAGCGTGACTGGGCCGGCGAGCTCTAGGACCTTGCCCGTGCACCCTCCCGGCCTCTTCGACGCCCACCCATGAGGGTCCGCTGGCTGGGTCGAGTGCCCTACCGTGAGGCATGGGCGCTGCAGCGCGCCGTGGCCCGGCGGTCGACCGCCGACTACCTGCTGTTGTTGGAGCACCCCGACGTCTACACGGTCGGCACCCACGGGGACACCGACCACGTGCTGGTCGACCCGGCCTCGGTCGGCGCCGACCTGGTCCACGTCGACCGGGGCGGTGACGTGACGTTCCACGGCCCCGGGCAGCTGGTGGGCTACCCGGTCATGACCGTCGGGGCCGGCCCACACCACGGGCCCGAGCACGTCCGCCGCGTCGAGCAGGTGCTGATCGACGCGCTGGTCGCCCTCGGCCTCCCGCCCGAGCGTGTCGGTCGGCTGGCCGGCTACCCGGGGGTGTGGGTCGGGCTCGGGGGAGCGGACCTCGCCGACGGGCCGGACCGCGCCGACGGACCGGGTGCGACCGGACCCCGGAAGATCGGCGCCATCGGGGTCCGGACGTCGAGGGGCCGCACCACCCACGGCTTCGCGCTCAACGTGGCGACCGACCTCTCGATGTTCGAGCACATCGTGCCCTGTGGGATCGCCGACAAGCCGGTGACCTCCCTCCGGGCCGAGGGGTGCGAGGCGACGATGGGACAGGTCGTGGATGCGGTCATCGCCGCGGCCCGAGGCGTCTGGGGACCGGTTGACGAGATCCAGCGGGTCACCGACGGTCCCGGCGCCGTGCCGTCCCCAACCCTCCGACCGGACAACGACTCCGGGGCGGAGGTCCCGAGCAGACCGTCACCGGTGCCGGTGTCCCTGATCGACCAGCCCGACGCGGTGCGGCCCCTGGAGCGACGGTTGCGCCGCGCCGGGGTCGACCCCGGCGCCGGGGTGGGGCTGAGCGAGCGCAAGCCACCGTGGCTCCGGGTCAAGGCGTCGATGGGGCACGGGTACCTCGGGCTCCAGCACGGCCTGCGGGACCTGGACCTGGTGACCGTCTGCGAGGAGGCCGGCTGCCCCAACATCTACGAGTGCTGGTCGGACGGGACCGCCACCTTCATGATCAACGGGTCCCGGTGCACGCGGGCCTGCGGCTTCTGCCAGGTGGACACCCGTCATCCCCTCCCGCTCGACCCCGGGGAGCCCGAGCGGGTGGCCGAGGCGGTCAAGCGCATGGGCCTGGCCCATGCCGTGGTCACGTGCGTCGCCCGGGACGACCTCGGTGACGGAGGTGCCATCGGGTTCGTCGACACCATCGGTGCCATCCGCCGGCGGGTCCCCCGGACCACGATCGAGGTGCTGATCTCGGACTGCAAGGGCGACGAGACGTCGCTGCAGGCCATCTTCGGTGCCCGGCCCGACGTGCTCAACCACAACATCGAGACCGTCGCCAGGCTGCAGCGGGCGGTGCGTCCGTCCGCCGGCTACGCCAGGAGCCTGGCCGTCCTGGCCCGCGCCAAGGACGCCGGGCTGACCACCAAGTCCGGCCTCATCCTGGGAATGGGGGAAGAGGAGGACGAGGTGCTGGCCACCTTGGCCGACCTCCGCACCGTGGGGGTCGACATCGTGACCATCGGTCAGTACCTGCGCCCGAGCACCCGGCACCTGCCGGTGGCCCGGTGGTGGGGGCCCGAGGAGTTCGAGTCGCTCCGGCGGGCCGGGGAGGCCCTGGGCTTCTCCCACGTGCAGTCCTCGCCCCTCACCCGGTCGAGCTACCACGCCCGCGAGGCGGCCGAGGCCTCGGACCCGGCCGGCCGGGCCCCGGCGGAGGCAACGGCCCGGTGAACGCGCTCGCACCGGTGGCCCTGGCGGCGCGGCGGGACCGGATGGACCGCGTCCGTCGGCGGATGGGGGAGCTGGAGGTGGACGCCCTTCTGCTCTCGCACGGAGCCGACCTGCCGTGGCTCACCGGGTACCGGGCGATGCCGCTCGAGCGGCTGACCATGCTCGTCCTGCCGGTCAGTGGCGATCCCCACCTGGTGGTCCCGATCCTCGAGGCGCCCCGTGTGGCTGCCGCCGACGACCTGTTCACCCTGGATCCGTGGTCCGACGGCGAGGAGCCGATCGACGTGGTCGCCTCGCTCCTCGACTCGGTACGGGGGGACGGGAAACTCCGACTGGCCGTGTCCGACCGGGCGTGGGCCACATCGGTGCTGTCGCTCCAGGCCAGGATCCCCGGGGCCGACTGGGTCGGGTCCTCACTCGTCACGTCACCGGTCCGGGCCGTCAAGGACGCGTCCGAGGTCGAGGCGCTGCGAAGGGCCGGCGCCGCCGCCGACAAGGTGGCGGCGGCGCTCCAGGGTGGTGCAGTACCACTGATCGGCCGGACCGAGGCCGAGGTGTCGAACCGGCTGGCCGCCCTGTTGGTGGAGCAGGGCCACCACCAGGTCAACTTCGCCATCGTCGGGAGCGGTCCCAACGCGGCCAGCCCGCACCACGAGCCGGGGGCACGGGTGATCGGGCGAGACGAGACGGTGGTGTGCGACTTCGGCGGGGCCTACTCGTTGGACGGCGACGTCGGCTACTGCTCGGACATCACCCGCACGGTGGTGACCGGCGCTCCCTCACCGGAGGTCGAACGGTGCTACCGGGTCCTGGAGGAGGCACAGGCACAGGCGGTGGCCGCGGCTCGTGCCGGGGTCACCGCCGAGCACGTGGACGGGGTGGCGAGGGACATCATCGCCGGCGCCGGCCTCGGCGAGTTCTTCGTCCACCGCACCGGGCACGGGATCGGGATCGAGGAGCACGAGGACCCGTACCTCGTGGCGGGGAACGATCAGCCGCTGCAGGTCGGCAATGCCTTCTCCGTCGAGCCGGGCATCTACCGTGCCGGGTCGTTCGGCATGCGACTCGAGGACATCGTGGTGATCGGCGAGGACGGAGCGCCCGAGCCGCTGAACTCGGTGGATCACGGACTGGTCGTCGTGGAGGCGTAGATGGACCTGGGCATCGAGGGGAGAGTCGCGCTGGTGGTGGCCGGATCCCGCGGCCTCGGCCGCGCCACCGCCGAGGCCCTGGCCGCCGAGGGGGCGCGGGTGATGGTGTCGTCCCGCGACGCGGCGGTGCTCGACGAGGTGGGGTCGACGATGCGGGCCACCGGCGCCGACGTGGCGACGGAGGCCGCCGACATCACCGAGCCCGATGCGCCCGCCCGCCTGGTGCGCGCCACCGTCGAGCGCTTCGGAGGCGTCGACATCGTCGTGGCCAATGCCGGAGGTCCCCCGCAGGGGAGGGCCCTCGACGTGGATGACGACATGCTGATCGCGGCCGTCAACGCCAATCTGCTGTCGGCGGTCCGCCTCACACGAGCGGCGGTCCCGCTGATGCGGGAGGGTGGCTGGGGGCGGATCTGCTGCATCACGTCCTACTCGGTCGTGCAGCCGATCCCGACCCTGGCCCTGTCGAACACGGCCCGCGTCGGGCTCTGGGGATGGGCGAAGACCGCCGCCCAGGATCTGGCGGTGGAAGGGTCCGGGATCACCCTCAACCTGCTTTGTCCTGGGCCGCACGCCACGGACCGGATGCGTGAGCTGGGCGGGAGCGGTCCGATGGGGGACCCGTCCGACTTCGGAAAGGTGGCGGCGTTCCTCTGCTCGGAACAGGCCGGCTTCGTCAACGGCGCGGCGATCGTCGTCGACGGGGGAGCGACCCTGGCACTCTGACGGGCGACGGGCGGATCAGGCCTCTGCCCTCGACCGGGCCGCCCGGGCTGTCCAGAACCGACGCTGGAGGACGAGTGCCGCCACCCCGACCACCAACAGGATCACCACGTTCAACACCAGCTGCTCGGTCGCACCCAGTGTCTCGCTCCAGTGCCCGAATGCCGCTGACACCCCCATGTCGGCGGCGGCCGGGATCGTGGTCACCGAGATGAACACGCCGATCAGCGCGCTCGCCCGGGCCTGCAGGATGGACACGACACCGACGATGCCGGCGATGAGCGCCACCACCAACGAGTAGAGATCGGGCTTGCTGATCAGGTCGGCGACCGGCACGAACCCGAGCTGGTAGTCGCGGGGCGCACCCACCGTGTAGCGGATGGTCAGTGAGAAGAGCAGCGAGGCGGCGACGGCGAAGGAGAATCCCACGCCCAGGGCGGTCAACCCCCGCTTCACCGGCCGGCGGCTCCGCTCAGTCACCCCGAGGGCGGCGCCGAGGATGGCGCTGTACTCGGGCCCGACCACCATGGCCGCCACGATCAGGATCTGTGAGTTGGTGAGGATCCCGACGGCGGCGAGCAGCCCGGCGGCCACGAGCAACAGGAAGAAGCTGAAGGGGTAGACGGCATTGGATCGGATGGTGGCGTCGACCACCTCCCAGACCGGCGCGATCTCTCGATCGCTCTGCATCGGCTTGATCATCTCCCGGTGCGTCCGGATGACGGCCGTCTCCTGCCGGTCCACCGAGATCGGTCCCCGCCGGCGCGGCCCGAGCTCGCGGAGCTGGTGGATCACCTGATCGGCCACGTCGGGCGTCAGGTCGCACTCGACCATGTCGCCATCGGGGAAGCGGGCCGATCCGGGCAGCACCGTCACGTTGACGGCGCCACTGCTCTCGCCGAGGATCTGCAGGACCCGTGAGGTGCCCTCCGTGGGACTGGCCAATCGGATGTGGTACATGTCCCTCCTGGTCCGGTTCGTCGT
>CAZNLF010000156.1:0-2280 GCA_964573595.1 uncultured Acidimicrobiaceae bacterium | reverse complement strand
GGCGGTGGCATCTTGGGAATCGGGCGGAGGCCCTCGGCCGCGGCCGGGTCGAAGGCGGGGACGGGCTCCCGGGCTGTGAGGTCCGCCAACCCGAACGACGGGACCGGCTGAGGTGTCGCCGGCGCCGCCGGCTTGCCCTTCCCCCGCTTGGGCGGCTTCGGCGAGGAGACGAACGAGGGCGAGACGGACGCACTGGAGGGGTCCATCACCGTCCCGTCCGCCTGCGAGCCGGGACCTCCACGGGCGTAGTGCGCCATGTCCCGGTCGTAGTAACCGACGCTCGCCCCCCGGCGCAGCATCTGGCGGCGCGAGCGTTGGGCCCGCAGGACCAAGAGGAGGACGAGGAGGACCACGGCCGCCCCGATGACGACGAGCTCTAGCATCGATCCGCTGCCGGCGGTGGAAACGATCGCCGCGGAGCCCACTGCTGACGCTTGCATCCCCAACCATGGTAGTGACCGGGGTGCACGAACGCGCTGATGTGCGCCCTGTTCGGGGTCAGGTCCGCACCGGGGCGGCCTGGCGACCGGCGTTCCCGGAGGAGCCGGCCTCGACCGAAGGGACCAGCGAGGGGACGGTGCGCACGGGGTGAGCCGGCGCGTCGCCGGACGGACCGGTCTCCGCCGCCCCGGGCCGGGATCCGGCGCTGCCGTCCGGTGAACGGGTGTCGAGTGCCCCGAACGCGGCGAAGACGCCCTCGGGTCCCCAGGGGTCCGCCCGGCTTCTGCGGCGATTGACGACCAGGAGCGAGCTGGCGACGGCGAGCACCAGCACGACCATCACGATGAGCGCCAACAGTGGCCAAGCCCCCGTGCGTGGGGTCCCGACGCTCCCACCCCGAGTCTTCGTGGCGCCGCGTAACGGTGCCACATCGGGTGGCACCACCGACGTGGCGGTCGGGGCCGTCCCGCCCGGGTCGACCTGACGGAGCATCTGGTACTGCTCGTAGCTCACGGTGATGGCCTGCGAGGTCGTGAGCGGGGTGGGATTGGACGCCGACGTGGCCGACGCCAGCTGGATCATCGACACGTAGTGACCGGCCTGAAACACCACCACCTGCTCGGTGGCGGCAACCGGTGCGCTGACCTGGATCGAGTAGCCCTCTGCCCCGGGAATGCTGGGGACGGCGAAGGGGGTGGTGTCTTTCGAGCCGTGGAACGGGGCGGCGAGCCCGTTGGCGAAGGCACTGGGCTCGGTGACCCCCGGTATGCGGAAGAGCAGCACGGCCAGGTCGTTGGCGCCGCTTCCGGAACCGCCCCTGTCCGTCCACAGCCGGATGAACGATCCGAAGCCGGGCTGGGCGGACAGCGCGGCGAACTGCTGCTCGGCCTGTTGGGGATCGGACGATTGGGACGCGAACTCCGTCGCGGTGAGCGGGCCGTTGGTCGGACCTGCGGGGGCCACGACGAAGCCCGGCATCGGATCGGTGAGCACCGTCGCCTCCAAGGGAGGGGTGACCGGGGTGACCGCGGCGACCGCCGCGCCGGTGGCGGCCGCGGCGGACCGCGCCGGACCGATCACGGCCACGGCGGCCAGGCAGGCCACGGCGGCGAGGCAGGCCAGGGCGGCAAGGCTGGCCAGGGCGGCGAGGTAGGCCACGGTCCCCAGGGTGCCGCTCCGGCTCCGGGAGCGGGCGGAGGTCCGGCCGGGCACGGCGCCGCCTCCCGTGGAGCGCCGCCGACGAGATGGCACGACCACCCCTAGGCCACGAAGTACTTGGCTTGGGGATGGTGGCAGATGATCGCCGTGGTCGACTGCTCCGGGTGGAGCTGGAATCCCTCGCTCACCTCGACGCCGATGGCACTGGCCCCGAGGAGGTCGACGACCTTGGCATTGTCCTCGAGGTTGGGGCAGGCCGGGTAGCCCCACGAGTAGCGCCCGCCACGGTACTTCTGGCGGAAGAGGCCGGCCAGGCTGGGCCCGTCCTCCTCGGCGAACCCGAGCTCCTCGCGGATCCGGCGGTGCCAGTACTCGGCCAGCGCCTCGGCCATCTCCACCCCGAGGCCGTGGAGGTAGAGGTACTGCTGGTACTCGTCGCCGGCGAACAGCCTCGACGCCTCCTCGGAGACCCGCGACCCCATGGTCACCACCATGAAGCTCGCCCAGTCGGGGTCACCGGAGTCAATCGAGCGGAAGAAGTCGCTGATGCACAGCCAGGGCTCCTCGGTCTGGCGGGGGAAGGTGTACCGCATCCGCTCCTTTGTCCGGCTCTCGTCCTCGAAGAGGACCAGGTCGTCGCCGTCGGCATTGGCGGCGAAGTGGCCCCAGGCCACCTGGGGC
>CAZNLF010000155.1:0-7214 GCA_964573595.1 uncultured Acidimicrobiaceae bacterium | reverse complement strand
ACCGGTTGGACAGGCCCTTCGACCGGGCCATGGTGATGAAGTCCTCCTGCAGCGTCCCGATCAGGTCGGATCTGAACAACCGGTAGTAGACGGCGATGGATCCCGCCGTGATGGCGAGCGACGGGAGGATCATGTCGTGGATGTTGGTCGCCGCATCCTGGGTGAACGGCACGTACCCGGTCGCGGGGAACCAGTGGAGTCCCACGGCGAACACCGCCACCATGATCGGTGCGATGACGAAGGGGGGGAGCGCCAGCATCCCGAAGGTGGTGGTGGTGGAGATGTTGTCGACGGCCTGGTTGGGACGGCGGGAGGTGATCAGCGCCAGGGGGATGGCGACGCCGAAGGCGACCACCTGGGAGATGATGATGAGCTCGAGGTCGATGGGGAATCCGGTCTTCACGATCGAGGCGACCGACTCGTGATTGAGGTACGACTGACCGAAATTGCCGTGGAACACGGCACCGAGCCAGGTGGTGTACTGCTGCCACAGCGGCTTGTTGAGTCCGAGCTGCTGCAACAGGACCGCCCGGTTGTGGGCGGTGTCGCTGGGCCCGAGGATGATGATGGTCGGGTCACCGGGGAGCAGGTGCACCAACAGGAACACCAGCACGGAGATGATGAAGGCCACCACGGCCAGCTGGAGAATCCGACGGATGAAGTACTTGGCCATGGGGATCCGGAAGTGGGGAGCGGTGGTCCCCGGCTACCCGTTCAGCCAGATCTGGGTCGGCATGAAGATGCCCTCGTCGAAGGCGTAGCCGGGCTTTCCGTTCGGAAGGGTCGGATTGGCGAAGTTCTGGACCCGCTCGGTGGCCACCTCGGAGAAGACGTACTGCTCGATCCACAGGTACGCCAGGTCCTTGGCCAGCTGCTGGTTGACGGTCTTGTAGGCGGACTCCCGGACGGACTGGCTGGTGGTGTGACGGCCCTGGAGCATCGCGTACTCGAGCACCGGGTCGTCGAGCCGCGTGAAGTTGAGGCCGATCTGTCCGATGGGGGAGATGGTGGTGGTGCTCCACCACACGTAGTTGAGGTCGGGGTTGACCGCGCCGAACTGGTACGAGGTGACCGCCTGGAAGTTCCCGAGCACGAAGTCGTCGATGATGGTGGCCTGCTCGACCTCGGAGATGGTGACGGTGATGCCGATCTCCTCCCACATCTGCTGGATGGCCGAGACCACCTTGATCTCCAGTGGGTCGGGGATGGTGAGCAGGTTGAGGGTCGGCTTGCCGTGCTGGGCCTTGTACTGGTTGACCAGGGCGGTGGCGCCCGTCGGGTCGTAGGTGGGGTACCCGGTGTCGCTGTAGTACGGCGAGTCCGGGAGGAAGATCCCGTTGGCCGGTTTGCTGGGCGGCCCCCCGATCACCTTCTGCACCACCGGCTGGTTCATGCCCTTGGCCAGCGCCTGGCGGATGGTCAGGTCGTTGGTCGGGCTCACCTTCGTGTTGAGCATGATGAAGGCGAAGCTCGGCTGGCCGATGACCCCGGTCTGGGTGTCGACCAACTGGAAGCCCGATCCCCCCGATCCGGAGAAGTTGGTGATCGTGGTGGGGTCGACCGACTCGATCATGTCGACCGCGCCGGATCGGAGTGTGGCCTCACGCTGGCTGGTGTCCGGGATGGGCTTGAAGGTGATCGAGTCGAGATAGGGGAGACCGCTTCGCCAGTAGTTGGGATTGCGGGTGGCGGTGAAGTAGTCGTTCGGCTGCCAGTGGGAGAAGATGAACGGCCCGGTACCCACCGGAACCAGCGTGCTTGAGGACGATGAGGACGCCTTTTGGAGCATCGCCTCGCCGACCACGTAACCGACCTGTGTGGTGAGGCCGGCGGGGAACGTCGGGTTCGGACCGGTCAGGGTGTAGACGATGGTGAGGTCCCCGGCGGTAGTCACCGACGCCACCTGGTCGAGGGCGACCCCGGTGAGGGCTGAGGCCCTCAGCGCCTCGTAGTTCGCCTTCACGACGGCCGCGGTCAGATCGGAGCCGTCGTTGAACTTGATGCCCGAGCGCAGCGTCATCGTCCACACGTCATAGGTGGAGTTGCTGGTCATCGTCTCGGCCAGGTAGGGCTCGATGGTGCCGTCGGCCGCCACCGCCATGAGAGGGTCGTAGACGGCGTTGGCGTACAGGAACCCGTTGGTGTCCCAGTGGTTGGTCGGCGGGTAGAAGCCGTCGATCTCGGCGATCGTCCCCACGGTCAGCGAGCCGCCCCGCTTCGGCGTTCCGGTCCCGACCCCGGGCTTGGAGCCGCCCGACGTGCCCGACCCGGTCGTCGTCGACGAACTGGACCCCGACGAGCACGCCGACAGACCGGTCGCACCCAGCGCCACCGCCCCCCCGGCCACCGCCCCTCGGGACAGGAAGCTCCGGCGGCTGAAACCACTACCTTGCGTCACTGACTTCCCCCATCTTCTCCCCCTACCCAATCCCTCGCACGCCGGCGACGGTCTCTACGACGGTTGAACTCTGTCACAGACGCTGTGGACAGTGGGGGCAGGTTACTGCCACGGGGCCGGGAGGTCCAAGGACCGCCGGGTCGCCGGCCGGTGTTTCCCCGGTCGGTGCGTCGCTGGGTACCATGCGATCATGGATGCAGCCACCCCTGGGTCCGGCTCGATCGCCGAGTCGGTGCCCGAGGCCGACGCCGACGCCGAGTCGGCGGTCGCGGTTGCCGAGTCGGCCTCCGGGGTGCAGACCGAGTCGGAACCGCTGGGCGACCGGGCGGGCGATGCGACCCTCGGCCGACCCCGGACGGGCGCCCGCGGCACGGGCGACGGCACGGGCGACGCAGCCACGGGCATCGGCGACGGCGTCACCGGTCCGGATGACGAGGGACTTCCCTTCACCCGGCCAACGAGGGTGGCGTTGGCCTTCGCGGTCGTGATCGTGCTGGTCGCTGCGTTGGTGATGCGCTTCTGGACGCGCTCGGACCTGTGGCTCGACGAGGCCCTCACCGTCAACATCGCCCGGCAGCCGCTCGACCAGATCCCCTCGTTCCTCCGCCGCGACGGCGCGCCGCCGCTCTTCTACGTGCTGCTGCACTTCTGGGTGGGTTGGTTCGGGACGTCCGACGTCGCCGTCCGCTCACTCTCCGGCGTGTTCGGCGTGGCGACCATTCCTCTGGCCTGGCTGGCCGGCCGGCGGCTGGGTGGCCGCACCGCGGCGTGGGCGGCGCTCCTGTTGGTGGCGAGCTCGCCCTTCGCCGTCCGGTACGACACCGAGACCCGGATGTACTCCTTGATCGCCCTCCTCACCGTCCTGGGGTTCCTGGCCGTCGACCGCGCCCTGACCCGCCCCCGGGCCGGGAATCTGATCGCCATCGGTGTCGTCACCGGGCTCCTGCTCTACAGCCACTACTGGTCGCTCTATCTCGTGGGCACCGTGATGCTGTGGCTGGCCTGGGAGGCCTGGCGCGGCCGTCCGGCATGGCGGCGGGGGGCCCGGGCCTCTTTCGTCGCGGCGGCGGTCGGCTGCCTCACCTTCCTCCCCTGGGTGCCGACCTTCCTCTACCAGTCGCACCACACCGGGACCCCCTGGGCCACCCCGGCCAACTTCGCCGCCATGGTCAACGCCATCTCGACGTTCGCCGGGGGAGCCACCGATCAGGGCCGCCTGCTGGGACTGATCTTCTTCGCCCTGGCCGGGCTGGGCCTCTTCGGAGTGGCCACCGACCGCTTCCACATCGACCTCGACATCCGCACCCGGCCCCTCGGGCGACCGCTGGCCGTCATCGTGGTCGGCACCCTGGGCGCGGCGATCGCCGGCGGGTTCCTCACGAGGAGCACCTTCGACGCCCGCTACGCGTCGGTGGTGTTCATCCCGCTCATCCTGCTGGTCTCCGTCGGCCTGCTCACCTTCCGTGATCGCCGTGTTCGGCTGGGCGTACTGACCGTGGCCATCCTCGCCGGGCTGTTCGGCTCCTTCCCGAACATCGCCACCAACCGCACGCAGGCCGGGGAGGTCACCGCCGCCATCGCCGCCCACGGCCGGCCCGGCGATGTCATCGCCTACTGCCCGGACCAGCTGGGCCCCGCGGCCGATCGGCTCCTGCCGTCCGGTCGCTACACCCAGACCACCTTCCCCCGCGGCACGGGACCCGAGTTCGTCAACTGGGTCGACTACGCCCAGGCGACCGCGGCCGGCAAACCGGTCGCCTTCGCCGAGCACCTCGAGTCGATGGCGGCCGGCGGACACCAGATCTTCATGGTGTGGGCCCCGGGCTACCAGACGCTCGGGACGAAGTGCGAGGCGATCATCCAGACGCTCCAGGGCGACCCCGCCTTTCACGCCACCCAGCTGATCGCCGGCAACTCGACCGAGTTCTACCAGCCGATGTGGCTGGACCAGCTGAGCCCGACGAAGTCCTGAGGCGTGGCCGCAACGGGGCGACCGATCGTCGGCACGGTCGACGGGCCCGCCGTCGGCTGCGGCCCACCGGTCGCGGCCCGGCAGTCCCGATGACCGCCCCGGCCACCGCCGCGAGGAGCACCGGCACCGGCCCGCCGACGGTGGCGCGCCGGTTCGGCCGTGCCCTGGTCCTCGTGCTGCCGGCCTGGATCGCCGCCCGGGTGCTCGTCGTGGGGGCCCTGGTCGTGGCCCACCTCGCGGTGAACGACCTCCGGCCGGACAATCCCGGCGCCCGACTGCGCGTGCACCAGGGGCTCCTCGCCTGGGACGGCGGCTGGTACGAGTCGATCGCCAGGCACGGCTACTCGGCCTCCGGGGTGCAGTCGGTGCGCTTCTACCCGGCCTTCCCCCTCGCCGGCCGCCTGCTCGCGGCGATCCCCGGCTTCGGTGCCGGTGCGGCGCTGGTGGCGGTCGCCAACCTCTCCGCCCTGGTGGCCATGGCCGGGCTCGTGCTCCTCGTCCGGCGCGACTTCGGGGACCCGGACCTGGCCCGCCGCTCGGCGTGGCTGCTCGGGCTGGCGCCCTCCGCCTACGCACTGGTCCTGGGCTACGCCGACGGGCCCTTGCTGGCCTGCTCGGTCGGCGCCTTCTTGGGGGCGCGTACCCGGAGGTGGTGGTGGGCGGCCGCCGCCGGCCTCGCCGCCGGCCTGGTGCGCCCGGTCGGCGTCCTCTTGGTGGTCCCACTGGCCGCCGAGGCGTGGCAGCAATGGCGGTCGCCGCATCACGGTGATCCCGACCCGGCCGAACGGTCGATCGGCGGCGGCCGTCCGGTGGCGGGTCCGGTCGGCCGTCGGGTGGCGACGGCGGCGGCGATCGTCGCCCCGCTGGCCGGGGCCGGCATCTTCCTCGGTTGGGTCGGGTCCCAGTTCGGCGACGCCTGGCTCCCGTTGCGCGTCCAACAACAGAGCGGGCACCGTGGGGGCGTCACCTTCCCGCTGACGTCGATGTGGCACAACGTCGAGTCGGTCGTGCACGGTCACCACCTGGGGAGCGCCTCGCACGTTCCCTGGGTGCTGGTCTGCATCGTGCTGTTGGTGGTGGCCTTCCGGAGGCTGCCCCTGTCGTACGGACTGTTCGCGACGGCGGCACTGGTCGTCTCGCTGGCGAGCTCCAATCTCGACTCCTTCGAGCGGTACGCACTCGGGGCGTTCCCCCTGGTCATCGCCGCATCGACCCTCACCGCACGTCGGGGCGTGGAGGTGGCCGTCCTGATCGTGGCGGCGGCCGCGATGACCGGCTACGCCCTGTTGGCGTTCCTGGGCGTGGTCGTGCCGTAGGTCGGCGCCCGGCCCGGCCGTCCGCCCTGGCGCACCCCCGGCATTCCGCCTCCACGCCCCGGGGAGCCACTAACCTTCCCACGCATCACCGAACATCGAGCTCACGTAGTGGGCGCCTGGCACGCAGGGTCCCGAGGACCCACGGGGTCGATCTGTCGGGACCGACCCGCCGACAACGGCCGGCACCGACGTCGGCCACCCGGGCCCACGGCACCGACCAGAAGACACCCTGAAGAGATCGGACCACCCCCAGTGGCAGTAGGAGACGACCAGGCGGCACCGACGGCCGACGGCGACCGCGACCCTGATCCGGTGCGGAGCACGGTCGACGACCCGGTGGTGGTGATCGGGGCAGGACCGGCGGGACTCACCGCGGCACGCCAGCTCGCCCAGGGAGGGGATCCGGTCGTGGTGATCGAGGAGGACTCGGTCGTCGGGGGCATCAGCCGCACCGTGGAGCGCGACGGATGGCGCTTCGACATCGGCGGCCACCGCTTCTTCACGAAGGTCAGGCCCGTGGAGGAATTCTGGCACGAGGTCCTCCCCCCCGAGGACTTCCTCCTGCGCCCCAGGATGAGCCGGATCTTCTACGAAGGGAAGTTCTACGACTATCCGATCAAGCTGGGCAACGCCCTATCCAACCTCGGCATCGTCGAGGCGCTTCGGTGCGGGCTCTCGTTCCTCTGGGTGCGGCTCCACCCGCCGAAGAACCTCGACACGCTCGAGGGCTACATCGTCTCGAACTACGGCTGGCGGCTCTACCACCACTTCTTCAAGACCTACAACGAGAAGGTGTGGGGTGTCCCCGCCTCGGAGCTCTCCGCGGACTGGGGTGCCCAGCGCATCAAGGGCATGTCCCTGTGGGACGCCGTCTGGGAGCCGGTGCGCTCGTCGGTGGCCGGAAAGCGAAGTGACCGATCGAAGCAGGTCACGAGCTTGATCGAGGAGTTCGAGTATCCGAAGTACGGCCCCGGGATGATGTGGGAGCACTGCGCGGAGCAGGTGGTCGAGATGGGCGGCGAGGTCCGGATGGAGACCACGGCACTCACCGTGCACGTCGAGGACGGGGCCGCGGTGGCGGTCACGGTGGTCGAAGGGGGGCGCGAGGAGCGGCTGCCGGCCTCCCATGTCATCTCCTCCATGCCGTTCACCGCACTGGCCCGCAGCGTCGACCCGCCGGTCCCCGAAGCGGTGCGGGCCGCCGCCGACGACCTGCACTACCGCGACTTCCTCACCGTCGCCCTCGTCGTTCCCGAGGCCCGCGGCTTTCCCGACAACTGGATCTACATCCACTCGCCGGAGGTGGAGGTCGGACGGATCCAGAACTTCGGCTCGTGGTCGCCGTTCCTGGTCAAGGGCGGCCGGACCTGCCTGGGCATGGAGTACTTCGTCTTCGAGGGTGACGAGCTGTGGACCTGCGCCGACGACGAGCTCATCGCCTTGGCGACCAAGGAGCTGGCCGTCATCGGCCTAGTCGAGCCGTCCGACGTGGAGGCGGGCTACGTGGTGCGGATGCCCAAGGCCTACC
>CAZNLF010000154.1:4449-7276 GCA_964573595.1 uncultured Acidimicrobiaceae bacterium | reverse complement strand
TGGCCGTAAAGCTCCGCCTCGTGCGGATCGGGAAGAAGAAGCAGCCGACCTACCGGCTGGTGGCGGCAGACAGCCGTTCACCGCGGAATGGTCGGTTCATCGAGATCGTGGGGACCTACGCACCACGTGGCAAGTCGCTGGCCGAGCCGGACGCCGTCGTCGAGATCGACAATGCCAAGGCGGTGAAGTGGCTGTCCCAGGGGGCGACTCCGACCGAGCGTGTCGAGAAGCTCCTGAAGCGGTCCGGTGCCCTGGACGAGTTCGCCAGCGCCAAGGCAGCCAAATGAGCGACGAGGTCGCCCTCGATTCGGCCGATGACGTCAACACCATCGACGACGACGGCCAAGAGGACGACGACGCCGGCAACCGCGTGTCGGGCGGGACGCCGTTGGCGGTGGTGACCTACCTGGTGAACTCCATCACGTCGGACCCCGAGGCCGTGGTGATCAACACCGACGAGCGCGGCAACTCCGTCCGCTTCCGGATCCACGTGGCCCCCGAGGACATGGGTCGGGTGATCGGCAGACGAGGGCGTGTCGCCCAGGCCATCCGGACGGTGGTGGCCGCGGCCGGTGCCCGTGACGGCGTGCAGACCAGCGTCGACATCGTCGACGACTGAACCCGGCGACCCCGTGCCCGGCCCCGACCCTGCCGACGGCAGGGGACGAGCCCGGGCGGCCGACCCCCTCCTCGAGGTCGGCGCCATCGTGAAGCCGCACGGGCTCCGGGGTGATGTGATCGTCGTGCTGTCCACCAACCGCGACGAGAGGATCGACGCCGGGGCCGTCCTGACCACCGCCGAGGGGCGGGAGCTGGAGGTGGTGCGTTCGTCACCCCACCGTGGTCGCTTCATCGTCACCTTCGACGGTGTCGACGGCATCGACGCCGCCGAGTCGCTCCGCGGCACCGCGTTGTTCGCGACACCTCTGGAGGACCCGGAGGCACTGTGGATCCACGAACTGATCGGGTCCGAGGTGGAGGGCACCGACGGCGTCCCCATCGGTACGGTGGTCGCCGTGGAGGCCAACCCGGCCAGCGACCTGATGGTCCTGGACAGAGGGGCGCTGATCCCGCTCCGCTTCGTCGTGCGGACCGAGCCGGGGGTGCGGGTGGTCGTCGACCTGCCCGACGGCCTCCTCGACCTGTACTGACGTGGCGGCCATCCGGTGAACGCGCTGCGCATCGACATCTTCACGCTGTTCCCCGAGGTCATCGACCACTATGCCGATGCATCGATCCTCGGTCGCGCCCGGGCCCGGGGGGTGATGGACCTGCGGACCCACGACGTGCGTGACGCAGCCACCGACAACCACCGGTCGGTCGACGACGCTCCGTTCGGCGGGGGGGCCGGCATGGTGCTGGCGGCCGAGACGGTGTTTCGTTCCGTCGAGCAGGTGGCCGGGTCGGAGGAGGGGATGCCCCACCCGTTGGTGCTCCTGACGCCGGGCGGCCGGCGCTTCGACCAGCGGGTGGCCCGCGAGTACGCCGGGCTGCCGGGGGGTTTCTCCCTCCTGTGCGGCCGCTACGAGGGGGTCGACGAGCGGGTAGCCGACCATCTGGTGGACGAGGAGCTGTCGGTGGGGGACTTCGTCCTGGCCGGCGGCGAGCTCGCCGCCCTGGTGGTGGTGGAGTCGGTGGTGCGCCTGATCCCGGGGGTGCTGGGCAACGAGGCGTCGGCCGAAGACGAGAGCTTCGCCGACGGTCTCCTCGAGTATCCCCAGTACACGAGACCGGCGTCGTTCAGGGGCTGGGAGGTGCCGGAGGTGCTGCGCTCGGGGGATCACGGGCAGGTGGGTGATTGGCGCCGGGTCCAGGCCCTGGTGAGGACGCTGAAGCGGCGCCCCGACCTGATCGCGGAGCGGGGAGGCCTGACCGACGCGGAGGTCCAGCTCCTCGCCGAGCACGGTGAGGTGCAGCTCCTCTCCGATCACGGCTACGATTGGTGAGCCTCGTCGGCACCGGCTCGGCCGGTGTTCGCACCGATTGGCCCGATTGGTCGAGTGCTCCAGGAGGACCGGTTCCTCCGGAAGGGCTGCCGAGCGGGTCTCCGACGAGGGAGAGCCCGAACGACCCGTGGAAAGACGCGCCCCATGAACCCGACCGACATCATTGACCGCGACAGCCTGCGGGACGACATCCCCGACTTCCGGCCCGGCGACACCGTCAAGGTCCACGTCCGGGTGGTCGAGGGCACCCGCGAGCGCGTGCAGGTCTTCCAGGGAGCCGTCGTCCGCCGCCAGGGCACCGGTGTCCGCGAGACGTTCACCGTCCGCAAGGTGAGCTTCGGGGTCGGGGTCGAACGGACCTTCCCCATCCACTCGCCGGTCATCGCCATGACCGAGGTCGTGTCGCTGGGCGACGTGCGCCGGGCCAAGCTGTACTACCTGCGTGATCGCCACGGCAAGGCTGCAAAGATCAAGGAGCGGCGGACTGCCCGCGCCTGACCGGAACGGTCGTGCTCCGGCTCCGCCGGCGGGAGGTCGCGTGATGCGGCAGGACGGCGTTCGGTGAGCGAAGAGGACCTCGAACGGTACGAGTCGGAGATCGAGTTGGCCCTCGTCCAGGAGTACCGGGCCGTTCTGCCCCTGTTCTCCTATGTGGTGGAGACCGAGCGTCGCTTCTACCTGGCGAACAGCGTCGATGTGACGGTTCGCTCAGACTCGACGCCGGCCTGCGTGGAGGTCCAGCTGAACGACGCCTGGGTGTGGGACATGTACCGGCCCGCCCGTTTCGTCCCCTCGGTCCGCATCCTCACGTTCCGGGACGTCAACATCGAGCGCCTTCCCGAGAAGGAACTGTGACCGGGGGCGCCGGACGGCGCCCCCCG
>CAZNLF010000154.1:0-4349 GCA_964573595.1 uncultured Acidimicrobiaceae bacterium | reverse complement strand
CCAGGGCGAGGACCGTGCCGCCGGTTGGTACGAGGACCACGGCTACGAGATCCTCGACCGCAACTGGCGCCGTCGCGAGGGCGAGGTGGACCTCATCGTGCGCCGCGACCGGACCGTCGTGTTCTGCGAGGTGAAGACGCGGACCGACAGCCGCTTCGGGACGGGTGCCGAGTCCGTGCTCGAGGCCAAGCAGCGCCGGATCCGCCGTCTGGCATCCCGGTGGCTGTCCGAGTTGACGCCGGCCGCCGGCCGTGCGCGCGTCGAGGTCCGGTTCGACGTGGTCTCGATCACCGGTGGCGACATCGACGTGATCGAGGACGCCTTCTGATCCGTCACGCGACCATCGAAGGGTTGCCTCACCGGGGGTCGCCCGCGACCGGTCATCTCGTAGGCTGCCGGCATGACCGACAAACCCGAGACACTGATCGTGGAGCGGGCCGGCGGCGTGGTGACGGTCACCATGAACCGGCCGGCGCGCAAGAACGCCGCCAACGGGACCATGTGGAGAGAGCTGCTCGCCGTGTTCGAGGACGTGGCCGCGGACCGCAACGACCGGGTGATGGTGCTCACCGGTGCGGGTGGCGCGTTCTGCTCGGGCGCCGACCTCGGCGATGCCTCCAACGTTGCCGGGCGTCCGGGCGATCCCTTTCTGGTGCAGATGCGGGCCCTCGGCCAGGTGGCGCTCCGCCTGCACCAGATCCCCAAGCCGACCATCGCCAAGGTCGGGGGGGTGGCCGCCGGCGCGGGAATGAGCATGGCCCTCGGTTGCGACCTGGTGGTTGCCTCCGAGTCGGCCCGGTTCTCCCAGATCTTCTCCAGGCGCGGGCTGTCGGTCGACTTCGGCGCGTCGTGGCTGCTGCCGCGGCTCATCGGCCTGCACCGGGCGAAGGAGCTGGCCTTCTTTGCCGACATCCTGAGCGCCGAGGAGGCCGCCGCGTTCGGCCTGGTGAACCGCGTCGTCCCCGACGCCGAGCTCGACGCCACCGTGGGGGAGTGGGCCGAGCGGCTGGCCCAGGGCCCACCGCTGGCCCTCTCCCTGACCAAGACCATGCTCAATGGATCACTCAATCTGTCGTTCGACCAGGCCCTCGAAGAGGAGTCACGGTCCCAGGCCACCAACTTCGGCACCGCCGACACGGCCGAGGCGATCCTCGCCTTCTCCCAGAAGAGGGACCCGGTATTCAAGGGTCGCTAGTGCCCGAGTTCCCGTGCCGAGCGATGCTGTCGTCTGGCGACCGGAAGACGGTGATGTCATCTGACGACGGGAAGAGCGGTGTGACACCCACGCCGTAGGGTCCAGGTGGTGCTTCGGGGCCCGCCCGCACCGTGTGCAGCATCGAGGGCGCCCCCTTCGTCACGTCCCGGTGACGGGCCCGGCCCCGCTTCGACGAAGCTGGGTCGCCCGGCCCCGGCCTGCGTCCGGAGGCGCCATGATCGCCGCTATTCCTTCTGCCGTCCTGATCGGCGTCGACGGCACCCCGGTGTCCGTCGAGGTCCATGTGTCGAACGGTCTGCCCGGCTTCACCGTGGTCGGGTTACCCGATGCTGCTGTCCGCGAATCCCGGGACCTTGTCCGGGCCGCACTGTTGTCCAGCGGTCTCAACTGGCTGTTGCGCCGTGTCACGGTCAACCTCGCCCCCTCCGGGATGCGCAAGGGAGGAGCGGGACTGGACCTGCCCATCGCCATCGGGGTGCTCGTGGCCTCGGGCGCACTGGCCCCCGACGACGTCAACGGGATGGCCTTCATCGGCGAGCTCGGCCTCGACGGCTCCCTCCGGGGCGTGCCCGGGACGGTCGTGCTGGCCGAGGCGCTCGCCGTCCACCGGTTGGTCGCGCCCGAGGAGAGCACGGTGGAGGCGGTCCTGGCCGGGCAGCCTGACGTGCGCACGGCGCCGACGCTCCGCTCGCTGATGGACAGGCTCACCGGCCGGAGCGGCTGGCCCGACATCGGGGCGATCGCCGGGCCGTCCGGGCGACGGGCACCGTCGTCTCCCGACGCCGCCGACCTCGCCGGGGTCCGGGGACAGCGGATGGCCCGCCACGCCCTCGAGGTGGCGGCGGCCGGCGGGCACCACCTGCTGTTCGTGGGCCCACCCGGCTCGGGCAAGACCATGCTGGCGACCTGCCTCCCGGGAGTGCTCCCCGACGTCGACCGGGCCACCGCGCTGGAGGTGACCCGGGTGCACTCCGTGGCCGGGCTCCCCCTTCCCCCGGACGGACTGATCGTGCGACCTCCCTTCCGGGCCCCCCACCACGGCGCCTCGTCGGTGGCGATGATCGGGGGCGGCACGGCGTGGATGCGCCCGGGCGAGATCAGCCTGGCCCATGGCGGGGTCCTGTTCCTCGACGAGATGGGTGAGTTCCCGTCCGTGATGCTCGACGCTCTCCGACAGCCGCTCGAGGACGGTCAGGTCCGTGTCAGCCGGGCCCGGGGTTCGACCGCGTTCCCCGCCCGGTTCATCCTGGTCGGCGCGATGAACCCGTGCCCCTGCGGCGAGGGCGGGAGGCCGGGCGCTTGCCGGTGCACCCCTGCGGCCCGGGAGCGGTACGGCCGGCGGCTGTCGGCGCCCTTGCTCGACCGCTTCGACATCGCCGTCCGGGTCGACCGGCCCGGGTTCGAGGACCTGCTCGGACGCCAGGTACCGGAGGGCTCGGCGGCGGTGGCCGCGCGGGTGGGCCTCGCCCGGTCCCTCGCCCGTGCCCGAGGTGTCACCGTCAACGCGGAGCTGCCCGGGGGCAGACTCGACGAGTTGGCGCCTCTCGGCCGTGAGGCGTCGAGGCTCGTCGAGCACCACGTGCGGTCGGGAGCGCTGAGTGCCCGGGGCCTCCACCGGGTCCGACGGCTGGCCCGCACCGTGGCCGACCTCGACGGGGGCGGGGACCTGGTCGAGGAGCCCCACGTCCGCCTGGCACTCCACCTCCGGTGCGCCCGTGAGCTCCTGCTGGGAACGGGCCGGTGAGGGGGCTCGACGCGCTCGAGGCACACGCCGCGGCGCTGGCCGGACTCGCCGGGATGACCCCGGTGCGGCTGGCGCTCCTCACCGACGGGTTCGCACCGGTCACGGCATGGAGGGCGCTCCAGGCGGGAACCCACCCGGGGGATCCCCGACGGAAGTTCCACCTCGCCGCCCGGCGGACCGACGTCGGCGAGGTGGCCCACCGGTATGCCGCCGCCGGGGTCAGCGTGGCGCTCCCCCGGAGGCCCGGCTATCCCGGGATGCTCACGGGCGATCCGGGTGCGCCGGCCGTCCTGTTCGCACTGGGCGACCCGACCGTTCTCGACCGCCGGCCCCGGGTGGCGGTCGTCGGGACGCGCTCCGCCACGCCCTACGGCCGCCAGGTCGCCTCAGAGCTGGCGTCGGATCTGGCCACAGCGGGCGTGACCATCGTGTCCGGGCTGGCCCGGGGGATCGATGCCGCCGCCCATGCCGGCGTGGTGCGGGTGGCCGACGGCCGGGACGTCGCTCCGCCGGTGGCCGTGGTGGGCACAGGGCTGGACGAGGTCTATCCGCCGTCGAGCCAGGACCTGTGGGAAGAGGTCGCCGTCCGCGGGGCCGTGCTCTCCGAGTCGCCGCTGGGCACCCGGGCCCACCCGAGGGTGTTCCCGGCGCGCAATCGCATCGTCGCCGCCCTCTCGGATGTGGTGGTCGTGGTCGAGAGCCACTACCGGGGTGGCTCGCTCTACACCGCCGAAGCGGCGGCCCGTCGGTCGATACCGGTATGCGCGGTGCCGGGCTCGGTGAAGAGCACATCCTCGTCCGGAACGAACGCGCTGCTCGTCGACGGCTGCATCCCGGTCCGCGACGCCACGGACGTGCTGGTCGCCCTGGCGTTGGCCCGTGCCGGATGTGACGATCCGGTGGGTACACGCGGTGAGCGCGGTCCGGGTCGGAACCGGTCCGACCCTTCCGATCACTCCGGGAGCGCCGACCGCTCCGTCCCGGCCGGCCGGGACGGAGGGACCCGAGCCGGGGGAGCTCCCGGTCGACGACCGGAGCCCACCGCGAACACCGACGGGCTGAGCATCCCGGAGCGATCGGTGCTCCAGGCGATGGACGACACCCCGCTGGCCTTCGAGACGATCCTGCTCCGGACCGACCTCTCGGTCGACGCCGCCGCCCGGGCCTGTGACGAGCTCGTCCGGCGGGGGTGCGCCGTCAGCGGGCCCGGATGGTGGTGCAGGAGCTGATCCCCTTGACAGCGGGCCTACGACCCGGCGTCGGTCAGACCCATCTTCGGCGCCGCCCCGCCCCGCCCCACGCTCCGGCCCGGCTCCTCCGGCCCGGCTCCTCCGGCCCGGCGCACTCCCTACCATTCGTATGTTATTTGGAAAAGTGATCGGCCGGGGC
>CAZNLF010000153.1:0-7482 GCA_964573595.1 uncultured Acidimicrobiaceae bacterium | reverse complement strand
GGGTCGATGCCCTGTGGCTGTCCCCGTTCTACCGTTCGCCCATGGTCGACTTCGGGTACGACGTCAGCGACTACTGCGACGTCGACCCCACCTTCGGGACGCTGGACGACTTCGACCGGCTGATCGAGGATGCCCACTCGCTCGGGCTGCGGGTCATCATCGACTGGGTGCCCAACCACACCTCGGACCAGCACCCCTGGTTCACCGACGCGCGATCGGGAGCCGAGAGCAGCCATCGAAACTGGTACGTGTGGCGCGACGTCCGACCTGACGGAGCCCCACCCAACAACTGGGTGGCGGCATTCGATCTGTCCGCTCCGGCCTGGACCTTCGACGAGCCCTCCGGCCAGTGGTATCTCCACCTGTTCGACGCCGGCCAACCCGACCTCAACTGGGACGAGCCCGACGTGGTGCGGGCCATGCACGACGTGCTGCGCTTCTGGCTCGATCGCGGTGTGGACGGGTTTCGGGCCGACGTGATCCACTGCATCGGCAAGGACCCGGAGCTGCCCGACGACCCGCCGCCGGTGGCGGGCATCCCCCACAGCGCGCTCAACGACGTGCCGGTGACCCATCAACGGCTGCGGGACATCCGCAGGATCATCGACTCCTACCCCGGCGATCGGCTCATGGTCGGTGAGGTCTACCTGCTCTCGACGGCGGCGATCGCCACCTACTACGGAGACGGAGACGAGCTCCAACTGTCCTTCAACTTCCCGGCCCTCTACGCGCCCTGGCAGGCGGACCGGTGGAGAGCATGCATCGAGCAGACGGTCGAGGCCCTGGATGCAAGAGATGCCTGGCCCAGCTGGGTGCTGTCCAACCACGACAACCCTCGCCACCGCACCCGCTACGACCGGGCCGCGGCCGGCGGGGGCGAGGGTGGGGCCACCGCCGAGCGCCGCAGCGAGGCCAGGGCCAGGGCGGCCGCAGTGCTGCTCCTCACGCTCCGCGGCACACCGTTCCTCTACCAGGGCGAGGAGCTCGGACTGCTCGACGCCACCATCCCGGCCGACCGCCGAGTCGACCCCGGCGGACGGGACGGCTGTCGGGCCCCCATCCCGTGGGACGGGACCGACGCCCACGGCTGGCCGGTGGCCGGCGGTGGCGGTCCCTGGCTCCCGTTCCCGCCCGACTCGGAGCGTCGGAACCACGACGACCTCCGCAAGGACGACTCGTCCATCCTCCACCTCTACCGGCGTCTGATCGCCCTGCGTCACCGGGTGCCGGCACTGTCGGCGGGCACCTTCGAGCTCTTGGACCTACCGGAAGGACTGCTCGGCTACCGCCGGGGCCGGGGAGCCGACGAGTGGACCGTCGTGATCAACTTCGGCGACACTGCGGTCTCCATCGATGGCGCCCCCGGACAGCTGGGCGGACGACGCGTGGAGGTGTCGAGCGACGGAGTGGGTGAGGGTCAGCCCTTCGACGGACGGATCGGGTCCGATCAGGCCATCGTCCTTCGTCCCTGACCGGAACGACGACTCCTAGAGCCAGGTCTCGCGCCAGTGGTCCGGCGAACCCGCGTCGCCCAGAGCCATCGAGTGGGCGTCCTCGTGGCCGCTGCGCCTGATACAGCAGACCAACGTGCCCAGCCATGGACCTCGATCGATGCAGTGGACGGCGCCGCAGCGATGCCATTGCGGTGTCTCAGGCAACACCAGATCATCGAGATCGAAATCGGCGTCTGACCATTCACTGAGTTTCCGTACGTGATACGGGTCGATCGTCACAGTCTTTGCTGCCCCTTTTGTGTGTCGGATCCCTCTACACAATGATCGGTTTGAGTGGGCCGTAGCTGTAGCGGCAATTGGGTCGATCGGCCCACGTCGGGATGGGCGGTCGGCCGGGGCGGGCCGGGTCCACCCCCTCACCGGCTCCGACGGTCATCATGGGGATGAGACAGCCAAACGTCCGGTGGGGTAGACCAGATGCGAACGGTGCGATCACGAGGACTCCTCCCTTCCCGGCGGGTGCGGCCCGGCCACGACGGGCGCCACGGCACGGTGTCGGCCGGCCCCGGAGGTCGATCGAGGGTACCGGCGCCCGAATTGTTCAAACTTTCATAGCTCCAGACCAGCGGAAACAGACGGAAATGCCTGTTCGCCGCCTCTATATGGATCGGAGCGCTTGAGAATGATGTTCAATTTTCTTACATAGAGGTATCATGAGGCCATGAACGGCGAGCCGACCAAGGGCATCGAGGACATCGTGCGGCGGAATGTGGCCGCCCTGAGGTCGAAGGCCAACTTGACCCAGCAGGGCCTGGCCGACGAGATGCTGCTCCGCGGCATCGCCTGGACCCGGGAGACGGTGGCCCAGGTGGAGACGACCAACCGCCGGCTCGGTTTCACCGAAGCCATCGTGGTGGCCGCCTGCCTCGATGTTCCCGTGGCCCGGCTCACGGCCACCGGAGCGGCCACCGTGGCCGTAGGCGAGAGCGAGTGGACAGCGGCGTACCTCGGAGCCGCCATCGCCGGCACCACCGGTGACATCTTCCCCCCGGAGAGCTACGCCTCACCGTCGGCCAGAACGCCGCAACCACCCGAGGCCGCCGAACCACCGGTGCGGGTGGCCGCACCCGAAGAGGTACCGGACCGACGCCGTGGTCCGGGCGAGCGACGGGTGGCCGAGTCCGAATCCGAACAGCAGGGCCGCCGCGCCACGGACAGGCCGGTGCCCCAGGCCCCACAGAAGGCGGCCGAGCGCATCGAACGCCGGCTGAGGCTGCGGGTGACAGCCAGCGATGTCGACGCCACCGCCCAACAGCTCTGGTCACGGAGCCTCGACGCCGAGCGCGAACGCCGGGTGTCCGACCGGCATGCGCTGACCGGGGGCTCGCTGAAGACGATCCGAGGTCACGTCTCACGCGATCTCGACCGGGAGATCGCCTACGAGATGGAGCGGAGTCCGGAACGGGACGAGCCGCAGCCGGCGCGGCCCGGAGCCATGAGCACGGACGAGGCGACCTGGGAAGCCACCCGGCTCAACATCGTGCTGGCCAACAAGGGCTACAGCGACAGCGACGTCACCAGGTGGTGGAACTTCACCCGGCACGCCGAGCTCGACGACCAGACCATCGCCGAAGCCTGGAAGGCCGGGGAGTACGCCGCGGTGAGCCGCCTGATCGAGTCGCTGCCCGACAAGCACGGCGCCACCAACGCCGTCTACTTCGAGGAGTAGGCAGCGGCCGATCACGATTCGCAACAGCCCCCCGCCCTGTGAGAATGGGCGGATGGACATGGAACGATCGAGCGACAGTGCGAACCGGACGGGACTGCGGGCCCGTGCCATCGTGGCCGAGATGACCACCGACGAGAAGCTCTGGTGCCTGGACGGCGATGCTCCCTTCTGGACCGGCCTGACATACCTCTCGGAATCCGGCTACCACAAGAGCCCGTTCCGTGCCGCCGCGGTGGAGCGGCTCGGACTGCAGGGCTTCTCCTTCTCCGACGGCCCGCGGGGAGTGGTGGTCGACCAGGCCACCTGCTTCCCGGTCAGCATGGCCCGGGGGGCCACCTGGGATGTCGACCTCGAGGAGCGCATCGGAGCCGCCATCGGCGAGGAGCTGCGCGCCGTGGGCGCCGATCTCTACGGCGGGGTGTGCGTCAACGTCCTCCGGCATCCGGCGTGGGGACGGGCCCAGGAGACCTACGGGGAGGACCCGCACCACGTGGGCGAGATGGGCGCCGCCCTCACCCGGGGCGTGCAGCGCCACGCCATGGCCTGCGTCAAGCACTTCGCCTGCAACTCGATGGAGAATGCCCGCTTCACCGTGGACATCACCGTCGACGAGGTGGCCCTCCACGAGGTATACCTGCCCCAATTCAGACGCATCGTCGACCAGGGTGTGGCCGCGGTGATGAGTGCGTACAACAGCGTCAACGGCGAGTGGTGCGGCCAGAACCGTGCCCTGCTGACCGACGTGCTCCGTACCGAATGGGGATTCGAGGGCTTCGTCATCAGCGACTGGATACTCGGCCTCCGCGATGCGGGGCGGTCGCTGCACGCCGGTCTCGACGTGGAGATGCCGTACCGGATGATCAGGGCCGGGCACCTCCGTGACGACCTCGACAGTGGCGAAGCCACCTGGGACGAGGTCGACCGGGCGGTCGAGCGGGTGGTGGCGGCCCAGCTCCGGTTCGCGGAAGTCCTCGGGAGGCCGGCGCCGGGCCGGGAGGTGCTGGCCGACGAGGGCCATCGATCGCTGGCCCGGGAGGCGGCGGCAAAATCCGTCGTCCTCCTGCGGAACGAGCCGGTCGACGGAGCCCGGCTGCTGCCGTTGGACCTCCCGCCGGGTGGGTCGGTCGCCCTCATCGGCGCACTGGCCGGCGTCGTCAACCTGGGTGACGGCGGATCGAGCGACGTCTGGGCCCCACAGGTGGTGACGGTGGCAGACGGACTGGCTGCGGCGCTGCCCGCCGGTGCCGTCAACCTGGACGACGGGTCCGACCCCGACACGGCTGCCCGGCTGGCCGCGTCCTCCGACATGGCGGTGGTGGTCGTGGGCTACACCCGGGCCGACGAGGGCGAGTACATCGGTGAGTTCGCCACCGCACACCTGGCCCACCTCTTCCCCGGTGACGACGACCCGGCGCTGGTCGAGCGGTTCACCGAGAGCATCGCCGACGAGCGTACGATCGAGCCCCCCGATCACGCCGCACCCAGCGCCGCGGCCGGCGGGTTCGCGGAGGGGGGTGACCGCAGCTCCCTGCACCTCCACGATCAGGATGTGGCCCTGATCAGGGCGGTGTCGGCAGCCAACCCCCGTACCGTGGTGGCCGTGGTGGCCGGCAGCGCGGTGGTGATCTCGGAGTGGGACGGCTCGGTGCCGGCCATCGTGCAGTCGTGGTACTCGGGAATGGAAGGGGGGCACGGCCTGGCCGACGTGCTGCTCGGAGCCGTCGACGCCTCCGGACGTCTCCCGTTCTCGGTCCCGAGGCTGGCCTCCGATCTTCCGGCCTTCGACGCCGGAGCCGAGACGTTCGTCTACGACGCCTGGCACGGGTACTGGTACCTGGACCGCAACGGCACCCCTCCCGCCTACCCGTTCGGTTTCGGACTCAGCTACACGACGTTCGCCCTGGTGTCGGCCGAAGCCGCGTCGGACGGTTCCGGATTGCGGGTCCGGGCGTCCGTCAGGAACTCAGGCCCGCGTGCGGGAACCGATGTCATCCAGGTCTACGCCCGTCGCCGGGGATCGAACCGGCCGGCCCGGCTGGTGGGCTTCTCCCGCTTCGAGCTCGAGGCGGGAGAAGAGGCCGCCGTCGACGTGGTCGTCGCCCCGGACGCCCTGGCCGAGCGCGATGTCGATGCCCATGCAATGGTGGTCCGTCCGGGCACCTATCTCGTGCGCGTGGCCCGCAGCGCAACCGACGACGGCATCGAGGTCGAAGTGCCCGTGGGCGGGCTCGACGGAGTCGTACCTCCATGAGCGGGGCCAACCAGCCCGAGGCGGAGGCGCCCATGCTGGTCGTCGTCACCGGTGTCCCCGGGACCGGCAAGTCCTCGGTGGCCGAGGTGGTGGCCGGCTTGTCCCAGGCATCGGTGCTCGGTCACGACTGGACCATGAGTGCGCTCCGGACCTACCCCGGGTTGCAACGGGAGCTCGACGACATGGAACCCCCGGGGCATCGAACCGTCGGCTGGGCCATCATGACCGCCCTGGCCAGGGAGCAGCTGCGGAACGGTCGGTCGGTGGTACTCGACGGTGTGGCCCGGGCGCCCGAGGTGGCCATGTGCCGGGAGGCGGCCCGGAGCGAATCGGGGCGCATGGTTGTGATCGCCACCCGGTGTTCCGACCGTGCCCTCCACCGGTCACGGATCGAGGGCAGGCAACGGGCCATACCCGACTGGTACGAGCTGGACTGGGAGCACGTGGAGCAGACGCTCGCCCACTGGGAGCCGCCGGATGGGGCCGACCTCTGCCTGGACGCGTCCGACCCGTGGACGGGCAACGTCTCCCGGGTCCGGGAGCTGCTCCGATCACCATGACGACGCTCGACGGGTGGGATCCCGCGCAGTACAACCGGTTTGCCGCAGAGCGGGAGGAGCCCTTCTGGGATCTCGTCCGGCTCCTCGCCCCCGTCGAGGCGGCCAGGCTCGCCGACCTCGGTTGTGGCGACGGACGGTTGACGTCCATGCTGCACACGAGGCTCGGTGCCGCGGACACCGTCGGGGTGGACGCCTCTCCGGCCATGATCGCTTCGGCCGCCGCCCATGCATCCGACCACGTGGCGTTCGAGCTCGCCGACATCGGGACGTGGGGACAGCCGGAGGGCTACGACATCATCTTGGCCAACGCATCGCTCCAGTGGGTTCCCGACCACCGGAGCGTGCTCGGCTCCTGGACCAGGTCTCTCCGTCCCGGCGGGCAGCTCGCAGTCCAGGTCCCGGCCAACGCCGACCACCCCGCCCATCTGGTGGCGGCCGAGGTGGCCGCCGAGCTTCTGGCCGAGCCCCCACCGGACCCGGTGGCGCAGAACGTCCTGTCGCCCGAGGCGTATGCGGTGCTGCTCGATGAGCTCGGATTCGCCCTCCAGGAGGTCCGCCTGCAGGTCTATCTCCACCACCTGCGCTCGACCGCGGAGGTCGTCGAGTGGGTCAAGGGGACCACGCTGACCCGGTTCAAAGAGCCGCTCGGCCCCGAGGGATGGCCTGGCTTCGTCGACCTCTACCGTCAACGCCTGCTGGCCGTCCTGGGCGACCGTTCGCCCTACGTCTACCCGTTCAAGCGCATCCTCATGTGGGCACGACGGCCGTGACGTGGTCGCAGGCCACGTGACCCCGGGACGGCGTACGCCCGCTGGTAGCGTGCGACCGGTGCCGCCTCCGTCCCCATCCATCCTCCGGAGCCGGCCGGCGCCGGGGCGGCTTTCGCCGGTCTCCGTGGCCAAGCGGGCGTTCCTCGCCGTGACCATGCTGCTGCCCCTGTTCGGTGCGGGGGTCACCATCGCCGCTCGGCCCGCGGCGGCAACGACAGTGGAGCAGTCCATCGTCGACTTCGCCGCTTCGCAAGCCGGCGCACCGTACTGCTTCGGTGGTGGTGGCATCCACGGACCGAGCGCCGCCACCATCAGTCCCCCCAACCCCGGGTGCGGCAGTGGCGCCAAGGGCTACGACTGCATGAGCCTGGCCCAGTATGCGGTGTACCAGGCGACAGGCATCGTGTTGCCCAGCAACGGCACCCAGCCGGCCGGGGTCGGGACGTTCATCCCGCCGGGGAACCTCCCCTACACCGGCGATCTGTTGCCGGGCGACGTGGTCTTCTGGGGTGGAACCATCGACCGCTACAACCACTCGGGGATCTACGCCGGGAACGGGGAGGTCTGGGACGCGTTCGACAACGGCTATCCGGTGGCGGAGCACTCGTTCTCGTTTCTCGAACACAGCTACAACTACGACGGGGCCATGAGGTACCGGGGTGGCGCGCCGTCGTCCCCGACCGGACACGGCTACGACCTGGTCGGCTCCGACGGCGGG
>CAZNLF010000152.1:0-7543 GCA_964573595.1 uncultured Acidimicrobiaceae bacterium | reverse complement strand
CACGGCCCTCCCGTTGGACACGGCTGTCCCGTTGGACACGGCTGTCCCGTTGGACACGGCTGTCTCCCCGGAGGCGACCGACGCCCGTTCCGAGGCCGGGCCCGTGGGCGGACGGGAGCCGATGGACGGCGAGGTGCGGGTCGCATGACCTCCACGCTCGAGCGGTCGCCGTTCGAACCGGGCCCGACCCCGACCGATGGCGGTCCGCGGGTGTTCCACACCGTTGCCGGCTACGCCACCGCCCTCGACGCCGTTCGTCGTTCGGGCAGGACGGTCGGGGTGGTGCCCACCATGGGGGCCCTGCACGAGGGCCACCGATCACTGATCGAGCGCGCCGCCGAGGAGTGCGACGTGGTGGCGGTGTCCATCTTCGTGAATCCCACCCAATTCGGCGATGCGTCGGACCTGGCCGCCTACCCGCGGACCTGGGAGGCCGACCTGGCGACGGTGGCGTCGGCCGGTGGGCGGATGGTGTTCGCGCCGTCGGTCGCCGAGATGTACCCGGACCGGGACGGTGGAGCCACCACCACGGTGTCGGTGCCCGATCTGAGCCGTATGTGGGAAGGCGCCTCGCGGCCCGGCCATTTCGACGGCGTGGCGACCATCGTGGTCAAGCTCCTCGGTGCGGCCGGCCCTTGTCGGGCCTACTTCGGGGAGAAGGACTACCAACAGCTCGCCCTGGTCAGACGGGTGGTCCGGGACCGGTCGCTGCCCGCCGAGGTCGTCGGCTGTCGGACCGTGCGGGACAACGACGGCCTCGCCCTGTCGAGCCGGAACGTGCGGCTGACACCCGACCAGCGCCGGGCCGCACTGGCCCTCTCCCGGGCCCTGCGGACCGGTGCCGCATTGGTGGCGGGTGGGGAGCGACGTGCCGACGCCGTCGAGGGGGCTATGGCACAGGTGGTGTCCCGCGAGCCGCTGGCGGCGCTCGACTACGCCGCGGTGGTGAACGCGGACGATCTGGAGCCCGCCACCTGTTCGGACGACCGCCCGCTTCGCCTGATCATCGCCGCCGTCGTGGGATCCGTCCGGCTGATCGACAATCTCGACCCGGCCGAGTGGACCCGACCACGCCGCGACCTGTCCGCCGTGGGGTCGGACGGGCCGCGCCGGGCATGAGCGGGTGGGCGCCGCCACCGGGCCGGCTCGACGTCCTGGTACTCGGGAGCGGTGTGGCCGGGCTGTCGGCCGCGGTCCGCCTGGCTGCGCCCATGGCCCCCTCGGGGGCGAGCGGGGCCTCCCCGGGGACCGGCCTCCGGGTCGGTGTCCTCACCAAGGCCGAGCTCTCCCAGTCCGCCACCCGATGGGCCCAGGGTGGCGTCGCCGCCGTCCTCGGAGGCGACGAGGACTCGACCGACCTCCACCTGGCCGACACTCTGGCCGCGGGCGCCGGGCTGTGCGACACCGACGCCGTGCGTGTCCTCGTCGACGAGGGTCCGACCCGCGTGCACGAGCTGATCGCCATGGGCGCCGTCTTCGACCGGCAGCCCGGTGGCGCTCTGGCCCTCGCCCGGGAGGGCGGTCACTCGACGGCGCGGGTCGTCCACGCCGGCGGAGCCGCCACCGGGGCCGAGGTGGAGCGGGCCCTGGTCGACGCCACGTGGGCCAGCGCCGCCGCCGTCCTCGAAGGATGGTTCGCCCTCGATCTGATCGTCGAGGGCGGGCGCTGCCTCGGAGTGCGGGCACTCAGCGCCGGTGGCGAGGTCGTCGAGGTCCGGGCCGACCAGACCGTGCTGGCGACCGGTGGGGCCGGTCAGCTGTTCGCCGTCACCACCAATCCGGCCGAGGCCACGGCCGACGGCCTGGCGATGGCGCTGCGGGCCGGCGTGCCGGTGGCCGACGTGGAGTTCATGCAGTTCCACCCCACGGCCCTGCACCATCCGGCCATGCCGCGACCACTGCTCTCCGAGGCACTCCGCGGCCACGGAGCGCTCCTGCGCGACGCCGACGGCGAGCGGTTCGTCGACGAGCTGGCCCCCCGTGACGTGGTCAGCCGGGCCATGGCCGATCGTATGCACCACCAGGGGGTCGAGAGCCTGTGGCTCGACGCCACCGCCCTCGACTCGTTCGATGCGCGCTTCCCGACCATCGACGCCTCCCTCCGGGCGATCGGCCTCGACCCCACTCGGGACTGGCTGCCGATCGCCCCGGCCGCCCACTACCTCTCCGGCGGCGTCATCACCGACCTCTCCGGGGCGACCGCCCTGACCGGCCTGTGGGCGGCCGGCGAGGTGGCGTGCACCGGGGTCCACGGGGCGAACCGGCTGGCGTCCAACTCCCTGCTGGAGGGAATGGTCTTCGGCGCCCGCCTGGCCGAGTCGATCCTGGCCGGTGACGAGGGAGCCTCGCCCACCGGGGTGCTGGGCGCCTATCTCGAGGGTGGAGCGGAGCCGGTCGACGCCGGTCAGTCGGCACCGTGGTCCACCTCGACCGACACCGCCGTCGGCCAGGAGTCATGGCCCGACATGGCCAAGGCCCGGGAGCACCTCCAGCGGCTGATGACCGACGGGGCCGGGGTGGTCCGGAGTGCGGATTCCCTGACGGCCGCCGGCCGGGCGGTTGGGGCCATCGGGGAGGCGACCGGTGGAGGCGCACCGACCGATCGGGCCCACGGCGAGCTGGCCAATCTCGTCACGGCGGCGAGGTGCCTCCTCTCGTCGGCCCTGGTCCGGTGCGAGACGCGCGGTGCCCATGCCCGGAGCGACCATCCTCTTGCCGTGGAGCGGTGGAGACGGCGGATCGTGCAGGTCGGGGGCCAGGTGACCCTTCTGCGGCCGGAGCCCTCCCCTGATTCGGGCTCCGGCGGCACCCACTCCTCCGGTGAGCGCCCGACGGGTTCGCACCCCGGGGGCCTGCAACCCGGACCCCGTCCGGGCGACCGTGGCCACCCGGCGTCCGACCGCTGATGGGGGCAGTGCCCGCGGGCCGTGCCCCCGATGTCGCGGCCCCGTTCGACCCCCCCCACGCCGCGGTCGTCGACGCGGTGGCGCGGGCGCTGGCCGAGGACCTGCTGCCCCTCGGCGATCTCACGGCCGCACTCGTCCCGGCGACCACCTCGGCCACGGTCGGGATCGTCAGCCGTGCCGACGGCGTCATCGCCGGCCGTGCCTGCGCCCTCGAGACGTTCGTCCAGGTCGATCCGGCCCTCGAGGTCCGCTGGGCCGTCGGTGACGGGGACGACGTGCGGTGCGGCACGGTGGTGGCGACGGTCGCCGGGCCGCTGCGGTCGATCCTCACCGCCGAGCGCACGGCACTGAACTTCCTCGGACACCTGTCCGGGGTGGCCACCCTCACCCGGCAGTACGTGCGAGCCGTCCGGGCGGCCAACCCGGCCACCCGTGTCCTCGACACGCGCAAGACGACGCCCGGCCTGCGGGCCCTCGAGAAGGCCGCGGTCCGGGCCGGTGGCGGCCACAACCATCGCGGGAGCCTCTCCGACGCGGTGCTGGTGAAGGACAACCACCTCGGCGGTACCTCGATCGGCGACGCCGTGTCCCGGGCCAAGGCCCTGTGGCCGGGGCGCATGGTCGAGGTGGAGTGCGATCGGGCCGAGCAGGTGTCCGAGGCGGCGACGGCGGGCGCCACCGTGATCATGCTGGACAACATGGGCCCCGACCAGGTGGAGGCGTGCGTGGCCCTGGTCCGGGCCTCGGGGTCCGATGCCCTGGTGGAGGTCTCGGGCGGTGTGTCGCTGGCGTCGGCCCCGCTCGTGGCCGGGGCGGGCGCCGACCTCGTCTCCGTCGGTGCCCTGACCCACTCCGCCCCGGTCCTCGACCTCGGGTTCGACCTACCGCCGGACCCCGGGGGGAAAGGCTGATCATGCTGCTGGCCATCGACGTGGGGAACACCGAGACCGTGGTGGGGCTGTTCACCGACGACCCCGGCGCCGACCTGGTCGACAGCGGGCCGCGCGACGGCAACGAGCCGAGCGGCCTGGCCCACCACTGGCGGCTCTCGACGGTCGCCGAGCGGACGGCCGACGAGCACGCACTGCTGCTCACCCAGCTCCTCGACCTCGACGGGCTGGACATCGACGACGCCGTGTCGGGCATCGCCGTGACGTCCTCGGTGCCGCTGGTCACGGCCAACCTCCGCCAGATGGTGGCCCGCTGGTTCGACGTCCCGGCCGTCGTGCTGGAGCCGGGCGTGAAGAGCGGGATGCCCATCCTCTACGACAACCCGAAGGAGGTGGGCGCCGACCGGATCGCCAACGCGGTGGGTGCCCACGACCTGTTCGGTGGTCCCTGCGTGGTGGTGGACCTCGGGACGGCGACCACGTTCGACGCCATCTCCGCGGCCGGCGAGTACCTGGGCGGTGCCATCACCCCCGGGGTCGCCATCAGCCTCGACGCCCTGTTCGCCAACGCCGCCGCCCTCCGCCGGGTCGAGCTCGTGGAGCCGCGGAGCGTCATCGGCAAGTCGACGGTCGAGTCGATCCAGTCGGGGGCGCTCTACGGCTTCGCCGGACAGGTGGACGGCCTGTGCCGGCGGTTCGCCGCCGTGCTGGGGGAGTGCACCGTGGTGGCCACCGGCGGGCTGGCCGAGCTGATCTCGCCCTACTCCGACGAGATCGAGTACGTGGAGCCGTGGCTCACTCTCCACGGGCTCCGGATCATCTTCGACCGGAACTCGCCCTCGCGCCCCCCGCGGAGGGCATGACCCGGGGTCAGACCGGCGCCTCGAGCACGAGCTCGGGGGTCCGTTTCTCGGGCTGGTGGTCCCACAGGTCGGCGACGAGGTCGCCGCGGAGGGCCGCCACCGCCGGATCGTCCCAGCGGTTGACCCTCTGGAGAGGATCGTCGTCCAGGTCGTAGAGCTCGCCCTCGGTCCCGTCGTGCGAAGTGCCGGGAAGGTAGGTACTGCACACCCAGTGGTCGCGCATGATCGTCCGCAGGTGGACGTCGACGCCGAAGAGCTCGCTGTCCCACTCGGTCAGGACCCGCTCGAACCCCCGTTGGGTGGCGTCGGCGTCGTCCACCGGAAGCGCCTCGCCCTCCATCCACCGCGGCGGCGCGATGCCGGCGATGGCACAGAACGTCGGGGCGAGGTCGACCAGGCCGACCGGGCGGCTGACCACCGACGGCGGGGTGGTGCTCGACGGAGCCGGTCGCCAGATGAGGGGTAGCCGCATCAGGGCGTCGACATGGTAGGGACCCTTGAACAGCAGCCCGAAGTCACCCTGGAGCTCGCCGTGGTCGGTGGTGAACACCACGTCGAGGTCATCGGCCCAACCGCGCTCGGCGATGCGTGCCAGCACCCGGCCGAGGGCCTCGTCGATGAGCTCGCACTCCACCGCGTTCCTGGCATTGACCTCGCGCACCTGATCGGGGGTCAGGGTGGCCGGAACCCACTCGGCCGGCGCCTCGTAGTTGGACACCAGCGTCCCGTCGTACCAGAGGCGCCAGTGCCGGGGCTTGGCGTCAAGGATCGCCTCACGCTCGGCCCGGGCCTCGGGGTAGCCGGCCGGCAACGGCACCTCGCGCCAGTCGACCCGTCCCACCTCGGACTCGGGTGGGTCCCACGGATGGTGGGGATCCGGGAAGCTCATCCAGCAGAACCAGTCCTCGTCCGCCCCCAACGTGTCCAGCCAGCCGATCGTCCGGTCGGCCACCCAGTCGGTGTGGTAGATCCCGCGCTCGATGGGATTGACCTTCACCTGGGGGGCTCCGGTGTCACCCCCGCCGGCCGCGTTCACCTGGAGCGACCCGTCGAGGGCCGGGTAGAACCCACCGAGGGCCTCGGGGTGCTCGGCCATCATCCATCTGGCGTAGTGGAGCGGCCCGATGGCCCCGTGGGTGGCCATCTCCAGGTGCTCGAACCCCCGGTGGAGGCCGCCCGGCGGCACCGACCCGTCGGTGGTGGCCATCGAGTTCTCGACGAAGCGGAAGAAGGGATCGAGGAACGGCTCGAAGTGGGCCTTGCCGACCAGCGCGGTCCGGTACCCGGAGCCGTGGAGCACGTCGGCGACCGACGGGGCGTCGACCGGCAGTGGCACCCCGTTCATCCACACGCCGTGGGTGCTCGGGTGCTGGCCGGTGAGGATGGTGGAGCGGGACGGCATGCACACCACCGACTGGGGGTGGGCCCGTTCGAAGCGGATCCCCCCGGCGGCCAGGGCATCGATGTTCGGGGTGGACGACAGCTGGCCACCGTTGCACCCGAGCGTGTCGTACCGCTGCTGGTCGGTGGTGACGAGGAGGATCTTGCGGCCCATCAGTGGGTTCCTTTCCTGGTGGCGACCGGCCCGGCTCCCGGGTCGCCAGCCGTGGTGCGATGCTCCGTCCCTTCCAGACCGAGCTTCGCCGGGAGCCGGGAGAGTGCGTTCCTGGCGGCGCCGCCGATGACCAGGGCCAGGGGGGCCGGGTCGGCGTCGGTGCTGTAGACGACGAGGCTGGTCCCGTCGTCGAGCTCGTGGACGTCGAGCGTCCCGAGGTGCTCTTTGAACATGGGTGCGATCATCCGGTACTGGAAGCGCCGCAGCACGTGGTCGACGGTCAACAGGCGTTCGGGCATGGGCAGTCCCGACCGGGTGACGACCGTGCGCTCGTCCCCCTCGACCGTGCACGACTCGATGCCGGGGAACCACTCGTGGATGCGGGCGGGATCGCCCACCAGCGCCCACACCCGGTCGGGGGGGCACGCGAGCTGGACGGCGTGGCGCACACTTCCCCGGGTGGCCGTCACCGGCACCACGGCCCGGAATGTTGGCGGCGGGGCGGCAGGGCCGGTCCATCGGGACAGGTCCTCGGGCGCTCGCGGGGCATGGGCAGAGGATAACAAATGGCAGTCTCTATGTCAGTTGAATGGGCGGTGCTGCTCGCCTAAGCACCCGGGGCGACGCTGACGGACCATCACCGGGCCCTAACATCCCCTTCATCGCCAGCACACGTCCGTCGACGACAACTGGAGGAGAAGCCGGGATGGCCGGCCGATCCAGGAAGCAGGAGAACCATGACGAAGTTGATCCCCGCAGGAAGATCACTGGTGGTGGGCGCAGTGGCTGTCGGAGTCCTGACGCTCGGGACGGCAGGCATCGCCGGTGCCGCCGCACCGGACACGTCCGTGTCGGCCTCCTCGGCGACCCCGGCCGCACTGGCCCACTTCAACTGTGCCAACGCCACGAAGGCCCTGACCCGGATCGAGAAGGTCGAAGGCCACGTCAGCGCCGGCCTGCCGAAGCTGAAGGCGGCCGAGGCCAAGGCGGCCAAGGCCGGGCGCACCCGACGGGCCGCCCGCCTCGAGAAGCGGATCAAGCGGTTGGAGAGCACCACCTTCGGCGGTCGTCTGACCAAGGCCTCGGCGGCGATCGAGGCCAAGTGCCACGTGGCGGCACCCGCTGCCTCCTAGTGGGTCCAGGTAGTGGACGGACGGCCGGTCGGGTAGCCACTCGGCCGGCCTTTCCGCGTCGGCGACGGCGGGTGGACCGGCCCAGGGACCGAGGCACGACGTGATGGGTCAGGCGATCACTCGGCCGGGAGGTCGTCCACCAGGGAGTGGGCCAGGCTGGCAAAGCCGTCGCCGAGCTCGGTGGCGAGGCCCGAGA
>CAZNLF010000151.1:0-7709 GCA_964573595.1 uncultured Acidimicrobiaceae bacterium | reverse complement strand
CGAGGTCGGTGTACTCGTCACCCCGTTGGCGGCTCACCCGTTCGACCGATTCGAGTTGGTCCTCGAAGATGGCCTTCGAGTCGAAGAGCAGCCGACCGATCAGCGTGCTCTTGCCGTCGTCGACCGAGCCGGCGGTGGCCAGTCGGAGCAGCTCCATCAGAAGTAGCCCTCCCGCTTGCGATCCTCCATCGCCGCCTCGCTCACCCGGTCGTCGGCCCGGGTGGCCCCGCGCTCGGTCAGCCGGGAGGCCGCCACTTCGAGCACGATGTCCTCGGGCGAGGCCGCCGTCGACTCCACCGCACCGGTGCAGGTCATGTCGCCGACCGTCCGGTAGCGCACCGTCGCCTCGAAGACCTCTTCGTCCTTCCGGGGGCTGACAAAGGGCCCGGTCGAGAGCAGCATGCCGTCGCGGCGGAAGACCTGGCGTCGGTGGGAGTAGTAGATGGCCGGCAGGTCGATCTCCTCGGCCGCCACGAACTGCCAGATGTCGAGCTCGGTCCAGTCCGACAGGGGGAACACCCGGATGTGCTCGCTCGGACCATGGCGGCCGTTGTAGAGGGACCACAGCTCGGGGCGCTGGCTCTTCGGGTCCCACTGCCCGAACTCGTCCCGGAACGAGAAGACGCGCTCTTTGGCCCTCGCCTTCTCCTCGTCGCGGCGGGCCCCGCCGAAGACGGCATCGAAACGGTGCTCGTTGATGGCGTCGAGCAGGGTCCGAGTCTGGAGCCGGTTGCGAGACGGCTCCGGGCCGCTCTCCTCGGTCGAGCGCCCCGCGTCGATGGACTCCTGCACCGAGGCGACCACCAGCGAGGCGCCCAGCTCCTCGACGCAGCGGTCGCGGAATTCGAGCACCTCGGGGAAGTTGTGGCCGGTGTCGATGTGCATGACCGGGAACGGGATGCGCCCGGGCCAGAATGCCTTCTGGGCCAGTCGCAGCATGACCACCGAGTCCTTGCCCCCGGAGAACAGCAGCACCGGCCGTTCGAACTCGGCGGCCACCTCACGGATGATGTGGATGGACTGCGATTCGATGTTCTCGAGCTCCGACAGCTGATAACGGCCCGAACCCGTGATGCCCCTACCCCGATCCATGAGGTGCAAATCTAGTCGCTCACTCGACCGGTGGGAACTGGTCGTACACTTGCCGACCAGGCGTGGCGACCGGCCACCCGTGATCCGGGACCCGCAGCGCCGGGCCGGGGGGACGATGATGGGGCCGACGACAGGGCCGAACGGAAGCAGAGGCCGCACCCCGGGGGGCGACCTCTCCCGTGGCGAGCCCGGGCCGGCCACGGGGCCGGCCACCACCGTGCGGGTGGGGACCCCGGCGGACGCCCCGATGGCGGCCGCCCTCCACGCCGAGGGGATCTCCCAGGGATTCCTCTCCGTGCTCGGCCCCCGATTCCTGACCCGCCTCTACCGGCGGATCTGCCTCGACCCCGATTCGTTCCTGCTCGTCGCCGAGCGCGACGCCCCCGTCGGGTTCATCGCCGGGTCGACCGACGTCGGGTCCCTCTACCGCACGTTCCTGTGGCGGGACGGGGCGGTGGCGGCCGCGCTGGCGGCACGTCACCTTGTGGTCGGGTGGCGGCGGGTGCTCGAGACCCTCCGGCACGGTGACGGAGGGGGCCCCGGATCGGGCCGTGGCGCCGAACTGCTCGCCGTCGCCGTCGACCGCCGCTCCCAGGGTCTGGGTGCCGGCCGACAGCTGGTCGCCGCGTTCCTCGCCGAGGTGTCGGCACGGGGGTTGGACGCCGCCCACGTCGTGGTCGGGGCCGACAACGGCACGGCCACCGCGCTCTACGAGCGGGCCGGGTTCGCCACCGTCGAGCGCTTCGAGCTCCACCCGGGCACCGAGTCGCTCCTGATGCAGTGGGATGGGCCCGGCACCACCTCGGCCCCCGGGCCCGGTGCCGGAGGTGTGGCGTGAGCGGCCCGCTCATCGCCGTCGTCGCCCTGGTGGCCGTGCTCGGCGCCACGCCGCTGGTCATCCTCCTGGCCAACCGGTTCGCCATCGTGGACCGTCCGGGTTCGCTCAAGCCGCAGGAGCGCTCCGTCCCCTACCTCGGTGGGGTGGCCGTGTTCTTCGGTGTGGCCGTCGGCGCCGGCGCCGGCCGACCGAGCGTCCTGATCCCCCTGGCCATCGCCCTCGTCCTCGGGGTGGCCGACGACCGCTTCGACCTCCCGCCGGTGCTGCGCCTGCTCGGGCAGGTGGGGGTCGGCCTGGCCGTCGTGGCCACCGTGCCCGTCCACCTCCCCGGCGTGGTGGCCGGCGTGGGCCTGGTCGTCGTGGCGGTGATCGTGGTCAACGGGGTCAACCTCATCGACGGCCTCGACATGCTGGCCGGTGGGGTGGTGGGCATCGCCGGCGTCGGATTCGCCGTGATCCTCCACGGTCCCGGCCGGGCCCTGGCCATCGCCCTGGCCGCCGCACTGGCCGGGTTCCTCGTGTACAACCGCCCCCCCGCCCGCGTCTACCTCGGCGACGGTGGCTCCTATCTGTTGGGGGCGGTGCTGGTGGTGCTGCTCGCCGACGCATGGTCGCCAGGCAAACCACTGGCAGTGGGGATTGCTTCACTGGCCGTGGTGGCGGTCCCGGCAGCAGAGGTGGCGTTCGCCGTCATCCGCCGGGGCCGCGGCCGCCAGTCGCTGATGGCCGGCGACCGGGGGCATCCCTACGACCGGCTGGTCGCCCGGGGCTGGCCGGTCGTCGCGGCCAGCGGTGCCTACTGGGCGGTCGAGGCGGTGTTGGCCGCCGGCGCGGTCGTCGCCGTCCACCTGGGGTCGACCGGGACCGCGGTGATCCTCGATGCCGGTGCGGCCGTCCTGGTCCTGGCCCTGGCCCTGGCGTCCGGGTCGCTCACCCCCGAGTCGGGGGCACCGGCATGAGCCGCATCTACCTCTCCCCACCCGAGGTGGGCGCCGACGAGCGGAGCTCGCTGCTCGAGGCGTTCGACTCCAACTGGATCGCCCCGGTCGGGCCCGACCTCGACGCCTTCGAGCGGGAGCTGGCCGCCCGGGCCGGGGTCGACCATGCCGTGGCGCTGTCCAGCGGGACGGCGGCCCTGCACCTCGCACTGCTCCTGGCCGGGGTGGGCCGGGGCGACGAGGTGCTGGTCCCGTCCTTCACCTTCATGGCCACGGCGGCGGCCGTCACCTACCTCGGCGCCACGCCGGTCTTCGTCGACAGCTCGCCCTCCACCTGGACCATCGACCCGTCACTGGTGGAGGAGGAGCTGGCCACCCGCGCCCGGGCCGGCCGGCTCCCGGGTGCGGTCGTGTCGGTCGACCTGTACGGCCAGTGCGCCGACTACGACGCCCTGGCGTCGCTGTGCGACCGCCACGGCATCCCGCTGATCGAAGACGCCGCCGAGGCGCTCGGGGCCACCTACCGGGGGCGGCCGGCCGGCTCGTTCGGTGCCGCCGGCGTCTTCTCGTTCAACGGCAACAAGATCATCACCACGAGTGGGGGCGGCATGCTGGTCTCCCGTTCGGAGGAGCTGGTCGAGCGGGCCCGGTACCTCGCCACCCAGGCCCGTGAGCCCTTCCCCCACTACGAGCACTCCGAGATCGGCTTCAACTACCGCCTCAGCAACCTGCTGGCCGCGCTCGGACGCGCCCAGCTCCGCGGCCTCGACAGCCACATCCTCCGCCGCGCCGCCATCAACCGCTCCTACCGCGAGGCCCTGGGGGCGACACCGGGGATCTCGTTCATGCCCGTGGCGGACTACGGGACGCCCAACTGGTGGCTCACCTGCATCCTGGTCGACCCGGAGGACTTCGGAGCCGACCGCGAGCGGATCCGGCTGGCCCTCGAGGCCGAGGACATCGAGTCGCGCCCCACCTGGAAGCCCCTCCACCTCCAACCGGTGTTCGCCGGCGCGACCACCGTCGGTGGCGACGTCTGCGCGTCCATCTTCGAGCGGGGGCTCTGCCTGCCCACCGGTTCCGGCCTGTCCGAGGGCGACCTGGCCCGCGTGGTCGAGGTCGTCCTGTCGGTCGCATCATGACCGGTCGGCGTCCCCCGGGGCCCACGGCCTTGCGCAGGTGCCCGGGGTCTGCCGTATCATCTGGGCCATGACAGCTCAGGGGGCGGCGGTCAGCGGGGGTGAGGGGATGCCGCGGGCGCTTGCGTTCTACCTTCCCCAATTCCACCCCATTCCGGAGAACGACGAGTGGTGGGGTTCGGGCTTCACCGAGTGGACCAACGTCACGAAGGCCCAGCCGCTGTTCCCCGGGCACTACCAGCCACACCTACCTTCCGACCTGGGCTATTACGATCTGCGGGTCCCCGAGGTCCGACAGACCCAGGCCGATCTGGCCGCCCAGTACGGGATCTCCGGCTTCGTCTACTACCACTACTGGTTCCACGGGAAGCGCCTGCTCGAGCGACCGTTCGACGAGGTCCTGGCCTCGGGCTCGCCGGACTTCCCGTTCGCCCTGTGCTGGGCCAACGAGGAGTGGACCCGCAACTGGGACGCCCAGACCGGCCGGGTGCTGATGCCCCAGCACTTCAGCGACGAGGACGACCTGGCCCACATCCGGTGGCTGGCCACCGCGTTCGCCGACGACCGCTACATCAAGATCGACGGCAGGCCGCTGATGTTGATCTACCGGGCGCAGCGCCTGCCCGACCCGAAGCACACCACCGACCTGTGGCGGGCCGAGGCGCAGAAGCTGGGCTTTCCCGACCTTTACCTGTGCTGGGTCGAGAGCTGGGGCCCGCCCCCCGGGGGACCCCAGGCCTTCGGCCTCGATGCCAGCGTCGGCTTCATGCCGTGGGACGGCGACCAGATCTTCCCTCCCCTGGAGGGCGCCCGCGGCCATCGCATCCTCGACTACGAGTCGGCGGCGGCGGCCCAGCTGTACAAGCCCGCACCGACTTGGAAGCGCTTCCCTTCGGTCATGGTCGGATGGGACAACACGGCCCGCCGAGAGCGGGCGGCGACCATGTTCCAGGGCGCGTCGCCCGAGGCGTACGAGCGCTGGCTCCGCCAGGCCGTCGACTCGGTCGCGGACGTGCGCCCGGAGGAGAACTACCTGTTCATCGTGGCGTGGAACGAATGGGCGGAGGGCAACCACCTGGAGCCGGACCAGCGGTACGGCCGGGCCTTCCTCGAGGCCACCCGGGCGGTCATGCTCGGATCAGGGGACGCCTCGACCAGGCCGGGTGAGTTGCGCCACGAGGGCGACGAGGACGAGTCGACCGGCTCCACGTACGACTACATCTATCCCTACCAACACGACAGCGCCGTCGGCAACGCCGCCGGACTGATCCGCAACCTGGCCCTCGATCCCCGGAGCACGGTCGTCGACCTGGGGGCGGGCACGGCGGTCGTCAGCCACACGCTGCGGGAGGCGGGGATCTCCTACCACGGCCTCGAGATCCACCCGGTCGCCGTGGAGCTCATGCACGAGGCGGGCATCGAGGCGACCCAGTGCGACCTCACCGACGTGGACACCGTGCAGTCCGTCCTCGACGACGTCGGCGACGTGGGCGCCCTCATGATGCTCGACGTCATCGAGCACCTGACCCAGCCCCAGGAGCTCCTCGGACCGCTCTCGTCGTGGTCGCTGAAGCACGGCGAGCCGGCGCTCGTGGTGTCCGTTCCCAACGTCGCCCACTTCGACCTCGCCCTCCGCCTGCTGTGCGGCAAGTGGGTCCCGACGGAGACGGGGATGCTCGACAGCACGCACCTCCGGTTCTTCACCGAGGAGACCCTGGAGCGGATGTTCGAGCGTTGCGGCTGGAAGGTCGTCGAGCGGAACAACTTCAACACCCTGCACACCGACCAGTACGACGACGAACTGAACGACACGCTGCCCGCCGAGATGATCGGCGCCCTGCGGGTCCTGGCCGAGACCTACAACCCCAACCCGATCGTCCAGCAGTTCGTGTGGGCGTTGCGCCCGTTCCCCGTGGCCGACCTGCCGACCACCTACCTGCAGGCCGTCGGCGGCCCCGACGGCACGGCAGCCACCGAGTTGGAGCCGGCGGACGAGAGCGCCGTGCGCTCCTACCTCATGTCGGTCGGACTCATCGCCAGCGAGAACAGCCGCCGCGCACCGCCGCGCGATCCGGCGCACTCCACCCTACCGAGGTGGAAGCAGGTGGCCCTCAAGACCGCCTATCACTCCCCCCGTTCGGCGGAGGCGTTCCAGAAGGTGTATCGGCGGTTGCGTTGAGCCCCTCATGACCGATCTGCCCGACAGACCGTGGGTCCTCGTGGTCGGTATGCATCGGAGCGGCACTTCAGCGATCGCCGGGGCCCTGGCCGAGCTGGGCCTGCAGACGGTCCGGCCCGACGACCGCATGGACTGGCCCCAGAGCAATCCCGAGCACTGGGAGAGCCTCTCGCTCGGCCTGCACAACGAAGGCCTCCTCGCCGAGCAGGGCGGGAGCTGGGACGCCCCACCCGAGGCCGGCAACGGGCTCGCCCCCGAGCCGGGGCCGTCCGGGCCCACCAGCTCCGCCGCCGTGCTGGCCGCGGCGTACCCGGGCGACACCCCGGCGGTGTGGAAGGACCCGCGGCTGTGCCTGCTCCTCCCCCACTGGCGCGAGGTCATCCACGCCCCCCTGACCGTGGTCCTCGTCTGGCGGTCGCCCTGGGCCGTGGCCCGATCGCTGCACCAGCGGGACGGCATGTCCCAGCTGTCGGGGATCGCCCTGTGGGAACGGTACAACCGGGCCGCGCTCGGAGGACTGGACGGCGTGGCCACCTTCGTCATCGACTACGAGAAGGTGGTGGAGAGCCCGCAGACCTCGCTCGGACCGCTGTTGGCGTGGCTCACGTCCCAGCCCCCGCTGGCCGGGGCCGCCGCCGAGTGGGATGCCGACCGGGCGACCGCCTCCATCGCCGCCGGGCTCCGGCACCAGCCCGGTGGTCGGCCCCCCGAAGACGACGCGCTGCTGCCCGGCCAGCAGGGCCTCGTCGACCTCCTCGCCGGCCTGGAGGGGGGCCACGACCCGCTGGACGTCCGCCTCGACTTCGAGGAGTCCCCGTGGACCGCCGAGGTGATCCGGGTCCGCCGTCAGGTGGTGGGCACGGAGTGGGTGCTCGACCACACGCGTGAGCGCCTGCGGTCGGCCTTCGACGAGCTGGAGGCTGCCTACCGGAGCATCGACGCGGCCAACCGGCAGATCGAGAGCCAGACGCGTCATGTCGCCGACCTCACCGACGCCCTGGACAGGTCCAACCAGATGCTGGAGGAGGTCTACACCTCGACTAGTTGGAAGCTGACCAAGCCGGTCCGCCAGTCGATCGCCCACCTCAACGACCTCCGGGCCCGGGGTGACCGCACGTGAAGCTCCCGACCGCGGCCCGCACTGCGTTCATGTCCCTGCCCCAGCCCGTGCAGAACGAGGTGCGCCACCGGCTCGGCCGGTACGGCGCCTGGGAGAACGGGCTGGCCCCCGAGGCGGCGCCGTGCCCACCGGGCATGACGACGGGACCTCCCGACTTCGTCGGCGTCGGCGTGCCCAAGTGCGGCACGTCGTGGTGGTTCAGTCTGATCCTCGCCCATCCGGATGTCCATCCGCCGAGGACCAAGGAGCTGATGTACTTCAACAAGGCGTTCTTCGACCGATTCCGCGGCTACGACTGCCCGGACGAAGACCTGCTCCCCTACCACTCCTTCTTCCCCCGCCCGGCGGGGTCGAAGACCGGTGAGTGGACCCCCTCGTACTTCTTCGACTACCGGCTGCCCCC
>CAZNLF010000150.1:6405-7729 GCA_964573595.1 uncultured Acidimicrobiaceae bacterium | reverse complement strand
GCTGGCCGGTGAACTGGAAGTTGTAACGCTGCATGTCGATCGACCAGCTCTTGTCCCCGACGATGTACAGGCCGTGGTCGACGCCGCCGATGAGCTCGTCGGTGGTGGGGCCGTCCCCGTCCGCCGGCTGCAGCGACACGTTGGCCATCCTCTGGATGGGCACGTGCAACGGCGAGTCTGCGAATGCGCAGCCGTTCGATGCACCGAGCCCGCTGGAGGCGGCGATCGACCGGTCGAGCTGGTACCCGACCAGGACGCCGTCGCGCACGAGGTCGAAGGACTGCCCGGGCACGCCCTCGTCGTCGATCCCGACCGTGGCCAGGCCGTGGGCCGTCGTCCGGTCGCCGGTGACGTGCAGGACGCCCGAGCCGTACTGCAGCGAGCCGAGCTGGTCGAAGGTGGCGAAGGAGGTCCCGGCGTACGCCGCCTCGTACCCGAGGGCCCGGTCGAGCTCGGTGGCGTGCCCGATCGACTCGTGGACGGTGAGCCACAGGTTGGTCGGGTCGATCACCAGGTCGTAGTCACCGGCGTCGACGGACGGCGCCCGGACCTTGGCCGCCAGGAGTCCCGGCAGCTCGACCAGCTCGGCGTCCCAGTCCCAGCCGTCGCCCTCGAGGTACTCCCAGCCGCGACCCACCGGGGGGGCGACCGTCCTCATGGTCTCGAAGCCGCCGTCGGGGTCGAGCGCCAGGGCCTCGACCACGGGATGGACCCGGACGCGGCGCTGGGTCGCCTCGGTGCCCGACAGGTCGGCGTAGAAGGTGTCCTCGGTGACCGCCAGGACCTCGGCGGTGACATGGTCGACGCCGTCGTCCGACAGCAGGCGGCCGCTCCAGTCGGCCAGCAGCCCCACCTTGTCCGACAGCGGTACGTCGACCGGGTCGATCCGGTAGGGGGAGGCCCAGGTGAGCGCGCCGTGCCCCGGCTCGTCGGCCAGCTCGACGGGCACGCCGCCGGCCCGGGCGATGACCCGGGCGGCGTCCACGGCCTTCCGCACCAGGGCGGCGGCCTCGTCGGTCGTCATGGCCACCGTGGCGGCGAACCCCATGGCCCCGTCGACCACCACCCTGACGCCGAGGCCCACCTCGGTGTCGTCGGCCGCACCCTCGAGGCGGCCGTCCCGCAGGTGGGCCTGCTGGGAGCGGATGCGCTCGGCCCGCAGCTCGGCGTGGGCACAGCCCAGGCGCCCGGCCTCCCCGAGCACGGCGTCGCGGGCGGCGGCGAGCAGGCCGGCGTCGAGCGGGCCCGGGGGTGTGGCCGCGTGAGGCACGTCCTGCACGTTAGACGGCGCCGGTGCCACCGCCGTCGCCGCTCCACCGGGTGC
>CAZNLF010000150.1:0-6305 GCA_964573595.1 uncultured Acidimicrobiaceae bacterium | reverse complement strand
CGGGGAGGGCCCGGCCGTGCCCGCGGCGGCCTGCGGAGCCACCGGTCCACCGGGTGCCGGGGAGGGCCCGGCCGTGCCCGCGGCGGCCTGCGGAGCCACCGGTCCACCGGGTACCGTACGTCGGTGATCCCCGACCACTACACGCTGGCCGGCTCCGACGTCAGCGTGCCGCCACTCGGGGTCGGAACATGGGCGTGGGGAGACCGGTCCACCTGGGGCATGGGTGGCTACGACGCCGACCTCACCCGCGAGTCCATTCACGAGGCGTGGGACGCCTCGATCGACGCCGGCGTCACGCTGTTCGACACGGCGGAGGTCTACGGGGGCGGGGAGAGCGAGCGGATACTCGGTGGGCTGCTGGCGGACGACCCGGCCCGTGCCGGTCGGGTCGTCGTGGCCACCAAGTTCATGCCCTCGCCGTGGAAGCTGCGGGTCGAGGAGTCACTCCTCAAGTCGTTGCGGGCCTCGCTCCGACGGCTCGGGGTCCCGGCCGTCGACCTCTACCAGATCCACGGCCCGATCAGCCTCCGCTCCCATGCCGCCCTGGCCGGTGCACTGGCCGCCGCCCACCAAGAGGGCCTGGTGAAGGCGGTCGGGGTGTCCAACTACTCCGCCCGCGAGACCCGGTCGATCGCCGACGCCCTCGACCGTCGGGGCATGCAGCTGGCCACCAACCAGATCGAGTTCTCGCTGCTCCGCCGGTCACCGGAGACGGGCGGCCTCGTCGCCGCCTGCGCCGAGCTCGGGGTGCTGCCGCTGGCCTACTCGCCCATCGGGCAGGGGCGCCTGACGGGCAAGTACTCGGCGGGGAACCCGCCGCCGGGCAAGCGCCAGTTCTCCAACCATCCGATGGAGGTCGTGGACGGCGTCGTCGCCGAGCTGCGCGCCATCGGGGAGAAGCACGGGGGAAAGCTGCCGAGCCAGGTGGCCCTCAACTGGGTGATGGCCAAGGGGGTGGTACCGATCCCCGGAGCGAAGAACCGCCACCAGGCCGAGGAGAACGCCGGCGCCCTCGGTTGGAGCATGGACGAGGAGGACATCGCCCGCCTCGACCGGGCCGCCCTCCCCGGGCTCACCAGCCTGCAGAGCCGGATCTGGCAGCACGGTTGACACGATCGTGGCGCCGGCACCGGACGGTACGTCGCCACGGGTTGGGCCCGCGATGTGCGAAGGCCTACCTTGTGAGTAGGATTTTGGACCCTCGAGCGCCCATGGCCCACGCAGGAAGTGAGGAGATCCCGTGACCAGCCCCCAATCCGCGTCGATGCGCCGCCCCCTCCGGCTCGCCACCCTGGTGGTGGCCGCGGTCCTTGTCGGCTCGGTGTCCTGGTCGGCGGTGGCCGCGGCGTCACCCACCCCGGTCGGTCGGGCCAGCACCTCGAGCCGGGGTGTGACGAAGTCCGCCATCAACGTCGTGTTCCCGGTGGTGTCCCTCAACTCGCTGGCCGGCCAGGAGGGTTTCGCCCAGGACGCCGAGTACGGCGAGCAGACCAAGGCGATCAAGTTCTACGTGAAGCAGATCAACGGCGCCGGCGGGATCAACGGCCGCAAGATCAATGCGGTCATCACCAGCTTCGACCCGACCAACGAGGCCGAGATGCGCTCGCTGTGCAAGACGTGGACGGAAGGCTCACCGGCCGCTTTCGCCGTGCTCGACGGGGTGGGTGACTGGACCGGGGACAACCAGCTCTGTGTCACCCAGGAGGGCCACACCCCCTTCATCGGCCAGTGGACCACCGTGACCAACTGGACCAACGAGGGTTCGCCCTACCTGTGGTGGACCGGACCGGACCAGGCGACCATCCTCCAGGCGGTGGTCAACTGGGGCCTCGGTACCGGGCTGCTGGGAGGTACCCGCAAGGTGGCCGTGGTGGCCGGCGACCGTGCCTCGGACCAGACGGCGCTGAACCAGTACCTGCTGCCCGACCTCCAGCGGGCCGGCGTGACCGCCGTGGTGAAGACCATCGCCGCCGACCCCTCGGAGACGTCGACCACCGACTCCGAGGCCCCACTCGTCGTCCAGCAGCTCCGGAGCGCCGGCGTCACCTCGGTGATCCCCCTGATCCCGTTCAACGTCTTCTACCCGTTGCTCCAGGCGGAGACCTCCCAGCAGTACTACCCGAAGCTGCTCCTGAGCGACTACGAGTCGAGCATCGAGACGGCGCTCGGCCTCATCCCCATCCCTTACGAGAAGGCCCTCGACGGCCAGGAGGGCCTCACCACCGAGACGCTCGGCGGAGGTACGAACGCCTCCGACTTCACCGGGCCTCTCGGCTACGACCCGGGGGTGAAGGCGTGCTGGACGCCGTGGCACAAGGCCTACCCGCAGATCCCGTCGGGTGACACGACCGACTACCTCGAGCAGCAGGGCCCGGTCGTCGGCTGGTGCCAGGCCATCCGCCTGTTCGCCACCGCGGCCAAGGCGGCCGGAACCGATCTGAATCGCCGCACCTTCGTCACCGCCCTCTCCAAGGTCAAGAACTTCCCGGGCACCTACACGCCGACCCTCAGCTTCGGGCCCGACAAGCGCTACGGCCCGACCGAGTTCAAGATCGTGAGGCTGCGGAACAACGTGCCACCGTCCTCGGCGTGCCAACTGACCTCCCAGGGCAAACCCCAGGGGACGTGTTGGGTCACCGTCCAGCCGTTCACGCCGCTGCCGACCGGCTGAGGGGAGCCGGCGCGGTGGCCACCGACGACCCCGAGGAGGGAGGCGAGCGTTGGGCCACGTGCAGATCCAGTTCGCGGTAGACGACCCGGCCGTCGCCGACGGGATCGTCGAGTCCCTGCTGGCCGAGCGCCTGGTGGCCTGCGGCCAGAGGACGGGGCCGGTGGTCAGCCGCTACTGGTGGGAGGGCTCCGTCCACCAGTCGGAGGAGTGGCTGGTGCTGCTCAAGACCCGTTCGGGGCTCAGCGCCCGGGTGGTCGACGCCGTCGTGGCCCGGCATCCCTACGAGACCCCCGAGGTGGTGGTGCTCGACATCCCGGCCGGTGCCCCGGACTACCTCGAGTGGATCGACGAGGTGACCGGATCCGGACCCGGATGATCAGCCCCCGTGGGGCCGCACCCGGGCTCGGGTCAGGAGGCGTCCCGGCGGGCGTGGGCGTCGAAGAGCACGGCCAGCGACGTCGTGACCCGCTCGGCGGTCGGCAGGTGCAGCGACTCGTCGGGGCCGTGGGCATTGGAGCCGGGGCCGAGCACGCCGGCGGCCAGTAGCTGCGCCTCGGGGAACCGGGCGCCCAGCCAACCCATGAAGGGGATGGTGCCCCCCTCGCCGAAGCGCCCCGCCGGCCGGCCGAAGCCGGTCGCCGAGGCGTCGTCGAGGGCGGCGGACAGCCAGGGTGCGAACGGCGGTGCCGCCCAACCACCGGCGGACTGGCCCTCCACCCACTCGACCTTCGCTCCGTTGGGCGGATCCACGGTCAGCGCCCGCTCGATGGCCGCCCCGGCCCGGCCGGCGTCGACGGTCGGGGGGAGGCGGACGACCAACTTCAGCGTCGTGGAGGGGCGGAGCACGGCGCCGGCCTCGCGGGTGGGAGGGAGGCCGTCGGCACCGACGACGGCCACCGCACCCGACCACGCGGTGCGCAGGGCCCGATCGGCCGCATCGGACCCCTGGAGGACGAGGCCCTCGACCACCGGGAACGGTGGGGCGTCGAGACCCTGGTCGGCCAGGGCCACGGCCAGGGACTCGGCGTCGGCCCGTGAGCCCCCGGGCGGGTCGGCCCTGAGCTCTGCCGGGACGAGGTCCCCGGTCGTCGGGTCCTCGAGACGGTCGAGCAGGAGGCGGGCCAGGCGGAAGGACGAGGGGACCACCGCTCCGGCCGATCCGCTGTGGACCCCTTGCTCGAGCACCTTGACGGTCAGCGTCCCGACGATGGCCCCCCGCAGGGAGGTGGTGATCCACAGCCGGTCATAGGTCGGGCTGCCGGAGTCGAGCGCCACCACCAGGTCGGGTGCGCCGATCCGGTCGGACAGGTGGCCGAGCACGTCGGGTAGGTGGGGGCTGCCGCTCTCCTCGGACCCCTCGGCGACGACGATGCACCGGCCGTGGCGGCCGCCGGCCGCCGCCACCGCCTCGAGGGCCACCAGCGCGGAGGGCAGCGCATAGCCGTCGTCGGCCACCCCGCGCCCGTAGAGTCGGTCCCCCTCGAGCACCGGGGTCCACGGTCCGCGGCCCTCGCCCCAGCCCTCGAAGGGCGGCTGCTTGTCGTAGTGGCCGTAGACGAGGACGGTCCCGGTGGCGCCGGGGTCGGTGGCCGGCACCTCGACGAGCACGGTCGGCGTGAGGCCGGGGATGCGCACGATCTCCACCTGCGACCCCGCCAGCGCCCGCCGTGAGGCCCACCCGGCCAACAGCTCGGCCGCGTCCTCCATGTGGCCGGACGCCTCCCACGCCGGATCGAATGCGGGGGAGAGGTTGGGGATGGCGGCGTAGGCCTCGAGTAGGGGGAGGACGTCGTGCCGCCACCGGGCGAGCACCTCCGACGACATGGCGTCGCGCACGGTCTCCGTCGACATGGGGAGATCCTAGGGTCGGGCTCACCACTGCCGGGACGGTCCCTCCGGCGTCAGGCCAGGATCTTCGTCCAGCCCTCACCCACCGGAGCCATCACCACCGTGGTCAACCGCATGGAGCGGTGCAGCCACCCGCCGTCGACCCGGGCGTACTCGTCGTCCTCGTAGCCGCACATCCAATAGGACGAGCCGTCCGGCCGGCGGCACGGGCTGAGCAGGTCCCACCGGGCCGTGGCCCGGTCACCGTCGACCCCGATGCGTGGTTTGACGAACAGGTGGCGCGAGAAGTCGAGCGTGGGGGATCCGAGCCGGTCGGCGATGGCACGCCGGCCGGTGACCGAGCCCAGCCCGGGGCCCCCGTCCCAGACGCCGTCCTCGGTGAACAGCCCGGCCGCCTCGTCCGCCAGGCGCGCCAGCACGGCGGGATCGACGACATGACCACCGGCGAAGCGGCGGTCGACCAGCTCCCCGTAGCGGGCCTTGAGCGAGTGGATGGCGAGCACCGACTCGCTGGCCTCGACCCGCCGGCGCAGTGCCGCCACCTCGGCGGCCAACTCCTCGATGTCGGGCATGTCCTCTCCTCCCACTGCTCCTCCCACTGCTCCTCCTGTGGTTCGACCCCCCGTGGCGACCGGGGGCGACGTCCTCCAGTATGGGCGGTGCGGGGTCGTCGGACCGGCGGACACAGGCGAACGGCCCGGAGTGGCCTACAGTTCGCCGGAGTGAGGACGTATCGATGATCGAGCGGGTGATCGAGCAGTGGCACGCCTACCTCGAGGGCCGTCTGCCCGGTGGACTCGACAGCCTGCTCGACGACGACGTGGTGTTCTACTCGCCCATCGTGTACACGCCACAGCGGGGGAAGGCGATCACGGCGCTCTACCTGCAGGCGGCGGCCCAGACGCTCCCGGGGGACCCTTCGGACGCCCCCCCGGCCCCGGGGGGCCCGCCGGCCCGCGCCTTCCACTACACGAAGACCGTCCTGGCCGGCGACACCGCCGTCCTCGAGTTCGAGACCACCATCGGCGGCACGTACGTCAACGGCGTCGACATCATCCGGGCTGACGACCAGGGGCGGATCATCGAGTTCCGGGTCATGATCAGGCCACTGCAGGCCGTCGAGCTGGTGCACCGGCAGATGGCCGCCGCACTGGAGCGGATGAAGCCGACCGACTGATCCGACGACCGCCGGCGGACGAGCGGTCCTACACTGCACAGGTGATGCTCGGATACGGATACGGACACGGCTCGTGGGTGCCGATCGCCATCTTCGCGGGCATGTTCGCGATCCGCTATGTGACCTCGCAGCGCCGCCGGGCCGGTCGCCAGGGCCGTCCCACGTCCCACCGCTCGTTCACCGGCCCGCCGCCCCCCGGCGCCCAGAAGCACCCCGACGGCTCGCCGGCCGGCCCGGGCCCGACGCAGACCGGGACCGCCCCGGGCTGGTTCCGCGACCCCTTCTTCAAGCACGAGCACCGCTACTGGTCCGGATCGGAGTGGACCGAGCACGTGAACGACGACGGCGCCCCCGGCGTCGATCCGCCACCCAATGCGACCGGCACCTCCTCGGAGGGCTGACCGCTACGATCCGCCACCCGGGGCGACCGGCACGTCCACGGAGGGCTGACCGCTACGATCGGGCAGCCGGAGGAAGCGGGGAAGTGATGGAGCCAGGTGGTGGACCGAAGATCTGTCTGATCGGTGCCGGAGGCATGTCCTTCGGTCCCGTGATGGTGCTCGACGCCATCAACACCCGACGGACTCGCGGTGCGACGATGGTGCTCCA
>CAZNLF010000149.1:0-7773 GCA_964573595.1 uncultured Acidimicrobiaceae bacterium | reverse complement strand
GTCCCGGAAGTAGTAGTGGCCCGAGTGCTCCCCGCCGAAGACGGCTCCCGTTTCGGCCATGACCGCCTTGATGTAGCTGTGCCCCACCTTGGTCCGGATGCCGACCCCGCCCTCCTCGGCGATGACTTCGGGCACGACACGCGAGCAGATGCAGTTGTACAGCACGGTGGAGCCCGGGTGCTTGGCCAGCATCGCGGACGCGACGAGCGCCGTGGTCAACGAACCCGACACGGGCTCGGCCCGCTCGTCCACCAGGAAGACGCGGTCGGCGTCGCCGTCGAAGGCCAGTCCGACGTCGGCGCCGCTGGCCAGCACCTGCTTGTTGAGCGCGACCAGGTTCTCCGGCTGGATGGGGTCGGCCGGGTGGTTCGGGAAATTCCCGTCGAGTTCGGGGAAGAGGATCTCCACCTCGAGGGGCAGGCCCTCGAACACCTTGGGAACGACGAGCCCACCCATGCCGTTGGCGGTGTCGGCGACGACCCGCAGCGGTCGGAGGGCGGAGACGTCCACGAACGAGCGGACGTGATCCGCATAGGCGTCGAGCACCGAACGCTCGTCCAGCGGGGCCAGCCGGTTCGGGTCGACCGGTGGGGGGCCGGAGTTCCCCCATTCGTCGAGCAGCGACTCGGCGATGGCCTGGATCTCGTCGAGACCGGTGTCCCGTCCGATGGGCCGCGCACCCGACTGGCAGAGCTTCAATCCGTTGTACCGGGCCGGGTTGTGGGACGCCGTGAACATCGCCCCGGGTGCGTCGAGGCTTCCGGCGGCGAAGTAGAGCAGGTCGGTGGAGGCCAGGCCGAGATCGGTGACGGCCACGCCCTCGGAGCGGGCGCCGTCGGCGAAGGCCCGGGCGAGTTCCACCCCGGACTCCCGCATGTCGCGGGCGACGAGCAGTCGGGGCCCGCCGGTGAAGCGTGCCACCGCCATGCCGATGGCACGGAATTGCTCGGCGTTGAGCTCGTCGGGGACGACCCCTCGGATGTCGTACGCCTTGAATACCGTCGAGAGGCTGCCCATGGACCGGTCATCCTAGTCAGCCCACCCACGCCCATCACCGGGCCGCCCGGGCTCCCGCACGCGGCCCTCCGGGGTCGGCTCCGGGCGTCGGCCCAAGACGTCGCTGTGGCAGGATCGTACCGGTGACCTCCGTGACCAGATCCCGAGGACCGGCCGGATTGGCGGCGCTCGTGGTGTCGGTACTGCTCGTGGCGGTGGCTCCGGCCGTGTCGGCGTCGATCGTGCACCGGAGCCCGGTGACGGCCCGGGACCTCTCGTCGGGAGAGCCGGTCAGCTACCACCTGGTCGTGGGTTCGGCGGTCGACACGGCCACCGGCGGCTACTGGGTGGTGGCCTCCGACGGCGGCGTGTTCTCCTTCGGCGACGCCCCGTTCGAGGGATCGATGGGCGGCAAGCCGCTCAACCGGCCCATCGTGGGCATGGCGGCCACCACCGACGGGGGCGGCTACTGGCTGGTGGCGTCCGACGGCGGCGTGTTCTCCTTCGGCGACGCCCCGTTCGAGGGATCGGCGGTGGGGTCGTTGCGGCGCGGCGCCGTCGGACTTTCGGTCGCCCCCGCCGGGGGGTACCGGGTGGTCTCCGCCGACGGCTCGGTCTTCGCCTTCGGGGGCGCCCCCCTCGACGGCTCGGTGGACGTCCCACCGCTGGTCGGCGACACGGTGGCGGTCGACCCCGGCCACGACGGCGGGAACGGCGGGGACCCGGGGTTCATCGACCAGCCGATCGACGGGGGGAACTTCACCGAGCCGTGTGACACGGTGGGCACGGAGACCGCCTCGGGCTATCCGGAGCACGCCTTCAACTTCGACGTGGCCACCCGGCTGCAGAGCCTGCTGGAGCAGGAGGGTGCCACCGTCGTGATGACCAGGTCCACCGATGCGGGCGTGGGACCCTGTGTCAACACCAGGGCCGCCATCGGCAACGACGCCCAGGCCGCGGCCGCGGTCTCCATCCACGCGGACGGCGGCCCGGTCTCCGGTCGGGGCTTCGACGTGATCGAGCCGGCGCCGGTGGTCAGCCCGATCAGCAACAACACCGCCGTCGTCCCCGCATCGGCACAGCTGGCCACCGACGTGCGTTCCACGTTCGCCACCGACACCGGCGAGGCGCCGTCGGACTACTCGGGCAGCAACGGCGTCGACGAGCGCGACAACCTCGGCGGTCTCAACCTCACGACGGTGCCCAAGGTGCTCGTCGAGTGCGCCAACATGCAGAACCCGACCGACGCCTCCCTGACCGAGAGCCCGGCCTGGCGCCAGCTGGCGGCCAACGGCCTGGCCGACGGCATCACGCGCTTCCTCGAGGCCGAGGAGGCTCCCTGAGCGCGTGAGTGGTGGTGCCGGCGAACGCGGCCACGGGCCGGGTGCTCACCCGTTCGCGCCGCCGGCCAGGAGACCGATCACATCCTCGGCCATGGCGTCGCACAGGCCGGTCAGCAGGCCCATCTGCTCGTCGAGCCGGGAGGCGGCGAGCAGCTGCTGGCGGTCGACCAGGTTGAGGGGGGCCAGCTCGCACAGCCGCCAGCCGACGTCCTCGGCCGGTCCCGAAAGGTCGAGGTCGTGGGGCAGGGCCGGGACGTCACCCAGCTCCGAGAGCAACGAGCGGAGCCGACGGACGGCGAGCTCGGCCGTGCCGGTCGCCTCCGTGTCACTCGTGCCGTGCCGCAATGTGAGCTCCTCGACCTCGGCCCGCGGATAGGGGGCGTCCTCCAGCCATGCGGTCACCCGCACCCGCCCCGTGCCGTAGGCGACCACCAGGATCCGACCGTCCTCCAGCTCGCTCATGCGGGAGATCCGAGCCACCGTGCCGATGTCGACCCGCTGGTCGCCGCCGCCGACCTCGGACCCCCGGGCGATGAGCACGACGCCGAACTCACCGTCACCGTCGAGGCATTCGGCCATCAGCGTGCGGTAGCGCTCCTCGAACACGTGGAGGGGTAGCCCGGCCTGGGGGAACAGCACCGTCGAGAGGGGGAACATCCCGAGGGTCCGGCTCATCGCACCGTCGTGCTCACGCGCCGGGCGCCGCACCGGCGGCCGACCGCCTCCGCCGCCGGGCCCGACGCCCGGCGACGGCCACCGCCACCGCGGCGACCAGCGCCGCCAGCGTGATGAGCTCCCCCGCCCTCTGGGGTCCCGAGCTGGCGTAGGTGAGGGTCACCTCGTGGCTGGTCGGCACCACCACCATCAGGTTCGGTGCCACCCGCCAGGGCCCCTCGGCCCCGGTGGCCACCCAGTTCGGGAAGTAGGACACCTTGACCTCGACCGGCGTTCCGACCCGGTCGACGTGGAACGAGATCGAGCTGTCGGTCTGGGTGACCGCCGACACCACGGTCTTCGGCTCGGCCACCGCGTCCAGACGGGTCGCCGACGGCGACACCCGCTCCCAGGAGGCCGGTCCGCCGGCAGCGGGCACCACGCCCCACTGGCCGGGGTTGTCGTACCAGCTCACCGCCGGGGCGAGCCAACTGCTCTGGGCGGGTCCGACCCCCTTCCACACCACCGGCCGGTCGGCCAGGGGCTGCACCAGCGACGAGCCGGACACCTCGTAGACCTTCCACGTCGTGTCGAGCGTCTCGCCGTTGTACGAGGTGTCCCACGGTCCGGTGGAGGCGATCTGGGTCAGGGCGGGGTCGGCCGAGGCGGCCTGCTCGACGGTGGCCGACGAGGCCAGGAAGTACTTCACGCCGAGCTGTTGGAGGTGCTCGATGCCGAGGGGGACGTTGAGCCCACCGTAGGGAAGCCCCACCACCGCGTCCGAGGGGTTGACCGACAGCTCGTTCTGGTTGATGAAGTGGAACGGCGTGGTCGTCGACGACTCGAAGAGCAGTCCCTCCATCGAATCGACGCAGCCGTTGGTCCAGTAGGGCAGGAGCATGAGGGACATGGTCGTGCCGAACCGGTTGAGCGAGGGGTCGTACTCCCACATGGCCCGGCCACAACCGTTCGTGTCGCCGACCTTGGCCATCATCCGGATCACCGCCCGGTACTCGGGGTAGTCCGGCTTCTGCTGGTAGCCCGAGTAGTTCCACTCGGCCCAGGCGCCCGGCTGGTCGGCCCCCACGGTGATGCCGATCGAGCTGAGGGTGGCGGCCGGCAGCACCAGCGGCGGCACGACGGCCAGGCAGGCCGCGGCCAGCGCGACGATCGGGCCGACCACCGAGCCCGGCGGGTTCCCGTCCGGCGTCGGCCGACGGAACCGGCTGATGCGCTCCCCGGGTCGCCATGCGACGCCGGCGGCGCCCATGACCCGCCCCCGGACCACCTCCACCCAGAGCTCGAGCCGGCGGCGCCGGTTCCACCGGGCCACGGCGGCCACGCACTCGGCCAGGGCGTAGCCGGCCACGAGGTAGAGGCAGAGGAACCAGAAGGGAAGGAAGCGGGCGTTGTAGAGCTTGTTGGCCGGATCGAGGCAGACGGCGGCGGCGGAGAAGCCGGCCATCACGGCGAGGAAGAGCGCCACCCGGTTGCGCCGGACCACCATGGCCACGAGCCCCACCACGTCGGCGGCGAGGACCCACCGGGCCGATCCCGGGAACAGCAGGTGGGGGAAGCCCAGCACCTTCGTGTACCCCATGTTGGTCGTGTAGGCCTCCTCGGTGGCGAAGGGGACCAGCCACCATGCCGTGAGGCCCGCCCCGATGGCACCCACCACCACCGCCCAGGTCAGCCGGCTCGTCCAGCGCCGGCGGGCCGCGGCTGCGGCCCGTCCGATCCGGCTGCCGCGGACCAGGTCGGCGTCGAGGAGGAGCCACACCACGGCCCCGGCCGCGGCGAACAGCGCGGGGAGCAGATGGCAGAGCAGGGTGACGGCGAACAGCACGGCAGCCAGGGAGCGGTGCCGGCCTGTCCGCAGCCCGGCGGCGAAGACCCCGAGGAACAAGAGGGCAAAGGAGAGGCTCAGCGAGAACGAGTACTCCCCCGCCAACGTGGACAGGATGTTGCCCCCGTAGATGGAGAAGCTCGGCTCGAAGAGGAACGGTAGCGTGGCGGCGGCCAGGCACCCCGGCCCCGGGTCGCGCAGGCCCGCCAGGCGGCCGAAGGCCCAGGCGCAGACGGGCAGCGTGAGCGTGCCGAGCACCGTCACGAGCTTGAAGGCGACGTCGTAGGAGACCACGGCGTTGAACAGGATCGTGATCAGCCCGGGAAGCGGGAAGTAGAAGGTGTAGAGGGGGAACCCGTCGTACCAGTCGGGGTCCCACCCGGTGAGCTGGCCGTGGGTCAACAGCTGGGACTTCATGAACGCCGGCAGCATGACGTGGGCGCCGGTGTCGCCCCCGGCCGTGGTCGTGTTGGCGAGCAGCAGCGAGGGATGCAGCTGGCTCAGCGCCACCAGCGTGACGCCGGCCACCACCGCGAGGTTGGCCCATCCCGGCCAGGCCGACCGGCGGCCCAGGCGGTTGAGGAGGCAGCGGAGGCGGCCGGGTTCCTCCACCGGTGCCGGCGGACCGACGTCGGGTGATGCCGCGGCCGGCCGGGCCGCACCGACGGGCGCGGTCGTGTCGGTGGGCGCGGTCATCTCAGAACAGCACCCCGTTGCCGAGGGCCAGCGGCCACACCACCGCGGCGGCCACCGCCACCAGGTTGAACGTGGCGTGGGCGACCATGTTCATGCCCAGCCGGCCGGTCCGGTAGGAGACGACCGAGAGGATGATCCCGAAGACGGCCAGACCCAGGAGCTGGAGTGACTCGGCGTGGGCGAGGCCGAAGAGCACGCCCGTCACGATCACCGCCAGGGTCGGACCCACCCAGCCGCCGATGTCCCCGAACAGCCGGGCGAGCGACCGCAGCAGCACCCCCCGGAAGAACAGCTCCTCGAAGAAGGGCGCCCCGAGCACGGTGAGCACGGCGATGATGAAGAACGACGTGCCGTGGGCCCCGCCGGTGAGCCGCTGGCTCGGTGCGTCGAACTTCTGGTTGAAGTCGTGGACGTGGTGGGAGATGGGGATGTAGATGAGCACCACCAGGAACTGGCCGCCCACACCGATCGGGATCCCGAGGAGGTCGATCCGACGGAAGCGGAGCCCGAGGTCCCGCCGGAAGCTTTTGGTGCCCTTGACACCGGTGGCCAGCCACGCCGAGCCGAAGAACCCGGCCCACAGTCCGAGCAGGGTGGAGACGATGTACCAGGTGGGAGGCTCGCTGAGTCGGGCGATGGCGGCGAGCGAGCTGGTGTCGCCGCTGACCGCGGCGGCGAGCGCGGCGAACACCGCGGCGACGACCTGGCCCCCGAGGAACCCCAACGCCGCGAACAGGAGCCACATCCACGCCGACGGGCGTGCGTCCGGCGCCCCACCGGCGGCGAGCTGGAGACCGAGCGACACGTCGCCGGCGTGCGGCCGTGCGGCCACCGACCCGCCGTCGGGGGCTCCCGCCGACGGCCCGGTCGGGGCCGGTTCCCATCCGGGCGGTGGCACCGTCGGGGGCGGGGGCGCCCAGTCCGGTGGCGGGGGGACGGGCGCTCCCACCGCGGGGCGGGGCTCGCCCGCCGTCCCGTCGGCCGCCGGGACGCGGCGGCCCGCACTGGATTCGGACCGCTCGATCACCCTCCCACGTTACCGAGGCGTGGGTCGCCACAGGCGGCGGGCCGAGGTGGGCAGGGGTGCCGATGCCTCAAACGCCCGCTCGGGCGCATAGCATGACGGGGTGACTCCGCCCAACCCCAACGTGCCTGGTGGGCCGCCGCCCGCCGGTGGCCCCGGCCAGGAAGCCCCCGGCCAGAACAAGAACCGCATGGTCCTCTATGTGGTGATCCTCGTGGCGGTCATCGCGGTGCTGATCGTCCCGAACCTGGTGAACAAGGCGAAGACCAACACCCTCACCTACAACAGCTTCCTCAGCGACATCCAGGGCAAGCAGGTCAAGAACGCCACCGTCGACCTGTCGACCGGGGTGATCACCGGCGACCTGGCCAACGGCGGAACCTTCACCGTCAACGGACCCAACCCGATCATCGACTCGGAGATCAACGCCCTCAAGCCGCTCGGGTCGAACTACCACCTCACCCCCGGCACCACGAACCCGCTCGTCGGGATCCTGCTGGAGTGGGTCCTGCCGTTCGCCATCCTGGGCGGCATCTTCTTCTACATCAGCCGAAAGGCACAGGGTCAAATGGGAAGCATCATGTCCATCGGCCGCTCGAAGGCCAAGCTCTACTCCACCGAGCGGCCCTCGACGACGTTCGACGACGTCGCCGGCTACGACGGGGTCAAGCTGGAGATCAGCGAGGTGGTCGACTTCTTGAAGACGCCGGCCCGGTTCAAGGAGATCGGGGCGCGCATCCCGAAGGGGATCCTGCTCGTCGGGCCCCCGGGCACCGGCAAGACCCTCCTGGCCCGGGCCGTCGCCGGCGAGGCCGGCGTGCCCTTCATGTCGGTCAGCGGCTCGGACTTCATGGAGATGTTCGTGGGCGTGGGGGCCAGCCGGGTCCGCGACCTGTTCGCCACCGCCCGCAAGCAGGCCCCGGCCATCGTCTTCATCGACGAGATCGACTCCATCGGCCGCAAGCGGGGCGCCGGGCTCGGCGGCGGCCACGACGAGCGGGAGCAGACGCTCAACCAGATGCTGTCCGAGATGGACGGGTTCGACCCGACCGAGGGCATCGTGGTGATGGCGGCCACCAACCGCCCCGACATCCTGGACGCGGCCATCCTGCGACCGGGGCGCTTCGACCGCCAGATCGTCGTCCCCCTCCCGGACCTCGACGAGCGCCTGCCCATCCTGCAGGTGCACTGCAAGGACAAGCGGGTCGATCCGA
>CAZNLF010000148.1:0-7780 GCA_964573595.1 uncultured Acidimicrobiaceae bacterium | reverse complement strand
CCGTTGAGGACGATCCAGGGGAGGTTGGACATGGTCTCCACGTTGTTGACCACGGTGGGCTCGCCGTAGAGGCCGATGGCGGCCGGGAAGAACGGGGGCTTGATGCGGGGGAACCCGCGCTTGCCCTCCAGCGACTCGAGCAGCGCGGTCTCCTCGCCGCAGATGTAGGCACCGGCACCCGGGTGGACGACGACGTCGACCGAGAACCCCGACCCGAAGATGTCGGCCCCGACGGCACCGTGCGCGTAGGCGTCGTTGAGCGCCGCCTGCACCCGCTCCAGGCCGAGGGCGAACTCGCCCCGCACGAAGATGAACACCTGGGTCACCTGCAGCGCATAGGCGGCGATCAGGACGCCCTCGACCAGCTGGTGGGGGTCCCGCTCGACGAGCAGGTGGTCCTTGAAGGTGGCGGGTTCGCTCTCGTCGCCGTTGACCACCAGGTAGGTGACGGGGTTCTTGCGGAGCATGGCCCACTTGCGGCCGGCCGGGAACCCGGCACCGCCGCGGCCGAGGAGGCTCGCCGTATCGACCTCGTGGGTCACCTCCTCGGGCGTCATGCCCAGGGCCTTGCGCAACCCCTCGTACCCACCGGTGGCCAGGTACCGTTCGAGGGTGTGGGAGTCGTAATAGCCCAACCGGGAGGTGACGATCTTGGGCGGGTCGGTGATAGCCACTAGGACCCCCCTGCCGTTCCGGCACCCGGACTGCCGCCGGCCGTCTTCGCCGCCTCGGCCGCTGCCGCCCGCTCGGCCTGGGCCTCGGCCACGGCCGCCCGCTCGGCGGCCACCTGCCCCGGGCTCACCTCGAGCCCGGTGGACCGGCGTACCCGGTTCAGGGTGCCATGGGGGGGGATCTCCTCGCGGCGGCTTCCGGACCGGAGCTCGGCGACCAACCGGTCGAAACTCTCCGGGGTCTGGGCGCCGACGAAGCGGTGGTTCACCTGGACGCAGGGGGGGCGGTCGCAGTCGGCCAGGCACTCGGCCTCTTCCAGGGTGACCACGCCGTCGGAGGTCGTGCCCCCGGCGTTCACCCCGAGCGAGTGCTCGGCATGCTCCAAGAGCTCCTCGGCGCCACCAAGGAGACAGGCGATGTTGGTGCACACCGCCACCACGTGCCGGCCCACCGGCTCGGTGTGCAGCATGTCGTAGAACGAGGCGGTGCCCAGCACCTCGGTGGGCGTGACGCCGACCAGCCCGGCGATGTCCACCATCGCCGCCGGGGTGAGCCAGCCGTCCTGTTCCTGGGCCAGGTGGCAGAGGGGGATCAGCGCCGAGCGCGGTTGGGGGTAGAGGGCGATCAGCTGGCGTGCCCGCTCGAGGACGTCGGCCGACAGGTGGCTCGGCGGCGGGGCGCCCCGGCTGCCGGCCCGGCGCGGGGCGTCGACCGGGGTCGGGGTCTCGCTCATCGGTCCACCTCCCCCATCACCGGGTCGATGGTCGAGCAGACGGCCACGGCGTCGGCAAGGAGGCCACCGCGCATCATGAGCGGGAGCCCCTGGAGGTTGACGAAGCTCGGCCCCCGGATGTGCATCCGGTAGGCCTTGGGGGAGCCGTCGGACACGAGGTAGCAGCCGAGCTCGCCCCGGGGCGACTCGACGGCCACGTAGACCTCCCCCTCGGGGACCTTGAACCCCTCGGTGAACACCTTGAAATGGTGGATGAGGGCCTCCATCGACTCGTCGATCCGCCCACGGGGAGGAGGGGTCACCTTCTTGTCCTGCACCCGGTAGTCGCCGGCCGGCATCTTCTCGACGATCTGCCTGATGATCTTCACCGACTCCCGGATCTCGTTCAGCCGGATCGAGTAGCGGTCGAAATTGTCGCCGTAGGTGCCGACGATGACGTCGAAGTACACCTCGTCGTACCGGAGGTAGGGCATCGACCGCCGGAGGTCCCACGGGACCCCGGTGGAGCGCAGGACCGGTCCGGTCAGGCTGAGGGCCAGTGCCTCCTCGGCCGAGATGGTCCCGATGGCCTCGGACCGCTGGCGGAACAAGGGCTGGCCGGTGAGGAGCTCGTCGTACTCGTCGGTGCGGGCCATGACGGTGTCGCAGATGACCGTCACGTCGTCCTCCCAGCCGTCGGGCAGGTCGGCGGCCGTGCCGCCCGGCCGGATGAAGTTGTGGTTCATCCGCAGCCCGGTCGTCTTTTCGAAGAAGGCCAGGACCATCTCCCGCTCGCGGAAGCCGTAGATCATCATGGAGGTGGAGCCGAGGTCCATGCCGTTGGTGGCCATCCACATGAGGTGGGAGGAGACCCGGTTGAGCTCGACGAGCAGCATCCGGATCCAGTCCGAGCGGGGCGGCATCTCGACGCCGAGCAGGGCCTCGACGGCCAGTGACAGCACCAGCTCGTTGTGGAGCGGGGCGAGGTAGTCCATGCGGGTGACGTTGGTCGACCCCTGGACGTAGGTCAGCTCCTCGGCCGTCTTCTCCATGCCGGTGTGGAGGTAGCCGATGACCGGCTTGGTGCGGAGCACCGTCTCACCGTCGAGCTCGAGCATGAGGCGGAGCACCCCGTGGGTGGAGGGGTGCTGTGGTCCCATGTTGATGATCATGGTCTCGTCGTCGCTCTGCTCGATGTCGATGTCCGAGGGGTCGACGGCGACCCCCTCGGGCAGGCGGAGCACCGCACCCACCTCCCGTCGGAGCTCCGACGGATCGGTCTGGTCGCGGCGGGTCAGCTCCTGGATGCCCTCCGAGGTCTCGGCCACCAGGCCTTGGGGCCGGTCGAAGGGGCCGTCCTCTAGGAAGTCGTCCCCGGACGGCGGCGGGTCCAGCACCGTGTCGGGGTGTGGCCCCACCGCGGCGCCGTCCAATCCCGCCTCGTTCTCGGTCATCGGGGGCCCGGTGCTCCCTTGAACTGGACCGGCACCCGGCCCACGCCGTAGTCCTTGCGCAGGGGGTGGCCCTCCCAGTCCTCGGGCAGGAGGATACGGGTCATGTCAGGGTGCCCGGAGAACACGATGCCGAAGAGGTCGAAGGCCTCGCGCTCCATCGCCTCGGTGCCCGGGTACAGCTCGAAGAGCGACGGCGCCGTGGCATCCGTCTCGGGGACCTGCAGGCGGATGCGGACCCGCTTGGCCTGGCTGAGCGAGAGCAGGTTGACCACCACCTCGAACCGCTCGGGGGTCACGCCCTCGGGCACGGACCGGCCGGGATGGGTGAGGTAGTCCACCCCGCACAGGTCCGAGCACGTCTCGAACCCACCCTCGCGGTACTCGGCCACCACCCCCGCGTACTGCTCGCGGCTGGGGAAGACGACCTCCTGGTTCGGGCGCCCGGGGCGGCGCGACGACCCGCCACCCGACTCGCTCGCCCCGGTGGGCTCCTCGGCGATCTCCGGTCCGTCGATCACCGTCACAGGGGCTCACCGACGCTCCGGGCGATCACCGGGTTGCGCTTGGGAGTCCCGAGGTGCACGGCGTCGGGGCGGTCCGGGGTCCAGCCCGAGGTGGCCTCGTCGGCGTGGGTGCGGCCGTCGTCGGTGTCCTCCCCCTCGTCGTGGGCGAGGGTGGTCCCCGCCGGGCCGTCCGCCGGGCCGGGCATGGCGACCGGGGCGCGGTGGGTGATGTCGTTGGTCCGCACCTTCTCGTGCAGCGTGAGGATGGCGTGCATCAGGGTCTCGGGGGTCGGCGGGCAACCGGGTGCGTAGACGTCGACCGGTACGATCTGGTCCACGCCCTGGACGATCGCGTAGTTGTTGAACATGCCGCCCGTGCTGGCGCAGACGCCCATCGACAGGACCCACTTGGGCTCCATCATCTGGTCGTAGACCTGGCGGAGCACCGGGGCCATCTTCTGTGACACCCGGCCGGCCACGATCATGAGGTCGGCCTGGCGCGGGGATGCCCGGAAGACCTCCATCCCGAAGCGGGCCAGGTCGAAGTCGGCCGCCCCCACCGACATCATCTCGATGGCGCAGCAGGCCAGGCCGAAGGTGGCCGGCCACATCGAGTAGGTGCGTGCCCACTTGACCAGGTCCTCGAGCCGACCGGTGAGGAAATTGTGCTGGAGGTCCTCGAGACCCATGGCCGGCCTCCTTCCCCGCGCTACGCGGCCCGACCGGGTCCGCTCGGCGCAGTGGCCGGCTCTCCGGTCGTCGGGGCGTCTGGATCTGAACCACCGGCAGCGGGCCGACCCGCGGGCTCGGCGCCCCCGGCGGTGCGCGTCGACGAGCGGCCGGGACCCCCCGGTCCGGCCGAGATGCGGGCGATGGTGGACTCGGAGGTCCTCGACGGCATGGCCCCGACCAGGCGCTTGGCCGGTCCCCAGCTGAGGGCGCCGTTGCTCACCAGGAAGAGGAAGGAGATGAACACCACGGCGGCGAAGACCACCACCTCGACCAGCCCGAAGGAGCGCAGCTGGCGGAAGATCACCGCCCACGGGTAGAGGAAGACGATCTCGATGTCGAAGATGATGAAGATCATGGCGATCAGGTAGAAGCGGACCGGGAACCTGGTCGGCGGGTCGATGCCCGGGACGATGCCGCACTCGTAGGGGGCGGTCTTCGCCGACGTCGGGCGCTTCCCCGGGGCCAGCATCGACGAGCCCACGAACGAGAGGGCGGCGAACAGGAAACCGAGGATGAGGAGGATGAGGATCGGCAGATAATCGTCCACAGGAAGTTGTTTTTACCACGTGCCCGTTCGGGCAGGCACATCCGCGCGACGCCGGGGTGGCGGGCGTGGACCGACCCCCGCGGTGCCATGGGCCCGCCACGGCCCCTACGATCAGTGATCGTGAACTCGACCACCCACGCCCCGGACGGCAACGACCACGTTCACGACGTCCTGGTGGTCGGCGGGGGCCCCTCGGGCTCGTCGTGCGCCTACTGGCTGGCCGAGGCCGGCTGGGACGTCGCGTTGGTGGAGAAGAAGGTCTTTCCCCGGGAGAAGACCTGCGGTGACGGCCTCACCCCGCGTTCGGTGCGTCAGCTCGCCGACATGGGGATCGAGGGCGCGCTCACCGGAGCCCACCGTTACTCGGGGCTGCGGGCCCACGCCTACGGCAGGGTCCTCGACCTGCCATGGCCCGAGCACCCGAGCTTCCCCTCCTACGGATACGTGGTGACCCGGCACGACCTCGACGCCATCGTGAACGAGCGGGCCGTCAAGGCCGGAGCCACCGTGTGGCAGGGCACCGAGGCGGTGGAGCCGATCCTCGGGCAACCACGGTCGGTCCCCACCGCTCCGACCGCCCGGGCGGCCGCCGGTCTGCCCGCCTGTGCCGGTGCGGTGGTGAAGGAGAAGTCGACGGGTGCGCGGCGAAGCGTGAGGGCCCGCTACGTGGTGGTGGCCGACGGCGCCAACTCGAGGTTCGGCCGGTCCCTCGGCACGGCCCGTGACCGCTCCCAGCCGATGGGCATGGCGCTCCGGGGCTACTACACCTCCCCCGGGCACGACCAGACCTTCATCGAGTCACACCTCGACATCCGCGACGGCGACGGCAAGGTCGTCCCCGGATACGGGTGGATCTTCCCGCTGGGTGACGGCCGGGTCAACGTCGGGGTGGGCCTCCTGTCCACCGACCGGCGGTGGAAGGGTGTGAACACCTCGACGCTGATGGACCACTTCGTGGCCTACGCGCCGAAGGAGTGGGAGCTGTCCCCTTCGACCAGCCTGGGCGCACCGACCGGGGGCAAGCTCCCGATGGGCCTGGCCGTCGGGCCGAGGGTCGGACCCACCACGCTGGTGGTGGGCGACGCGGCCGGGTCGATCAATCCCTTCAACGGGGAGGGGATCGCCTACGGCTACGAGACCGGCCGCTTGGCGGCGGCGTCACTGGGTGAGGCACTCCAGGGCGGGGGGCCGGGGGCGCTGGACCGCTACGAGGCCCGCCTCGACGACGCCTACGGGCTCTACTACCGGGTGGCGAGGGCCTTCATCCGGGTGATCAGCCGACCCGAGCTCATGCAGCTGTGCGTCGGGACCGGCATGTACTCGGAGTCGCTCATGACCTGGATCCTGCGGATCATGTCGAACACCCTGCGACCGGACGAGACCGGTCCGGCCGAGGCCGCCTACCGTGCCCTCGCCATGATCGCCCGACTGGCCCCCGAAGGAGTCTGAGACCCGACCCGTCCCGACCCGGCGGGGTCGGGGGTGCGGCCCCGCCGCGCCTCCCCCGGCGAGATCAGCGGGCGGCAGCCTGGGCCACCCGGCCGACGATGGCGTTGTAGGGCGGGTTGAAGTCGCTCGAGGGGATGGCCGGGCCGTTGGTGGAGGGCTGCAGACGGGTCTCTGTCCGCCCGCCGATGATGAAGGCCTGGCCCACCACTTCGGTGCCCTGACCCGGGAGCGTGAAGGTGGTGACGTACCCGAACGAGTGCACGGTGCTCGGTGCGGTGAGGGTGATCACCTGGACCGCGGCGGTGGCGCCGGGCACGGCGGCGGATGCCAACGTCGTCTGGTAGGTGCCGTAGCACGTGGCGAAGTTGGGCGCGGCGAACGGTGCGGCGAGCGCCTGTGCCTCGGCTGCGGTGCCCATGGTCCGGGTCGCCGAGTACATCTGGATGCCCGGGTCGGAGCCACTCTGGAAGACCGGCGAGATGGCCAGGGCCAACTGGCCCGGTGCCGAGGCCCCGAACAGGCCGGACATGATGGCGGCCGGCTGGTCGAGGCACGTCGACAAGGCCTGGTTGGCCGACGCCAGCGCCGTGGCGGTGGGCGCCGGTGGCCTGGTCGCCGCTCCCGGGGTCGTGTCGCGGGTCCACCCGGCCGGCAGGTCGGTGGGCCGCAGGTTGATCGACTGGGCCAGCGCGAGCGCGGCCGCACCGCCTGACGGGACGGCCGGGGCCACGGTCGTGGTCGTGCTGTTGTTGCGGTGCTTGACGAAGTAGTAGGCGCCGCCCGCGGCCACGACCACGAGCAGGAGGACCAACAGGAGTATGGCCGTTCGGTTGTTCCGGCCCTCCTTGGCGGAGTGCCCGCCCGACGCGGGGGGCACCGTGCCGTCACCCGGAGCCGGGGGCTGACCCGCGGTGGCGAAGGGGTCGCCGGGCCCTGATGCCCAGGCACCCGTGTCCCCCGGCGCGCCCGTGACGCCCGGTGCACCCGGTGCGCTGCCCGGTGCGGCCAATCCGGGACCTCCGTCGAAGGCGGTCGCCCCGGCGGCCCCGGCGGCCACACCGGCCGCAGCACCCGCCTTGGCGCCGCGCTTCCATCCCCTCGACCGCTTCGGGGCGGCCTCGGTGGGCGCGGTGAGATCGGAGCCCGGGGTGGCGGTGTCCCACACCGCCTCGCCGGTGACCGGGTCGATCGGCGGCTTCCACACCAACGGGTCCTGCGGGCCGGCCGGCGACGGGTACCCGGCAGGGGGCGGCAGCGTGCCCGGGCTCATGACCACCGGGTTCGGAGGTGGTCCCGAGGGGGGCTGGGGCTGGCCGAACGCACCCGGCGGGGGCGGCGGCACCTCGGCCTCCTGGCGACCCCGCCGCCAGGACCTCGTCTTCTTCTGGGGCGGCATGACGTCGCCGGCGGGCACCTGGCCGAGCGGTGGACCCTGCCACGCGGCGGTCTCGGCTCCGTGGGCGGCCGGGTCGGCGAGCCCCTCCCACCCGGCGGCCACGCCCGCAGCCGCAGCCGCGGGGGCGCCCAGGCCGGACCCCGGGGGCGCGACCACAGGGGGAGGAGGTGTGCCGGCGGTCCGGGCGGCGGCCATGCCGCCAGGAGGCGGCGGCGGCGGTGCCGTCTCCCCCGGTGCGGAGGCGAACGAGGGCGCGGGCGACGGGGTGCTGCCCGTGTCGGGCCCGGGCGCCGGGGCAGCCCCGTGACCGGTCGG
>CAZNLF010000147.1:0-7803 GCA_964573595.1 uncultured Acidimicrobiaceae bacterium | reverse complement strand
GGGCGTTCGGATTCTGGAAGCTGGCCTGTATCCTCCAAGGGGTCTACGTGCGCTACGCAGGCGGGGCCGCTGCCGGCGACCGCTCCGGCGTGGACCAGTTCGCCGCCCATGTCGGGCGCCTAGGTGAGCGGGCGTTGTCCGAAGTGGAGTCCCTGTGACCGATCCCCATCCCGTGCCCCTCTATCAGTTCGATCCCCGATGGGGACCCGGTGCCGAGGGCCGGCTGTCCCGGCCGGTCATGGTGGTCTCGCTGGAGGGATGGGTGGATGCCGGCATGGGCGCCTCGGCCGCCGTCGCCGAGCTCCTGACCTCGTCCCCGACGGACCTCGTGGCCACGTTCGACACGGAGCTGCTCATCGACCAGCGGGCGCGCCGGCCCATCGCCCGGCTCGAGGACGGGGTGACCACCAGGTTGACCTGGCCGGCGATCCAGGTGCTGGCCGGCAAGGACCGGGCCGGGGCCGACGTGCTCTACCTGACCGGGCCCGAACCGGACTTCCGGTGGCCGACGTTCATCGGCGACGTGGTCGAACTGGTCCGCCGGCTCGGTGTGAGCACCGTCGTGGGGCTCGGCGCCTTTCCGGCTCCGGCGCCCCACACCCGACCGGTGCGGCTGGCCTCGACGGTGCCGCCAGAGTCGGCGGAGCTGGCGGGCCGCGTCGGGGCGGTGCACGGCACGCTCGAGGTTCCCGCCGGTGTCCAGGCGGCGCTCGAGGTGGCCCTCGGGAGCGCCGGTGTGCCGGTCATCGGGCTGTGGGCCCGGGTGCCGCACTACGTGTCGGCCATGCCGTACCCGGAGGCCAGTGCCGCCCTCATCGAGGGCCTGTGTGCGGTCACCGGTGTCGTCTTCGACTCCTCGTCGGTCCGGGCCGCCGGAGACGCGTCACGTCTCCAGGTCGACGAGCTGATCGGCTCGAACCCGGAGCATCTCGACATGGTCCGGAGGTTGGAGACGGCCGTCGACTCGGAGGAGACCGACCCCTTGGGCCTGGGGGGCGAGGTGCCCAGCGGGGACGAGATCGCCGCCGAGCTCGAGCAGTTCCTCAAGAACGAAGGGCACTGAGCCCCCGCGCCAGGTCCCGCGCCGCGAGACCGGAGTGGTCGACGTGGGTCAGGTGCTCGGCATAGACGGCGAAGAACACCATCGCCACCACCATGGCCAGCACCAGGACCGCCAGGACGAGCCAGTGGCTGGAACGTCGGCGGACGTGATCAGCGGCCAGCGCTCCAGCCTCGGCCGACGACGGACCGGTCCGGGTGCGGGTCGCCCTCGGCGGGCGCCGTGGGGCCTCCCGACCGGGTAGCACGGTCACGATCTCCCGCATCTGGTCGACGCTGGTGGCGGCGGCCAGATCGGCCAGCCGGACCTCGTACTCCCGGGGAGTGAGCAGCCCGCGCTCGGCAGCACGGTCCAAGAGCAGCCCGTATCGGTTGCGTTCGTCGTCGCTGATCTCCTCGACCTGCTCGTCCGATGCCGGCCGGGCGGCGGGACGCCCGGAGACGGGCACCCCGTTCGGTCCGTCACCGGCGAAGGCGGCGAGCACATCGGCGACGCTGTCGACGGCCAGCAGCTCGGGGACGGGCGCCGCGGTGCCCGCGTCCGGGCCCTGGGCCACGGACCCGCCGGGCGGGAAGCCGCTGATCGGGAGATCGGTCACCAACGAATTGTGGGTCACGAAGGGTGCTTATTGCAACACTTTGCGCGCGAACCCTCACGACTGCCGGCTCCGGCAGCGGGCTACCGTGGCCCATGCGCATCGACGGAGGGCTCGGATTCGACCCGGCGGGGGCCATCGAGTCCGCCCGCCTCGCCGAACAGGTCGGCTACGACGGGATCTGGTCGGCCGAGACCAGCCACGACCCCTTCCTCCCGCTGGCGTTGGCTGCGGAGCACACCGAGCGCATCGAACTCGGCACCGGGATCGCCGTGGCCTTCGCCCGCAATCCCATGACCCTGGCGCAGGTGGCGAACGACCTGCAGACCATGTCGGAGGGACGGTTCCTGCTGGGCCTCGGCTCCCAGATCAAGCCCCACATCGAGAAGCGCTTCTCCATGCCGTGGTCCCACCCGGCGCCGCGGATGCGGGAGCTGATCCTCGCCATCCGGGCCATCTGGGCGAGCTGGTCCGACGGCAGCCGGCTCGCCTTCCGGGGCGAGTTCTACCGGCACACGCTCATGACCCCGATGTTCGACCCGGGACCCAACCCCTTCGGGAACCCGCGGATCTTCCTGGCGGCCGTCGGCGAGCGGATGACCGAGGTGGCCGGCGAGGTGGCCGACGGCATGCTGGCCCACGGGTTCACCACCGAGCGGTACCTGCGCGAGGTGACCGTGCCGGCGCTCGAGCGGGGACTGGCGGCCAGTGGACGGGTCCGTGCCGACGTGGAGATCTCGTACCCGGGCATGGTGGTGACCGGGGCCGACGAGCGGGGGTTCGAAGCGGCGGCCCGGGCGGTCAAGGCCCAGCTCGCCTTCTACGGCTCCACCCCCGCCTATCTCCCCGTGCTCGAGCTCCACGGCTGGGGGGACCTCCACGTCGAGCTCAACCGGCTGTCCAAGCGAGGTGCCTGGGAGGAGATGGCCGATCTCATCACCGACGACGTGCTCGGCGCCTTCGCCGTCGTCGGTGATCTCGACGACATCGCCGGACTGGTGCTCGATCGATTCGGCGGCGTCGTCGACCGGTTCAATTTCTACGCCCCGTACGCCATGGACCCGGAGCGGTGGGCCGAGGTGCTGGCCGGCTTCCGGTAGCCCGGCGTCGGACCCGGGCGGGCGGTGCCCGCCCGCCACGACCGATCCCCGACGAGGGGGTCAGACGACGATGTTGACCAGCTTCGGTGGTCGGACGATGATCCGCCGTGGGCTCGCCCCCCCGAGCGCCTCCTGAATGACGGCCGAGGCCATGGCCGCCTCCTCGGCCTCCTCTTCGGAGATCGTCGGCGCCACCTCGATGCGGTCGCGGACCTTGCCGTTCACCTGGACGACCATGGTCACCGAGTCCTCGGCGACCAGTGCGGGTTCGGCGACCGGCCAGGGACGCAGATGGATGTGGTCGCCGTTGCGGCGCTCCCAGGCCTCGGCGGTCACGTGCGGCGTCATCGGGGCCAGCACCAGCAGCAGGCTGTCGACCGCCTCGGCCACGACGTCGTCGTGCCCGTCACCCCGGACGTAGGGCTGGACCCGGTTCACGAACTCCATGCAGGCGGCGACGGCCGTGTTGTAGGACCACCGCTCGTAGTCCCTGGTCACCCGGTCAATCAACCGGTGCGTGGCCCGCCGGACCTCGACGTCGTCGGCCGACAGCGGCCCGGTGCGCCGGGCCGGCGTCTCCGGCCCCGGAGGGACGGCCAGTCGCCACACCCGGTCGAGGAAGCGCCCGCACCCGTCGATCACGCTGTCGGTCTGCTCGGTCCAGTCGACGTCGTCGGCCGGTGGTCCGACGAAGAGGTGGAAGAGCCGGAGGGCGTCCGCCCCGACCGTGTCGAGGTAGCTCGACGGAGCCACCAGGTTGCCCTTCGACTTGGACATCTTCGTACCGTCCATCCGGATCATCCCCTGGGTGAACAGGCGGGCGAACGGCTCCTCGAGCCCGGCGGGGGCAAGGCCGACATCGATCAGGGCACGGCTGTAGAAGCGGGCGTAGAGCAGATGGAGGATGGCATGCTCGATGCCGCCGATGTACTGGTCGACCGGCATCCAGTGGCTGGCGATGCCCGGGTCGAACGGGAGGTCCGGGCTCCAGGGATCGGTGAACCGGAGGAAGTACCACGACGAGTCGACGAAGGTGTCCATCGTGTCGGTCTCGCGGGTGGCCGGTCCGCCGCAGACCGGACAGGTCGTGTTGAGGAATTCGGGACTGGTGGCCAGCGGCGAGCGACCGGTCGGGAGGAACTCGACGTCATCGGGGGCGAGCACCGGCAGTTGGTCGGCCGGCACCGGGACGATCCCGTGCTCGGGGCAGTACACGACCGGTATGGGGCACCCCCAGAACCGCTGCCTCGAGACCAGCCAGTCCCGCAACCGGTAGTTGGTGGTACGGGTGCCGATGCCCTCGTCCTCCAGCCACTCGATGGCCCGGGCCTTGGCGGTGGCGATGTCCAGACCGTTCAGCCACTCGCTGTTGATCTTCTCGCCGGTGCCCGTGTAGGCGCCCCCGTGGCCGCCCTCGTCGTCCCAACCCGGCGGTGGCTGCACGGTACGCACGATCGGCAGTCCGTAGGCCTGGGCGAAGTCCCAGTCCCGGGTGTCCTCGGCCGGCACGGCCATGATGGCCCCGGTGCCGTACCCCATCAGCACGTAGTCGGCCACGAAGACCGGCACCGGAGTCCCGGTGAACGGGTTGATGACCGACGAGCCCGTGAAGGCGCCGCGTTTGGCGAGGCTGGCCGCGCCGGTCTCCGACATCCGCTCGACGTCGCTGCTGGCCGCGGCCCGCTTCCGCAGTTCGTCGACCTGGTCGCGGTGCTCGGGGGAGGTCAGCTCGTCGACCTGGGGGTGCTCGGGGGCGACCACCGCATAGGTCATGCCGAACGACGTGTCCGGCCGGGTGGTGAAGACCCGGAGCGACAGCGGTTCACGTCCGTCGGAGCCGTCCCGGCCCTCGACGACGAGGTCGAATTCGGCCCCCTCCGAGCGACCGATCCAGTTCCGCTGCATGGTCTTCACCCGCTCGGGCCAGTCGAGCCCGTCCAGCCCGGCGAGCAGCTCATCGGCATACCTGGTGATGCGGAGGAACCACTGCTCCAGCACGCGCCTGACCACGAGGTCCCCGGAACGCTCGCACGTGCCGTCGGCCAGCACCTGCTCGTTGGCCATCACCGTCTGACAGCCCGGGCACCAATTGACCGGTGCGTTGGCCCGGTAGGCGAGGTCGGCGGCCAGCAGCTTCTGGAAGATGACCTGGTTCCACTTGATGTACTCGGGATCGTGGCTGCGGATCTCCCTCCGCCAGTCGTAGACGGCACCGAGCGCCGTGATCGACTCCTTCAGCTCGGCGATCCGGGCATCGGTGTAGACCCGGGGATGGGTGCCCGTCTTGATGGCGGCGTTCTCGGCCGGCAGTCCGAACGAGTCGAAGCCGAAGGGCGAGAGCACCGCCTGGCCCAACATCGTCCGGTGGCGGACCAGCAGGTCGCCGAAGGTGTAGTTGCGGACGTGGCCCATGTGGGCGGGCCCCGACGGATAGGGGTACATGGTGAGCACGTAGGAAGCCGGCCGGGGGTCGTCCGCATCCACCTCGTAGGTGCCGTCCTCGGCCCACCGACGCTGCCACTTCTTCTCGATTGGGACGACGTCGTAGGCCCGTGCCATGGACCACGATCGTACCGGGGTGCCGGACACGGCCCGGCCACCGGGACCGGCGGAGTCGGACAGACTTGGAGACGTGAGTCTGAGCGGAGCGTGGGAGGAAAACGCCGCCCGATGGATCCACTGGGCGCGCTCCCAGGATCACGACGGCTTCTGGGAGGGGACCTGGCCGGAGCTCCGACGTGTGCTGCCCGAGCACTGCGACGGGCCGCTGGTGGAGGTCGGGTGCGGCGAGGGGAGGGTGGGGCGCGAGCTCATGGGGCTGGGCCACCGCGTCGTGGGAGTCGACCGGTCCCCGACACTGGTCCGGGCCGCAGGGCACGACGGCCTCTTCCCGGTGGTGCAGGCGGACGCGGCTCGGCTTCCGCTGCCCGACGCGGTCATCCCGGTCGTCGTCGCCTGCATGTCACTGCAGGACGTCGACGACCTGGGCGGCACGGTCCGGGAGATCGCCCGGGTACTGCGCACCGGCGGCTGGTTGTGCGTGGCCATGGTGCATCCGTTCGCCAGCGCCGAAGACCCGGACTCGATGCACACGTACGCACCGAGGGTCTCGAGGAGCTACCTCGAGGCCCGGAGGTACGAGGACCACATGGAGCGGGACGGCTTGGAGATGACCTTCGTGAGCATGCACCGGCCGCTGGGCGAGTACGTCAATGCCTGTGCCGGAGAGGGACTGCTGATGACCGCGCTGCACGAGTTCGGCGCCAAGCCCATCCCGTGGTTGCTCACCGCCCGCTTCGAGAAGGTCGGTTGAACCGTCAGGGGCCAAAGTCGACCTGCGCTCCGGGTTGGGCGGCCTGGCGCCGGGGACGCGGGTGGGCATCCGCCGCCGCCCTCACTGGCGTGGGGACCGGCCACGGTCCCGTCAGCCGCCTTGTATCGGGGCACTTCGTCACCGGTGCTGACCGAGGGCGTCCCCGGCGGACGCACGCGGTCACGATCCCGACCGAATGCCTGTTCGGAGTGGCGGGGCCTATGGGTGCGCCCTCGGTCCGAGCTCGAGGGACGCCTCTCCGGAGTCGGGTAGCCGGGCCGGCCCTCCGGCTCGGCTACGATGACCTCTCCGTAGTCGTGGTCGGTCCGATGGTGGATCCGGTCGGCAATTGACGGTTGTTGTCAGTTGACAAAGTAAGTGGTATCGCTCGGAGTCGGAGAGGCTCTGGGCAGCTACGGGGGCGTAGCTCAGCTGGTAGAGCGCTTGACTGGCAGTCAAGAGGTTCGTGGGTTCGAGTCCCATCGCCTCCACAAAAATCCCAGGTCAGCAGGCATGCTGACCGGAGCGCCAGAGATGATGCCGCCGTGCGCGCCTTCGCCTACCGAGCCGGCGAACCCAAGTCGCAGATGGACCGCTACCGGGAACTCGGCACGGCTGACCGAACGTCGTTTACCCGGTTCCGGGTGCTCGAATCGCATGGCTCCTGGAATGGATCAGACCCACTCGACTGGTGACGCCGCTCCAGCCCCATATCGCCTTTAATCCCGATAGCGGAATCCCAAGAAGACTCCCATTCAGGCGAGAATCTGAACGGACCTGCCCTCACGCCGAAGCGATACCTCGAGCCGAGGCGATGGGGCGGAAAGGTACACGTCGGCCTCGAGAGAAACCGCTGCGGCCAACACCTCCATGCCCAGGATGTTGAGGTCGTGCCGAACCCGTAGCTGGCCGATCACCGGTGCGAGCTCGCGAAGACTGACGAGCCCGATCTCTTCGGGTAGCTCGAGCAGCGATCGCATGGCCTGAGCATGGAATTCGCCAGGCAGCGTTGCGAATGGAGCGGGGAGAACGCCCCTGGCTGCGCTTGATCCGAGGACTGCTTGGCAGAGTCGGACATAGAAATACCCGGTCGTGTAGATCGATCCATTGCGTCGAGGTGACGGGCTTCCCCGCAGTACTGACCCGAGGAACTGGTCGTCGATGAGATCGATCACTCGTTGGCGAGGTCGGGGTCACCGTAACCATCTCGGGCGTGGGCCCAGTCCTGTTCCGTCAGGGCCTCGAAGAGCCGGCGCCTGAGGTTGTCGACGCCGCCTGGTACGAGGATGACCGCGTCACCCACGTCGAGGTAGCCGACTTCCCCACCGCCATCGAGTCCCCAGCGGTGCCTCGCTTCGGCAGGGAGGCTCATCTGGCCTCGCTGCGACACCCGGACGTCCCCTGTGCTCGTCATAGTCTCAGCATACAAGGCACACTGGTGATTTGCCTTGTGCTAAGTCCCTGGGACGCGAATCTACGGGTCGGGCGGCCCCGATCGCTTGCCGGCGACGGTCTTCGGCACCGATCCGATCGACTTACCGACGGCCGAAACCCCTGGCTCGGCGGCCTACGGGCGTTACGCATTGCCAGCAGGGATCTGGCCAGCTGCAGCTGATGAGCGGGAGCCGCCGGGGGTTCACCCTCAAAAAGAAGAGGGTCGATCCCACTCGTCGTCCGGTGGCGGTCTTCCGATGGTTGCAATAGGTCCGGGATCGATGGGGCTCTTGTCCGAATA
>CAZNLF010000146.1:0-7858 GCA_964573595.1 uncultured Acidimicrobiaceae bacterium | reverse complement strand
CGCGGGGCTCGTCGACGCCGTCGGGTGCCGCCGCCCCGACGCCGGCCCGGATGGAGCGGTAGAAGCCGGCCAGCCGCTCGACGCCCGACTCGCGGTGCAGGTTGGGCAGGACCCTCGACAGGATCGTGCGATTGACCAGGGCATAGCCGAGGCCCGACGGGGCCTCGGCCCGGTCGCCGACCGCCCGGAACCGGCCCTGGTCGTCCCGGACCACGTCGACGGCAGTGAGGAAGAGCCGGTGCGAGCCGGAGGACGGCGTGCCGACACAGGGGCGGAGGAATCCGGGGTGCCCCAGTACCAACTGGGCAGGGATGTGGCCCTCGGCGATCAACCTCCGGTCGCCGTAGATGTCGGCGAAGACGAGGTCGAGCAGCGCCACCCGCTGGGCCACCGCCGATTCCAGGCCCGACCATTCGACGCCGTCGACCACCAGGGGACAGGGGTCGAGGGACCAGGCCTGGCGCCGACTCTGGTGGTCCCGGGTGACGTTGAAGGTGGCGCCCTCGTTGCGCAGGAGCCTCGCGAGCTCGGCGCGGCGGGCGAGCAGGCCGCTCGGACCGAGTCCGGCCAGCTCCGCCGCCACCTGTTTCCAGCGCGTCCGCACCGTGCCGTCCGGCCCGAGGTACTCATCGGTGCGCCCGGTCATCCCCGAGTACTCGGGCAGTCCGGAGCCAACGGAGCCGACCGGACCCCCGGACCCCCCGGACCCGCCGGAGCTGTCGCTCCCGAAGGGCTCGGCGGTGGTCGCCGTCGTCACGATGCGACCGTCTCCGGCTGCCAACCGACGAACGTCGGCCGGAAGTAGGTCTCGTCGACACGGTCGTGCACCTCGGCCAACGCCACCTGCACCTCGTCGAGGAACTCGGTCAGGCCTTCGAGCGTGAGCCGCGACACCGCTGCGGTGGCCACGAGCACCGAGGCGTTGGTGCAGGCGTCGATGGTCTCCTCGGCGCGGGCCAGGCCCTTCAGCTGTGCCCGGGTCTCCGCCAGGCAGGCGGCCACGGCCCGGGGGAAGCGGTCGTCCTGCAGCAGGAATCGCAGCGTGGAGCCCCCCTGGGGCCGGGCGGGCATGGCGCGGCGGTACGGCTGGTAGGCGGCGAGCGATCGGAGCACGGCCATCCAGTGGACCACGTCGTAGGGATCGTCGCCACGCTTGGGGTGCAGGCTCTCCGAGCGAACGTCGAGGACGCGGGTCGTGAGGTCGGCCCGCTCGAGGTTCTGGCCGATGAGGAGGAAGGACATCGCCTCGTCGCGGCTCATGGTCCCGAGCAGGATCCCGTTGATCCGCTGGCAGCCGGCAATGACCCGGCGCAGCCACTGGACCCTGCTCTGGCGGTTGTCGGACTCGGCCAGGTTGTCCGAGGAGGCCAGCCACAGGTTGTTGCAGGCCTCCCAGGCCTCACGGGGGACCACCGGACGGGCCGTCCGCAGGTTCTCGCGGGCGGCGGCGATCGCGCCGAGGATCGACGACGGGTTGCCTTCGCCGTGGAGGAGGAACTCGATGACGTCCTCCTCGGAGGGCCCGGCCCTCCCCGACAGAGTCTCTGGCGAGTAGCGATCGGCGAACTCGCTGTCGACTCCGGCGATGGCGAGCAGGGGCTCCCAGCCCACGTCCTGGCCGATCGGCATGTCGACATGCGTGTCGGTGTGGACCTGGACGATGCGGGCGGTGCACTCGGCCCGCTCGAGGTAGCGGCCGGCCCAGTAGACGGCCTCGGCCATTCGTGCCAACAGCATGGTGGGCTCCTTTGCTTCGGTCGGATCGGGCGTTTCGTCGTCGCTCCGTTGCGGGGCGACGGAAGGTTCGGCGGGGTGCTCGTCGGTGCGCGGGCGGCCCGGCCGGGCGGTGCGGTCGTCGGGCACGGCGCCTCCCACTACGACCCGTCGGGCCGGGGCGGGGGTGACTCCTGGGGATCGACCACCCAGGTGTCCTTGCTCCCGCCACCCTGTGAGGAGTTGACCACCAACGAACCGGCCCGACGTGCCACCCGGGTCAGCCCGCCGCGGGTCACGTAGGCCCCCTCCGGACCGAGCAGCGTGAAGGGGCGCAGGTCCACGTGCCGGGGGGCGACGCCCTCGTCGCACAGCGTCGGCGCCGTGGAGAGGGGGATGATCGGCTGGGCCACCCACCGGCCCGGCTCCTCGTCGATCTGCTTGGTCACGGCAGCCAACTCGTCGGCGGTGGCCTGGGTCCCGACCAGCACGCCGTACCCACCGGATTCGTTGGCCGGTTTGACCACCAGCCGCTCCAGGTTGCTGAGCACGTAGTGCCGGGAGTCCTCGTCGCCACAGCGGAGGGTGGGGACGGTCGCCAGGATGGGCTCCTCGTCGAGGAAGAAGCGGATGATGTCGGGGACGTAGGAGTAGACCTTCTTGTCGTCGGCGATCCCCGCCCCGGGGGCGTTGACCAGGGCGACCCGACCCGCCCGCCAGGACCGAACGAGCCCCGGCACACCGAGCATGGAGTCGGGGCGGAAGGCCTCGGGGTCGAGGAACAGGTCGTCGATCCGCCGGTAGATGACATCGACGCGCTGGAGCCCGTCGATGGTCCGGGCGTAGACGCAGTCGTCGTCGAGGACGACCATGTCGCTGCCCTCCACCAGCTCCACGCCCAGCTGTTGGGCGAGGAAGGCGTGCTCGAAGTAGGCCGAGTTGTAGATCCCCGGCGTGAGCACGACGATGGTCGGGTCCCCGGTGGAGGGCGAGACCGACGCCAGCAAGTTGGACAGCCGGCCGACGTAGGGGTCGACCGGCTCGATGCTGTAGTGCCGGAACATCTCGGCGAACACGTGCTTGGCTACCATTCGGTTCTCCAGCAGGTACGACACCCCCGACGGCACGCGCAGGTTGTCCTCGAGCACGTAGACGGTGCCGTCACCGTCGCGGATCAGGTCGCTTCCGCAGATGTGGGCCCAGATGCCCCCGGGGGGATCCACCCCGACGCACTCACGGCGGAAGTTGGGGGAGCCGGCGACCAGTTCCGAGGGCACCACGCCGGCGGCCACCGCCCGCTGGTCGTGATAGACGTCGTCGATGAACAGGTTGAGGGCGTTCAGCCTCTGCACCAGGCCGGACTCGATGAGCTGCCACTCGTCCGAGGGCACCACCCTCGGGATGATGTCGAAGGGCCACGGCCGGTCGACCCCGGTCGAGCCCTCGTAGACGGTAAAGGTCACCCCGATGGCCCGCATCTCGCGGTCGGCGGCCTCCTGGCGCTCGGCCAGGGCGCCCGGTCCGAGGTCGGCGAAGTGGCGCCAGAGGGCCCGCGCCGCCGGCCTCGGGACGCCATGGGGGCCGACCATCTCGTCGAAGAACTCGCCCGGGTCGTAGGAGGGCCACGGTGCCGTCGCCGGGTCGGTGCCTCCTGTGGGCGCGTCGGACGCCTCGGCTCGTTCCACCTCCCAAGTGATACGACGGCGATGCTTCTGGTGGGTTGCCACAGTGTTTCCGCTCCGTGAATGTCAGCGTCCGATAACATGCTCACCTGGTGCCGGGCACTGCCCGAGCCGGTTGAGCGTGATCTGTGCAGCCTGAAGGCGTCGGAGCGTCCTAGCGTTCCGACGCGTTTCATGGCACCTGGTGCAGTGCGGCGCGATCCGGCGAGGTGCAGGCGCGCTCAGGCCTTCGGGCTGACGGCACTGCCAGTCGACCATCGGCCGTCCGATCCCGTTGTCGTCAACCGTATCGGAGGCCGTGGCCGGAATACGCCCGCCTACCCACAGGAGACACCGTGCCCGCTGAGACCCACGTGGAGAAGGGTCCGCTCGACCGCACCCAGGTCCTCGCACTCATCCGTGACCTGCTGGCCGACATCTTGGAGATCGAGCCGACGGCGATCTCGGAGTCGTCGTCGTTCGCCGAGGACCTCGACGCCGACTCGTTGGCCCTGATCGAGCTGGTGGAGGGCCTGGAGGAGGAGCTGGGCGAGCGGTCGGTGGGCTTCCGGATCGATGACGAGGACCTCGAGGAGCTGCGCACGGTCCGCGACGCGGTGGACTACGTCTACGCGAAGCTCGGAGGGGCCTGAGGCGCTCCGATGGCGTCCCCCGGAGAACCGGGTGTGACCGGGGGGGACCTCGGACTGGCCGATCGGATCGGCTACCGGTTCGATGACCCCGGCCTCCTGGGCCAGGCCATGGCCCACCGGTCGTGGTGCGCGGAGCAGGAGGGTCGGAGCTCCAACGAGCGCCTCGAGTTCCTCGGTGACGCCGTCTTGGGCCTGGTGGTGGCCGAGTACAGCTACCGGACCCACCAGGACCTCTCCGATGGCCAGATGTCCAAGGTCCGGGCGTCCGTGGTGAACACGAAGGTCCTGGCCGAGGTGGCGCTGGAGCTGGGCGTGGCCGGGCACCTGCGGCTGGGGCGGGGCGAGGATCTTTCCGGGGGTCGGGCCAAGGAGTCGATCCTCGCCGACGCCATCGAGGCGGTGATCGGGGCCGTCTACCTCGACGGGGGGATGGCCGAGGCCGAGCGACTGGTCCTCTCCCTGCTCAAGGACCGGATCTCCGTCGCGGTCGGCGAGCCCGGCGAGTCCGACCACAAGAGCCGCCTCCAGGAGGAGACCGTGCGTCTCGGCCGAGGCGTCCCCCGCTACGAAGTGGCGGGTTTCGGGCCCGACCATGCCCGGAGGTACCTGGCCACGGTGTACGTTGCTGGCCGGCGCCTCGGCACGGGGGAGGGGCGCTCCAAAAAAGACGCCGAGCAGGTGGCCGCCCGGGTGGCCTGCGGATCGTTGGAAGTCGAGAGAGGCGGGGGGGATGCCTGAGCTTCCCGAAGTCGAGACGATTCGGCGTGATCTCCAAGGCGAGGTGATCGGCCGGAAGATCAAGTCGGTCGAGGTGCGCAACGGACGCACCGTGCGGCGCCATCCGAGCGCCAAGCAGTTCCGCGCCCGCCTGGAGGGCCACACCATCAAGGCCGTGGACCGGAAGGGGAAGTACCTGCTGATCGGCCTGGACGACGGCCAGACCCTGGTCGTGCACCTGGGCATGAGCGGCCAGCTCCAGCGGGCCAAGAGCGCCAAGGAGCCGAAGGCGCCGCACACCCACGCGGTCCTCACCTTCACCCAGGGCGGCCAGCTGCGATTCGTCGACCCCCGCACGTTCGGTGAGCTGTTCGTGTCGGCGGCGCCCGCCGAGGGCGAGCCGGCGCTGCCCGAGCTGGCCCACCTCGGTTTCGACCCGCTCGAGGACGTGATGAGCTGGGAGAAGTTCTGGGTCCTGCTGGCGTCGCACAAGAGCGGGCTGAAGGCGTTGCTGATGGACCAGGAGTTCGTGGCCGGCATCGGCAACATGTACGCCGACGAGATCCTCTTCGCCGCCGGCCTCCGCTACGACCGCCTCTCCAACTCCCTCTCGTCCCAGGAGGTGCGCCGGCTCTACCGGGCGATGGTGGAGACTCTGGCCGAGGCGGTCAAGCGCCGCGGGTCGTCGTTGGCCGACGAGCAGTACCGCGACCTGTTCGGCGAGATCGGGGACTACCAGGACCAGCACCAGGCCTACGACCGCGAGGGCCAGGCGTGCCGGCGGTGCCGTGCCACCATCGTGCGGGTCAAGTCCGGCGGCCGGTCCACCTACCTCTGCGACCACTGCCAGGTGTGACGTCGGCCACACCCGTTGCGGCCACCAGTTCCTGCGCCCTGACCAGGGGCTCCCCCGCGGGTGGGCGACGACCGATAGGGTGAGCGCCCGGTGTTCCTGAAGTCACTTTCCCTCAAAGGATTCAAGTCCTTCGCTGACCCGGCGGTGCTCGAATTCGAGCCCGGGATCACCGTGGTGGTCGGCCCGAACGGCAGCGGCAAGTCCAACGTCGTGGACGCCGTGGCCTGGGTGCTCGGTGCCCAGGGTCCCCGCACGGTCCGCTCGGCGAAGATGGAGGACGTCATCTTCGTGGGCACCGCCAACCGCCCGGCACTGGGCCGCGCCGAGGTCGCCCTGACCATCGACAACAGCGCCGGCAAACTGGCCACCGACCTCGCCGAGATCACGATCACGCGCACGCTGTTCCGGTCGGGCGACAGCGAGTACTCGATCAACGGCGCGCCGTGCCGGCTGCTCGACATCCAGGAGCTGCTGTCCGACACCGGTGTCGGTCGCCAGCAGCACGTCATCATCAGCCAGGGCAATCTCGACGCCATCCTCGAGGCCCGGCCCGAGGACCGTCGGGCCGTCATCGAGGAGGCGGCGGGCGTGCTCAAGTACCGTCGCCGGCGCGAGCGGTCCGAGCGCCGCCTGGCCTCCACCGAGGAGAACCTGGAGCGCCTGTTCGACCTGGTGCGCGAGGTGAAGCGCCAGATCCGCCCCCTGGAGCGCCAGGCGGCGGCGGCCCGGTCCTACACCGGCCTGGCCGACGAGCTCCGTTCGGTGCGCCTCCACGTGGCCGGGTCCGAGCTGCGGGCCCTCGACGACCGCCTGGCCGTCGGGGCCAAGGCCCAGGCCGGGCTGCGGACCTCGGAGGAGCAGCTCCGCGGTTCGCTGAGCCAGCTCGACGAGGACAGCGAGCGCACCGCCGACGAGATGTCCGCCCAGCGGGAGTCCGACCTGGCCACGGCGCTCGGCCGGGCCGAGGGGCTGGTCGAGCGGGCCCGCGGCCTCTCGGGTGTGCTCCGCGAGCGCCAGCGATCGCTGGCCCAGGCCCTCGACGCGGCGGCCGACGCCGACGTGGTCTCCACCCTCGAGGCCGAAGGGGCGCGTCTGAGCGAGGAGTTGGAGGCGGCGGCGACGGAGGCCACGGCACTGGCCCCGGACGAGGAGGGGATCCTGCGACTGGAGGCCGCCGCTTCCGCGGAGCTCGAGGCCCATCTCGAGGCCTGGGGGGACGGTGCGCTCCTGCGGGAAGCCGGCGAGGCGGTCATGGCGGCCCAGGGCCAGCTGGCGTCCCTCGAGCACGCCCTCGACCGTGACCGGCGGTCCCTCGACCAGCTGCGGGCCCGCCTGGCCGCCACCGAGCGGAGGTCGGGCCTCTTGGAGGGGGAGGACCACGAGCTGAGCGAACGGCTGGCCGAGACCGAGCAGGCCCGTCACCAGCTGCAGGCGGCCGTCGCCGAGACCGAGGCGTCCCACGGCCGGGCCGCCCGGCGCCTCGAGTCCGCCGAGGAGTCCCTCCGCCAGGCCGAGCAGGAGCTCCATCGCTCACTGGCCCGGGCCGACGCGCTGGAGCGGGCGCTGGACGAGGCCCGGGGCGCCGCCGGTGCCGAGCTTCTGGCCGGCGTGGAGGGCGTGGTCGGCACCCTGCTCGACGTCGTCGAGGTGGACGCCGGCTGGGAGGATGCCTTCGAGGCCGCCGCCGGCGCGTCCATCGCCGCCGTCGTCGTCTCGGGGAGCCAGCCGGCCAAGGCCGCCCTGGCCCGCCTCCGACAGGGTGGTGCCACCGGAGCGGTGCTCGCCCTCACCGACGGCGTCGCCGGTGGGCCGGCCCACGGCCCGGGCGGCGAGGCGCCGGCCGGCACCGAGTCGATACGCCGCCACGTGCGCCCCCGGGGCGGGGGACGCTACCTGCCCGGGTTGGAGACGGTGCTCGACACGCTCCTGGCCGGTTCCTTCTGCGCCCTGGGCGGATGGTCCGACGCCATCGACCTGGCACTCGCCCGCCCCGACCTCGTGGTGGTCACTCGGGACGGCGACCGGTTCTCGTCGACCGGCTGGCGGGTGCGCTCGGGCGGGGGCGTGGTCACCGCCGCCGTCGTGGAAGAGGCGCGGAGCCGGGCCGAGATCGCCGCGGTGGCGGCGTCCGAGGCGGCCAGTGACCGGACGGCTGCGCAGGCCGACGTGGAGTCGAGCCGGACAGCGGCCGCCGACGCGGTGCGGGCGGACGACCGCAACGAGGTGGAGCACCAGACCGCCCGGGCGGCCCGCCAGCG
>CAZNLF010000145.1:0-7889 GCA_964573595.1 uncultured Acidimicrobiaceae bacterium | reverse complement strand
CCGCGACGGCGCCGGCGAGGTGGTGCCGGGCTACGGGTGGATCTTCCCGCTGGGCGACGGGCGGGTCAACGTCGGCGTGGGCCTGCTGTCCACCGACCGGCGCTGGAAGGGGGTCAACACCTCAACCCTGATGGAGCACTTCGTGGCCTGGGCCCCGAAGGAGTGGGAGCTCTCGCCGTCGACCTGCCTCGGGCCGCCGACCGGGGGCAAGCTGCCCATGGGACTGGCCGTCGGGCCGCGGGTCGGAGCCACCACGCTGGTCGTGGGTGACGCGGCCGGATCGATCAACCCCTTCAACGGCGAGGGCATCGCCTACGGGTACGAGACCGGTCGTCTGGCTGCGGCCTCTGTGGGCGAGGCGCTGTGCGGGGGCGGTCCCGAGGCCCTCGACGGCTACGAGACGCGGCTTGAGGACGCCTACGGCCTCTACTTCCGGGTGGCCCGGGCCTTCATCCGGTTGATCAGCCGACCCGAGCTCATGCAGCTGTGCGTCGGGACCGGGATGCACTCGGAATCGCTCATGAGCTGGATCTTCCGGATCATGGCCAACCTGCTCCGGCCCGACGAGACCGGCCCCGCGGAAGCTGCCTACCGCGTCCTCGCCCTCATCGCCCGGGTGGCTCCCGAGGGCCTCTGACCCACTTTCCCCACTTTGGGCCGCTGACCTACTTGTTGACGGCCAGGGCCAGTCGGCCCGTGACGGCGTCATAGGCGGAGGCGAAGGCCGACTGGGGGACGGCCGGACCGTCGGTGGTGGGCATCAGCCGGTTACCGTTGCGCCCTGCGAAGCTGAAGGCTTCACCTTCCACCTCGGTGCGACCGCCCGGGCTGGTGAAGGTGGTCAGGTAGGCGAAGGTCCTGACCCCGGCCGGGACCGGAAGGGTCACCGTCTGGACGGAGGCGCTCGACCCGGGGGAGGCGGCCGACACCAACGCCGTCTGGTAGTTGCCGAAGCACGAGGTGAAGTTCGGGTTGGCGAAGGGTGCGGACACGACCTGGTTGCCGGCGACCGTGCCCATGACCGTGGTCCTGGAGGCCATCTGGATGCCCGAATCCGTCCCGTCCTGGAACGTCGGGGAGCTGGCGGTGGCGGACGATCCCGGCACGATGCCGTTGCCGAACAGACCGGCCACCAGCGCGTACGGCTGGCTCAGGCACGACGAGAGCCCGTGGGCGGCCTGGATCTGGGCCGCGGCCGGAGCCACCGGCACCAGTGACTGCACCGTGCTCGGGCTCCGGCTCCAACCGGCAGGCAGGTCGCCCAGATGGAGATTGATGGAGGCGGCCATGGCGGCGTCGGCTCCCACCCGGGGCGAGACCGGAACGGTGGCGACGGTGGTCGGGGTCGAGTTGTTGTTCTTCTTGACGGCGAAATAGGCAATGCCGCCGATCACGACCAGGAGGACGACGAGCAGGACGGCCAGCAGCGTCCGGTTGCTCTTCGGGGCCGGTTCGGCCGCAGGGGCGGGAAGGTTGAGTCCGGGGGCGGGCGGGGTCGGGCTCCCCGGCGGCGAAACCGTCGAACCGGCGGAGCCGGCGAGGCCGGTGGTACCGACGGCGGCAGCACTGGCGGCGGCCGCGGCCACTGCACTGTCCTTGGCCCCCCGGTGCCAGGACCTGCGCTTCTTCGGCGGACTGTCGGCCGGGGCCGGCGACTGGTCCCATGCGGGCTCGCCGGTCAGCGGGTCGATCGGCGGCCTCCAGGCAATCGGTCCCCGCGTGCCCGGCGCGGCCAGGTCCCCGGTGGCGGGAGGCGGCAGCGAGCCGGCCAATGCGAGGGGGACGGGGTCGACGGGCGGCTCCGCCGGCGGGCGCGGCGGCGCGAAGAAGTCGGAGGTCGGCGCGCCCGTGGCCGGTGCGTCCGAAGCTGCCGCTTCGGAGGTCGAGCCGGGACGGTTCTTGCGCCATCCCTTGGGCTTTCTGGCCGGATCGCTCACGTCCGGGCTCAGCTCCCCACCCACCGGTGGGATCACCGACGCTCCGGCCCCGCTCGCCGCCCCGTTGGACAGATCCCACCCGGCGGTGCCGACGGGAGCGCCCCCGGCCGGTGCCGCGGCGGGGGGCGGCGGGGAACCGGGGGCAGGCGGTGCTGCTGCCGGCGCGCCTCCTGACGGAGGCACGGACCCGGTGTTCGACCGGGCGATGAACGAAGACCCCGACAGATCCGGGCGCGTGGCCGTCGGCCCGGGATCGGAGGGTGAGACGGCCCCCGGAGATCCGAACGCCGTCGGCGTCGAGCCCGAACCCGGGTCGGAGGGGCCCCCGGTGGTGCCGTTGGCGCTGGCTGCAGCTGCGGCTCCTGCTGCTGCGGCTCCTGCAGCCGCAGCCGCAGCCGCGGCCGCCTCGGCCGGCGTGAGGCCGCGGGCCGCGGGTACCGCCGGTGCGATGGGTGCCGCCGGCGCGACGGGTGCCGCCGGCGCGATGACGTCGGTCCTGCTGCCCTCGCCGGAACGCTGGCTGCCCGAGGAGGTGCTCCCGCCGTTCGACCGGGCGTGGGCCGGTGCGGGTGGCGGTGAAGCCGGCGACCGCGGCGCAGGGGGGATGGGGGCGACCGACCCCTTGTACCGGGCCAGCCAGGCCGGAAGGGCCTGGTCGAGATAGGCGGCCTGCCCGGGGGTGACGGCATCCATGGGCAGCAGGAACCGGATCGACTGGCCCCCCGACGTCAGCTCCATCACCGCGGCGTTGCGCCCGTCGGGGAGGGCGATCTTCTCCCGGCAGCTGGCGGAGTCCAGCCCGGACCAGACCAACAACCTCTCGATCTGCGGTTGGGGGCCCTGCACCGTGATCCCGGCCGTGGTGAAGAGCAGGCTCAGCCCCTCGGTGGTCTTCGTGCCCCGTTCGGCATCGCCGGCCAGGGCCACGCCGCCCAGCTGCATGCCCTCGGGAGGCAGTTCCGTTATTCCGACCGTCATCGACCCCTCCTCCATTGGCCTGGACTTTCGCCGGCTCGTCTCATCTCAGGGAGTCCGCCTCAGGATAATCGTCTCGAACAACGCATCGGCACCGCCATCCTGCCGCTCCCGACACCGACAGGCAAGGACCTTCGGAAACGGTCCTCGTGGACATGGAGCTGGTCATGGCTGCGATGGCCCTCCGGGACCGTGGTGCCGCTTCGTCGTCCGTACCGGTCCGGCCCCATCCTTACCCAGTCGGGGGTGCCGCGGTCGGACCCCCCGCCCGGGTCCCGCCGGGGGCCGCCCGGGGGCCGGACCCGACCAGGACGAGGGCCCGGGAGGTCCCCCGGACGGGGGCCTGACAGGGGCCGGACCCGAGCCGAGCCGCCGGGTTCAGCCGGTGACGTCCACGATGGCTTCCGACGCCACCTCGAGGGTGTGGTCGAGCTCGGCCCGGCCGTGGGCCATGGACGGGAACGCCACCTCGTAGGGCCCGGGGGCCAGTGCCACCCCCCGGGCCAGCATCGAACGGAACAGCCCCGTATAGAGGCCCGTCGCCGCCGAGGCCGTGGCCCCGTCGAAGTCACGGACCGGGTCCGATCCGGCGGGGACGAAGAAGATGCCGAACAGCGGCCCGACCACCGGCACCGCCGCTTCGAGCTGCCGCCCGTCGGCGTCCATGGTCCCGGCCTTCAACAGCGCGGCCGACAGCACCTCCTCCAGCGCCGTCCCGAACCGGGCCACCCGGTCCGAAAGCGAGGTGTAGTCGTTCGGATCCATCAGCTCGAGGACGGCCAGGCCCGCGGCCGTGGCCACCGGGTTCCCGGACAGGGTCCCCGCCTGGTAGACGGGACCGTCGGGCGCCAGGGAGGAGAGGACGTCGGCGCGACCTCCGAAGGCACCCACGGGCAGGCCGCCGCCGATCACCTTCCCGAAGCACCAGAGATCGGGTCGCACACCGGACCATCCCGACGCCCCTCCCGGGCCCAGGCGGAAGCCGGTGATGACCTCGTCGAAGATGAGGAGCGCACCCACCGCGTCACAGGCCGAGCGCAGCCCTTCGAGGAACCCATCGGTCGGGGCCACCAGTCCCATGTTGGCCGCCACGGCCTCGACGATGACGCAGGCCACCTGGTCGTCGAGGTCGGGAACCCGGTTGAAGGGCGCCACCACCGTGTCGGCCACCGCGCCGGGGGGCACGCCGGCCGAGTCCGGGAGCCCGAGGGTGGCGACCCCGCTGCCTCCGCCGGCCAGGAGGGCGTCGGAGTGGCCGTGGTAACACCCGGCGAACTTCACGATACGCGACCTCCCGGTGAATCCGCGGGCCACCCGGATGGCGCTCATGGCCGCCTCGGTCCCCGACGACACCAGCCGCACCTGCTGACAGCCCGCGACCCGCGCGCAGATGGCCTCGGCCAGCAGCACCTCCCCCTCGGTCGGGGCGCCGAAGGTGGTCCCGCCGGCCGCGGCCCGGTCCACCGCGCCGACCACCGCCGGATGGGCGTGGCCGAGGATGGAGGCGCCGTAGGACTGGACGTAGTCGAGCAGCCGGTTGCCGTCGGCGTCCCAGACGTAGGCCCCTTCCCCCCGGGCCACGAAGTAGGGGTGGCCGCCGACGGAGCGGAAGGACCGCACGGGCGAGTTGACGCCGCCGGGGATGACATCGGCGGCCCGGGCGAACAGCGCCTCGGACCGCGCGTGGGGGACGACGGACCGCCCGGAGTCCGGATCAGCCACCGAGGGCCTCCGCCAGTTCGGCCGCGAAGTACGTGAGCACGAAGTCCGCGCCCGCCCGCTTGACCGCGGTGATCTGCTCGAGGGCCACGGCCGGCCCGTCGATCCAGCCGCGCTCGGCGGCGGCCCTGACCATCGCGTACTCCCCCGACACGTGGTAGGCGGCGACGGGCACGTCGACGGTGGCCCGCACCTCGGCCAGCACGTCGAGGTAGGTGAGTGCCGGCTTGACCATGACCATGTCGGCGCCTTCGGCCACGTCGAGGGCGACCTCGGCCAGCGCCTCGCGCCCGTTGCGGTAGTCCTGCTGGTAGGCCTGGCGGTCGCCCCCGCCCACGATGGTGACGTCGGCGGCCTCGCGGAACGGGCCGTAGAGGGCCGACGCGTACTTGGCGGCGTAGGCCAGCACGGCCGTCCCGGTGTGACCCGACCGGTCGAGGGCGGCGCGGATGGCGGCCACCTGGCCGTCCATCATCCCGCTCGGGGCGATCACGTGGGCGCCGGCCGTCGCCTGCACCACGGCCAGGTCGGCGTAGAGCTCGACCGTGGCGTCGTTGTCGACGTCGCCGGTGTCGGGGTCGAGCACGCCGCAGTGGCCGTGGTCGGTGAACTCGTCGAGGCAGCAGTCGGCCATGACCACCAGGTCGTCGCCGACCGCGCTCCGGACGGCGTCGATGGCCCGCCGGGTGATGCCGTCGGGGTCCAGGGCGGCGGATCCGGTGGCGTCCTTGTCCTCGGTGCGGGGCAGCGGGAAGAGGATGACACCGGGAACGCCCAGGCCGACCAGGCGCCGGGCCTCGGCGACCAGCGAGTCGACGGAGTGCTGGGACACCCCGGGCAGCGACCCCACGGGCCGCGGGGCGTCGAGTCCGTCGGCCACGAACAGGGGGGCGACCAGGTCGTCGACCGACAGCGCCGTCTCGGCCACCAGTCGGCGGAGCGCCGGCGTGCGGCGCAGGCGGCGCAGGCGGCGCACCGGGAATCCGGGCGGAGGGAGGAGGTCGGGCACGGCTCCCCAGCCTACGGCACCGGCACCGCGCCGGACCCCGCCCGGACGGTCAGGCGCCCCTGGTCCCGAGGGCGTCGACCACGGCCGCCACGAGACCGTCGAGGGTGTGGACCACCGCCTCCGCGGCGAGGGGGAGTCCGACCGCCCGCACCGCGCCCGACGTGATCGGGCCGATCGACACCACGACCCGGGGAACCCCGTCCACCCCGAGCAGGTCCACGGTGCGCTCGACGGTCGACGACGAGGTGAATGCCACCGCGTCGGCGACCCGGGCCCGGGACACGGCGCCCGGGTCCACCGAGCCGGCCACCGTGCGGTAGGCCACGACCTCGTCGACCCGCCAGCCCTTGGCGTGCAACCCGGGCACGACCACGTCGCGCACGCGCTCGGCACGCACGAACAGCGCGGCCCCCTTCTCGGTGGGCCGTCCCGGGGCTGCGCCCGGTGCCGAGGCCGCCGGGAACGCGGCCACCAGTGCGTCCGACACCGCATCGGCGGGCACGAGGTCGGGGACGATGCCCCGGGTCATCAGCGCCTTGGCCGTGGACGTGCCCACCGCCGCCCAGCGGGTCGGGGCCGGCAGGGCCCGCCCGGCGAGGGCGTCCACCGTGCGGGACACGGCGTTCACCGAGGTGACCACGATCCATCCGTAGGCCCCGGCCACGGCCCGGTCGACCGCCGCCGCCAACGCCGCACCCCCGTCGGCCGGGTCGTCGATGGCGATGACCGGCAGCTCGACGACCGACGCCCCGAGCCCGGACAGGAGCTGCACGAGCTCGGAGGCCTGGGCGCGGGCCCGGGTGACGACGACGGTGCGTCCGGCCAGCGAACCCGGCGGTGGTGGGGGGACGGACCGGCGGGCCGGCGGGACGGCACCGTGGTCGTGCACGCTCAGTCCCCGGCCGCCGGGGACGCCCCGGCCGCGTCGGCCGCCAGGGCGGCGGCCGTCACGTCGAGCCCGGCGACCGCACCGACCACGATGGCGGCGGGGGCCGGCAGGTCGACCTCGGGCAGGTGGGCCAGGTCGGTGCGCACCACCCGCTGCTGCTCGGTGGTGCCCCAGTGGACGACGGCCACCGGCGTGGTCGCCGCCCGGCCGGCGGCCAGCAGCCGCTCGGTGATGGCCGCCCGGGCCCCCATGCCCATGAGGACGACGAGGGTGCCGTCCAACCGGCCGAGTGTTTCCCAGTCGACCCCGGGCAGCGACGGGTCGCCCGCGTGGCCCGTCACCACGGTGACCGAGGTGGACACGTTCCGGTGCGTCACCGGGATGCCGGCGGCGGCCGGTGCCGCGAACGCCGAGCTGACCCCGGGCACCACCTCGACGGCGACGCCCGCCCGACGGAGGGCCTCCGCCTCCTCGCCGCCGCGGCCGAACACGAACGGGTCGCCCCCCTTCAGGCGGACGACCTGACGGCCCGACCGGCCGAGGCGCACGAGCAGCCTGTTGATGTCCGCCTGCCGGCCCGACTGCCCGGGACCCTTGCCCACGTCGATGCGCTCGGCCGTCGCCGGTGCGAGGTCGAGGAGCTCGCGGGCCACCAGCCGGTCGTGGACGACGACGTCGGCCGCGGCCAGCAGCGCCGCGCCACGCCGGGTCAGCAGGCCCGGGTCGCCCGGACCGGCGCCGACCAGGGCGACGGTCATGACTCCGGCCGCCACGGGCCGAGGTCGCTGCCGCCCGCGTCGTCGAGCAGGTAGCGGGCCACGGCCCGTCCGAGCGCCGGCCCGTCGGCTCCCCGTCGGGTGTGACGGAGCACGACGTGGCCGTCGGCACCGGCCACCATGCCGGTGAGTTCGAGGTCGCCGGGTGGTCCACCCTCGGCCACCTCGACCGCGTGGGCGCCCACCGGCAACGTGCAGCCCCCGCCCAGCTCCGCCAGGAACGCCCGCTCGGCCTCGACCACCCGCCGCACCGCGGCGTCGTCGATGGCCGCCAGCGCCGACCGCGTGGCGGTGTCGTCCGCCCGGCACTCGACCGCCAGGGCACCTTGGGCCACCTGGGGCACCATGGTGCTCCGCCCCAGGGTCTCGGTCGCCACCCCGTCGGGGGCGACCCACGCCAGCCGGTCGAGGGCGGCGCGGGCCACCACCACGGCCGTGATGCCGTCGGCCCCGGCACGCGCCAGACGCGTGGCCAGGTTGCCGCGCAGGTCGGCGAACGCCAGGTCGGGTCGCAGGTTGGCCAGCTGCACCCGCCGCCGCGCCGACCCGGTGGCCACCGTGGCCCCGGTGGCCAGGCCGTGGAG
>CAZNLF010000144.1:0-7943 GCA_964573595.1 uncultured Acidimicrobiaceae bacterium | reverse complement strand
TCACCACCATCGGCGCCAAGGAGGGCCTGGGCCACCTGATGTGGGTGCTGGTGGGGCCGGGTGACACCGCGCTGGTGCCGAGCCCGTCGTACCCGATCCACATCTACGCCCCGCTGTTCGCCGGCGCCGACGTCCGGCACGTCCGACTCGACGCGCCCGGGGCCGAGGACCAGGGCAGCCCGGGCGAGGCGTTCTTCGACAACCTGATGGAGGCGTGGGAGTCCGCATGGCCCAAACCGCGGGTGGTCGTGCTCTCCTTCCCCCACAACCCGACGACCGAGTGCGTGGACCTCGCCTTCATGACGCGACTGGTCGAGTTCGCCCGCGAGCACGACATCGTGCTCGTCCACGACTTCGCCTATGCCGACATCGCCTTCGACGGGTACAACCCGCCGTCGATCCTCCAGGTGCCCGGGGCCAAGGAGGTCGCCGTCGAGCTCTACACCATGACCAAGTCGTTCTCCATGGCCGGTTGGCGGGTCGGGTTCCTCGTGGGGAACGCCGCCATCGTGCAGGCGTTGACCAAGCTCAAGAGCTACCTGGACTACGGGACGTTCCAGCCCATCCAGATCGCGGCGATCGTGGCCATGAACGAGGCGCCGGACTACCCGAAGTGGATCAACGAGACCTACCAGGCCCGTCGTGACGCGCTGTGCGACGGCCTGAACCGGATCGGATGGGAGGTCACCCCTCCTCGGGGCACCATGTTCGTCTGGGCTCCGATCCCCGAGCCGTACAAGGAGATGGGCTCACTCGAGTTCTCGAAGTTCCTGGTGCTGGAGTCCGACGTGGCCACGTCACCCGGCGTGGGCTTCGGCCCCGGGGGGGACGAGCACGTGCGGTTCGCCCTCATCGAGAACGAGCAGCGCATCGGTCAGGGCGTCCGTAGCCTCCGGAAGGCGCTGACCCGCCTCCGTTGACCGTCAGCGGCCCGACGGTGGGCGACGGCTGACGACGGCCCGGGTCAGGACGGCCCAGGTCAGGGCAGCCCGGTTCAGGGCAGACCGGCTCCGGGCACCGGGACCCGGATCTGCTCGATCCGTCCCTCCTTGGTGGCACTGACCACCGCCTCGTTGCTGGTCGGCGCCGTCATCACATACAGGGTCCGGCGGTCCGACCCTCCCAGCATGCAGGCGAACGCGGTCTGCGAGGTGGCGACCCGATCGACGACCTCACCGCCTTCGGCGATCAGCAGGCACTCCGGCGCGATGGCGTTGGCCACCCACACCCGGCCCTCGGCGTCGAGGCAGATGCCGTCGGGGGCGCACCAGGACAGTGGGGCCCATTCACGTCGGCCGCTCAGCGTGCCGTCGTGGGCGAGGTCGAACGCCGTCAACCGGCCGGCCAACGTCTCGGCCACGATCAGCGTCCCTCCGTCGGGGGTGATCACCGAGCCGTTCGGAAAGGAGAGATTGTCGGTGGCCACGTGCGAGGAGCCGTCTGCATCGACGCGGATGAGGGGCGTCGTCGGCGGCCCCGGTGGCTCGATCAGCGCCAGTTCGCCCCGTTCCTCGATGAACCGGTCGAGGTCGAAACCGAAATTCCCCACATAGGCCCGGCCGGCACCGTCCACCACCATGTCGTTGCCGTAGAACGTGGCGATCGGGTTGAGGTCCCCGTGCTGCACCAGCCGGCCGTCCGACTCCACACGCAGGACGGTCCTCGGCTTGCGGGTGACCACCAACAGCCGGCCGTCGGGCAGCCAACCCAGACCGGCGGGCTCACCGGGGACCGAGACCTCTGTTCGGACGTCGCCGGACTCGTCGGCCGAGAGCACTGCGCTCTGGTAGAAGTCGGCGAACCACAGGCGTCCGCCGTGCCAGCGCGGGCATTCGCCGAAATGGAGTCCTTCGATGAAGGGGACGGTGCCCTCCGCGGTCAACTCGGTCATGCGATCCTCCGTCTTATCACCGGAGCGGCCCCCGCAACGTAGCCGTTGCGGCAGAACGCGATTGCGGCCTCGGCCACCGTGTCGGCGTCATGCCCCTGTTCGAGGACCAGCACTCGCGCCAGGTGGCCGGTCACGCCGAGTATGGCCAGGGTGAGCACGATCGGGTCCTCCCCGCGCAGCAGCCCGGCGGTGATGCCGGCGCTCACGTGGGGGAGTGCATCGGCGACCGTCTGTTGATCACCCTGGCGGACGACCGGGGCGAAGCGCTCCTCGGTGCGGGCGAACTCCAAGAGGACGAAGAGGTGGCGGTGGTCGGACAGCCACCGCAACGAGGACCGGATCCCCTGCTCGATGCGTCGGGCCGGGTCCGGCTCGCCGGCGATGGCCTCACGCTGGGCCAGGCGCATGGAGTGGAGCGCCTCGTCGAGGATCTGGGTGAGCAACTCGTCCTTCGACCCGAAGTACCAGTAGAAGACCCCTTTGCCGACGCCGAGTCGGTCGACGATGCTGGTCACCGACGTCGTGTGGTAGCCGTCGGCGGCAAAGCTCCGGGCGGCCACGTCCATCAGCTCGGCGCGGCGATGCGCGCCCTTCCTCGTGAGCCGACGTTCCATGGTTCCAAGACGCTACGGGTACCGCGCGGTGGGGTCAATCGGCTTCCGCACCGGGACGGCCGCGGGCGTTCGTGCGGCTCCCCGTCCGGGGGTGGAGCGCCTCGACCACCCGGGCGGCACCGAACGAGGCCGTCATCGTCGCGGCGGAGGACGAGAACAGCGCCCGCTTGGGCAGCCCGAGGGAACGGAGCTCGTCGGCCATCGGATGGCTGCCGAGCACGAGGGTCGCCCCGCCCGGACGACCGGCCGTGTCGGTGGACGACGTCGACCACTCGGTGCGGCGGAGCACCCCGTCGGCGAAGGAGTAGCTGGGAGGGGCCTGGGAAGGGAGCCGGAGCCTGCCCCCGGACCTGATGGTCAGGGTCAGGACATGGTCGCCCCCGTCCACCAGTCGGACCGTGGTGCCCGAGCCGGCCCGCGGGCGTCCGGGTGGGGGCTCGTCGATGTCGATGGTCGTGATCCACTTGGGGAACCCCCAGATGTCCCGTCCGGCCGCACAGGTGAACTCCTGGTCGACCGGCAGCCGGTGGATGTAGACCCCGACGGACCCTTCGGCGAACTCCCGTGCCCTCTGCGCCGCGGACGGGTTGGTGGGGGCGTCGTGGGGCCTGACCACGAAGCTGACCGCCACCTCGTGGTACGCGTCGAGGTCGGTGTCGTCGTAGCGGCAGACGGCCAGGGAGACGAGCGCCCTGCCGGGAACGGGGCCGGTGACCTCGAGGCCGGTCGGCGCGACGATCCGCTGGGCCGCGGTCGCCGGCACCAGGTACTGCACGCCCCACTGGGCGGCGCGGCGGACCTCGACCGGCAGGCCGACCCGCCGACCGAGGACCGACCACGACGTGGGCCCCTCGTCGCTGCCGGGCCCGTTAGGGCTGCCGTCGGTCCCGTTCGGACTGCCGCCGGGCCCGGATCGGGCCCCTTCGGGAGAACTGTCGGCCGTCGGTGAGGTCATGGAGTGCAGTCCATCACAAGTGGCGGTACCGTTTGCCGTGGCCTACTGGATCTTCAAGGTGTTGTTGAGCCCGCTGTTCTTCCTGTTCTGGCGGGTGAAGGTGGAAGGCCGAGAGCACGTGCCGGTCCACGGTCCGGCCGTCCTGGCCGCCAACCACCAGTCGTTCTGCGACTCCTTCTTCCTACCCCTCGTGCTCCGCCGCCGGGTGACCTACGTGGCCAAGGCCGAGTACTTCGACAACTGGCGGACCGCATGGTTCTTCCGGGCCGCCGGGCAGATCCCCATGAACCGCGACGGCGGCGACGCCTCCCAGCGGGCGCTGGACACGGCCACCCGGGTGCTCGAGTCGGGCCACCTCCTCGCCATCTACCCGGAGGGCACGAGGGCCCCGGACTGCCGTCTCCACCGCGGCCACACCGGCGTGGCCCGCCTGTCGCTGCACTGCGACGTCCCCATCATCCCGGTCGGGATCGTCGGCACGAGGGCGGTCCAGCCCCCCGGGAGCAACCTGATGCGCCCCTTCCACTCCGTGACCGTCCGGTTCGGCCCTCCCGTCACCTACCTGCGCGAAGGCACGGTCCTCACGACCGGACAGTGCGGCGGCCCGAACCCCGACTGCGACAAGGACGAGTTGCGCGACCTCACCGACTCGCTCATGACCGAGATCTCGAGGCTCTCCGGCCAGGAGTACGTGGACCTCTATGCCAACCGGGCCCGGGTGAGCTGATGTCCGGCCGGGTGACATCGTCACATCGGATACCGCTCATCGGGTTGTCGGATGTCGTAACCGTCCGGAAACAGCCCGGACACAGAGAGCGCCTAGCCTGATTCGGTGTCCAATTACCTGATCAGGGTGCAGCTTCCCGATCGGCCGGGTGCACTCGGGGCGGTGGCCAGCCGGATCGGCTCGGTCGGCGGCGACGTGATCTCCATCGACATCCTCGAGCGCGAGCACGGTGTCGTCGTCGACGAGCTGGGCGTCGGACTGGCCGGCGAGGATCTCGTCGACCTGTTGCGTGACGAGGTGCTCGAGGTGGACGGCGTGGCCATCGAGTCGGTGCGTCCGGTCGAGGGCCCCCTGCCCGATCGCCACGCCGAGCTCCTGGGCATGGCGACCGAGCTGTTCAAGCAGCGGTCGTCGGCCGGGCTCCTCGACCATCTGGCCGTCCGGGTCCGGCGCAGTCTGGGTGCCACGTTCGCCGTGGTCTACGACTGCACCAGGGCCGAGGTGGTGAGCTGCGACGGCCGACCCCCGGACCTGGAGCGGCTCGCCGGCGCGGCCGCGTCGGTCCTCGTGTCCGGCGCCTACCGGGGGGAGGATGCCGGAGCATCGATCCCGACCGACGGGATCGTCGTCACGGAGAACGCCACCGTGGCGGCGGCCGGGATGGCCCACGCCGGCCTCGCCCTCGTCATCGGCCGGAAGGACCCGGTCCTGCGGGAGAGGGAGCTCCAGTGGCTGTCGCTCATGGCGGAGTTGGCCGATCACGGCTGGAGACAGCTGGCCTGACCCTGACCTGACCCTGGCCGGTCACCCCTCGGCGAGACCGTCCTGGTCGGACCAGTGGCGCGACCGGTCGACCCCGCGCAGCCATGCCTCGTGGGCCGGCTCCGTTTCGTCGACCCCTGCCGCGGGGGAGAACGAGGCCTCCTCGGTCCACAGGCCACCGAGCTGGTCCAGCGAGCCCCAGACGCCTTCGGCCAGCCCGGCCAGGGTCGCCGCTCCGATCGCCGTTGTCTCGACGGACCGGGGCCGCACGACCGTGAGGCGCGTCTGGTCGGCCACCAGCGCGAGGAGGAGGTCCATCGACGAGGCACCGCCGTCGACGCGCACCGTCGACGGTGCCGTGGCCGTGCTCCCCATGGCATCGACGACGTCCCTGGCCTGGAAGCTCATCGCCTCGACCATCGCCCGGGCGAGATGGGCCCGGCCCACCCCACGGCTCAGGCCGAGGATGGTTCCCCTGGCCTCGGGATCCCAATGGGGGCTCCCGAGGCCGGTGAAGGCAGGAACCAGGGTCACCCCCTCGCTCGTCTCCACCGACCGGGCCAGCGGCTCCAGCTCGGACGCCGTGGCGATGATCCCCAACCCGTCGCGGAGCCATTGGATGCCCGCTCCCGACGAGAACACCGATCCCTCGAGGGCGTACGCGACGGACCGGCCCCCGTCGGTCGCCCCTCCGCCGGCACGGGCGTCGTGCCCGTGTCCACCGAGGTCCCAGGCCACGGTGGTGATCAACCCGTCCACGGGCTCGGGGCACACCGGCCCGGCGTTCATCAACACGAAGCTCCCCGTCCCGAACGTGATCTTGGTCATCCCCGGATCGAAGCACGCCTGTCCGAAGAGGGCGGCGTGCTGGTCCCCGGCGATCCCGCTGATCGGGGTGCCGCTGAGCGGGGAGTCGGAGCCGAGGGACGTGTCGGCGACACGGCCGAAGCGGCCGCACGACGCCTGCACGGTGGGCAGGGACACGGCGGGGACGCCGAACAGATCGCACAGCTCCTCGGACCAGTCCCTGGCCACGATGTCGTAGAGCATGGTGCGCGAGGCGTTGGTGGTGTCGGTGGCGAAGGTCCCGCCTCCCACCCCACCCGTCAGGTTCCACAGCACCCACGCGTCGACGGTCCCGAGCGCCAGGTCGGCCGTGGGGGACACGCCACCCTCACCCAGGAGCCACTCCATCTTCGTGGCCGAGAAGTAGGGGTCGAGCACCAGCCCGGTGCGCTCCCGCACCAGCGGGAGGTGGCCCTGACCGGCCAGCTCGCGGCACCGGGCCGCGGTGCGCCGGTCCTGCCAGACGATGGCCCGGTGGAGAGGGGCGCCGGTGCTCCGGTCCCACGCCACGACCGTCTCGCGTTGATTGGTGATGCCGACCGCCCGGGCGGATCGGCCGGCGTCGCCCAACCGTCCGCCCACCTCGCCGAGAGTCGACCGCACCGCGCTCCAGATCTCGGCGGCATCGTGCTCGACCCAGCCCGGACGGGGGAAGTGCTGGGCCAGCTCGCGATAGGCCACGTCGACCACCCGGGCCCCCTCATCGACCACCAGCGCCCTCACGCCCGTGGTTCCGGCATCGACGGCGACGGTCACAGGGGTGAGCAGGGCCACGCTCGGACTGTAGTGATCTCCCCGGTGCGCCGGGAGGGCCGGCAGGCGTGCCGCCACTGCTCGCGGACAGCAATCATTTGCAATTCTTCGCGAACGCACCCCGAACAGGGATTTTCGGCACCCTCCCGGCGGCATTTCTTGCCCGAATTCATTGACAGGGGTGTAACTACGCTGCTGTAATAGACCCACTATCTCGTACCCGGGGGAGGAACAACCACAACATATAGTGTTTACACCGGCGATTGCGGCACTCCGGGGGAATCGGAGGCAGCGGTAGCGTCCGGTGGATCCGATTCGGTGAGGCGAGGCGGCCGGACGGGTCCTTGTGCACCTGTCGGACCCGGATGCAAGGCTCGGCTCAGCGCAGTCGAGGTCGAATCCCAGGGAACTCCGGTCGGTCCCTCCCGAATCAGCGGCTCGACCGCCTACTCGGTCAGCGAACCGTTCACACAGCACCCAGGAAGCAGCCAGGGCCGGACACGCCGATCAGCATCATCGAACACAGACTGTCGACATTCAGCACCATCGAACACCCACAACGAGCCCATCCAACGGGCAGAGCGACCAGAAAGAGGACCTCCACATGGCCATTGCCCCCCAGCGCACCGGAATCGGTCTCCGACGTCACTTCACCACCGCCGGCATCCATCCCTACGACCAGGTCGTGTGGGAGCGGCGTGACGCCCGGATCACCAACTACCGCGACGGGACCGTGGCCTTCGAGCAGTTGCAGGTCGAGGTCCCCGAGAGCTGGAGCCTCAACGCCACCAACATCCTCGCCCAGAAGTACTTCCGCGGCACCCCCAACACCGATGAGCGCGAGTCCTCGCTGCGCCAGGTGGCCGACCGGGTCGTCGACACCGTCGCCTCGTGGGGCATCAAGGACGGCTACTTCGCCGACGACGACGAGGCGGAGATCTTCCGCGACGAGCTGAAGTACCTGATCGTCCACCAGATGGCGGCGTTCAACTCACCGGTGTGGTTCAACATCGGGGTGGCCGGCGTGCCCCAGCAGGGATCGGCCTGCTTCATCCTCTCGGTCGACGACACCATGGACTCGATCCTCAACTGGTACACCGAAGAGGGCGTGATCTTCAAGGGTGGCTCCGGCGCCGGGGTGAACCTGTCGAAGATCCGCTCCTCCCACGAGCTGTTGAAGGGCGGAGGTACCGCCTCGGGCCCGGTCAGCTTCATGCGCGGTGCCGACTCCTCGGCCGGCACCATCAAGTCCGGTGGCAAGACGAGACGGGCGGCGAAGATGGTCATCCTCGACTCCGACCATCCGGACATCGAGGACTTCATCTGGTGCAAGGCGCTCGAGGAGCGCAAGGCCCGGGTGCTGCGTGACGCCGGGTTCGACATGGACCTCGACGG
>CAZNLF010000143.1:0-7968 GCA_964573595.1 uncultured Acidimicrobiaceae bacterium | reverse complement strand
GCCACCTGGTCGTCCACCTCCTGGCCGAGGAAGACGATCCGCTCACGGAGCAGCAGGGAGAAGATGTCGAAGGCCCGCTCACCCCGGCTCGACTCCTCGAGGACGGTGGGGACCAGTGAGTGGTGGACGGTCATCGCATGCCTCCAAGAGATCGCTCCGGCGGACGGTCCGCCGGAGTATGCCCTGGATGATATCTCATCTTTGAGATATCATCCAGGCGATATGTTGGCCCTGGGGCCGGGTCGTGCGGTGTGGGTCGTGCGGTGTGGTCCCGGAAAGGGTGGTGGAGGAGTCATGGGCGAACGGCGCCACGAGACGGTGTTCCCGGGATTCCGCGAGATGGCGGAGCGCCGACAGGCCCTGAGCGAAGAGCTGGTCGAACGCCGGCGCGCCCTCGGCCTGTCCCAGACCCAGGTGGCCGCCCGCATGGGGACCTCCCAGTCGGCGGTGGCCCGCATCGAGACCGGGTCGTCGGACGTGCTGCTCTCGACCGTCGAGCGCTATGCCTCGGCGCTCGGTGGGCGGTTGGAGTGGACCCTCGGGGAGGGTGCCGGGTGAGCCCGTCTTCGGATCAGGGGGCGTGGGTCCCGCCCACGCAGGGGGCTTAGGTGCCACCCACCACCGGCACGGACCCCTTCGACCCGGGCGACCCCCAGGGGGCCATGCGCCGCCTGCTGTTCGACCGGCGGATCGTCCCCCTGACCGGTCGCCTCGACAACGAGGCGGCGAACGGTGTCGGCGCAGCCCTCATGACCCTCGACGCCACCGGGGACGAGCCCGTCAGCCTCCAGATCGACAGCGGCGAGGGCACCATCGCGGCCGCACTGACACTGATGGACGTCATCGACCTGCTCGGCCTGCCCGTCCACGCCTGCTGCATCGGCCAGGCCGTGGGGCCGGCCGTCGGCGTGCTGGCCGTCTGCCATTACCGCGTGGTCTCCCCCCATTCGGTGATCCGGCTCGTCGAGCCGCGGGTCGAGCTCCAGGGGAGCGCCGGACAACTGGAGCAGATGGCGGCGCTGCACCTCCGGCAATGGCGGGCCTTCTGCTCCCGGCTCTCGGAGGCGACCGGAAGGCCCACCGAGCAGCTGCTCCACGATGCGGCGCAGAGCCGGTTCCTCGACGCCGGGGAGGCGGTGGCCTACGGGCTCGCCGACGAGGTGGCCACTCCCGACGCCCGGATGTTCCGGCTGCCCGGCCCGACTCTCGGGTTCAGGCCCCGGTAGCGGCAAACCGTACACCGACGCGTACTCGTGCCTCACACCCGATCGCCTGACACCGATCGCTGCCGGCTGCGGGCAGCTACGACGAGGAGTCAGACCTGCGGGCCCCTGAGGCGGTTCTCGTCGGCGCGCTCTTCCGCGGTACGACCGAGCGGGTTGCGCGATGATGCGGGCGCCTTCCACAGTGAATCGCCACCGGTCTCGATCCGGTCCTGAGGGGTACCGCTGACCCTCAGGACTTCGGCGTCGCTCACCATCTTCGGTGTCGTGGCGACGCTCCTCCTGCGTCGGTGCCCCAGCATCCGGTGCCAGAAGTCTGCTTCCCTGGCTGCCGACGCGCCCGTTTCGATCTCCCCGGTGTTCATCGCGTTGTCATGGCGGATCGAACCCAGCAGCACCGGGGTCACGGCGACGAGTACTGCGACGACCATGAGCGGGATGATGACGTAGAGAACTTCCATGTGCAGTCGGCAGGCTGATCGGGATACCTGCAACCTCCTGCGTCCAGAACTACCCCGTCCGCTCCCGGACAAACCACGCGCCGCCCGGGATCGCCCGGGCAACCCACCGTGGCCGAGCGTCCAGTCGGCGAACGACCCAGGCACCCGGGCGGATCAGGTTCGGTTCCGCACCCCGCCCGGCACGACCATTCACAGGCGGGACTACGGCCGTTCCCACGTAGTTCGCAAGCGGGTCCCGTACCTTCACTGTCGAAGGAGGCAAGCAGCATCCGCGACCAACTGCTTGACAACGATATGACCATGTTCCTCATCATGATGCCCCTGATGGTTCTGGCTGTCGCCGTGGCCGTCGTTCCCGTGCTCTACTTCACGATCAGGGAACACAACCTCATCCACCTCGGGTCCCCCACGAGGCCGAGGCCCGATCGTCCCGTGTATCCGATCCGAAAGGTCGACGTTGCCGACCGGTCCGCCGACGGGTCCGACGGCCCCACTGCGGTGGCCGCCTGACCGTACCGAGGTGGCCACCGCGCACCCATCGGCCACTCGAAGGCATCGCCGCTTCGGGTTCAGCGGGGGAGCGGCACAGCCTCAGGGCGTCGTCCGACCCTCAATCGGGCACGTAGTCGAAGACGTTCGGGTCCGGCCCGGTGCGCTCGTCGCGGTTCAGTCCGTTGATCGTGGCCATGTCGTCGTCTCCGAGCTCGAAGTCGAAGACGTCGAAATTCTCCTGCATACGGGAGAGGGTCACCGACTTCGGAAACACGATCTCCCCGCGCTGCAGGTGCCAGCGCAGGACCACCTGAGCAGGTGTCTTGGCGAACTTCACCGCGACCGCGCCCACGGCGGGGTCGTCCAGCACCTTCCCCTGAGCGATGGGGGACCAGGCCTCCGTGGCGATCCCGTGCTCGGAGTCATAGGCGCGCAGCCGGTCCTGGCTGAGATAGGGGTGGATCTCGACCTGATTGACCGCGGGAACGGTGTCCGTCTCGCCCAGGAGGCGATCGATGTGGTGGGGTTCGAAGTTGGATACCCCGATGGACCGGGCCCGACCGTCCTCCTTGAACTCGATGAGGGTGCGCCAGGTCGATACGAAGTCGCCGTCGTAGAGGCTGGGCAGCGGCCAGTGGATGAGGAACAGGTCGACGTACTCGGAGCCCAATTCCCTGAGTGTGGCATCGAAGGCCCTCCGTGCCACGTCGGGCCGGTGGAATCCGTTGTTGAGCTTGCTGGTGATGAACACCTCGGAGCGGTCGATGCCCGACTTCGCCACCGCCTCGCCCACGCCGCGTTCATTCCTGTACATCTCTGCGGTATCGATGTGGCGGTACCCGATCTCCAGTGCCCTCAACGTGACCCCGGCGGTGTCCTCCGGAGGTATCTGGAACACTCCGAATCCCAACTGGGGGATCTCGTGGCCGTCATTCAGCCTCAGTTCGGGGACCTCGGGCCCTCCGTCTGCGTTCTCGTTCATCGACGACCTCCTCGTGTCCGGTCTCTCCAGCGTCCGCCGAGCCCCTCTCGGACCCAACAGACGTGCGCCACCACCACCGCCGGAGTTCAGTCGGGCGGTGCCCGACCACCCCGGCCTGCGCTCCTCGTCCTCCGTCCGTTCCCCATACCCCCGACCGTCGACGTCCACACCGGCGGCCGTGTCTACACACTGGCACAGGCAGATCCGGCGTTCCATGTGGTCGGCCACCGGCCCGAGGGCCTGGGATCGGTCGTGCCACTGGTCAGGTCCTGAGGGTCTCCGGTGCGCGCCGGACTCGGCGGCGGGTCCACGGAGAGGGGTCCACGGAGAGAAGGCTGCCGTCCCGGATCGGCGCCCTCGACCATGGCGGTCAGGGCACTAGCCTCACGACGTGCCCTCCCGCGGCAGGAGGTGGGAACGGAAGGCGTACCGCCTCGGCACGCCCCGAGCTCGCCCACTCGCCGGCTGGGCCGATCACATGACGATGACCAATCTCGCCGACAGAGCGATGCAGCTGGCCCGTATCGATCGGTCGGAGCGCCATCCCCGACCGTCATGGCCCGCTCTGTCCACGGCGACGGTGCTGGCCGTGGCCGGTTCACTGGTGGTCGACTGGGCCCTCGTCCACATCGGGACGACCATCTTCCCGTCGACGGTGGGTTACTCCCACTTCCACTTCTCCGACTACACGACACTGACCGTCATCGGCGTACTGATCGCTGGCGCGGCGTGGCCTCTTGTTGCCTGGCTGACCCCAACTCCCCGCTGGCTCTTTCTGCGGCTGGCCATCGTGGTGACCGCGGTACTGCTCCTGCCCGATCTGTATCTGCTCTCCCGGCCCCAACCCGTGCGGGCGGTCGGCGTGCTCATGACGATGCACCTGGCGATCGCCGTCGTCACGTACAACGCGCTCGTCCGGCTCGCGCCGCCGACCGTGCCATCGGGTCGACCTCGCGAGTCGAGAGCGTTGCCCGGCGAACCCTCTGCCTCCGTGCCCGACCGCGAAGAACGATCGGCGCGCCGGTGGGCGACGACCCTCGCCGGCCTCGTCACTGTCGAGACCGTGCTCGGGGTCCTGGCGCTCGTCGTCGTTCCGACCGGCCGGCCGACCGGGTGGCTCCCCCACCAGGGCACTGCTCTCTACCTCGCCCATGCGCTCCTCGGACTGCCCCTCACGATCGGGGCGCTGACCTACCTCGTCCGCACCAGGGCGTCCACACGGATCTACCGGTTGAGCGGGGTGATCGGAGGAGCCGGCGTGACGATCGCCGGGTTGGGGGGCGTGTTCGCCATCACGCACCCGCTGAGGCTCGTCGGCGTCGCCCTCATGCTGTTCGGTCCGATCCTCGCGGCGTTCGGTTACCTCCTGCCCACGTTCGACCGGATTTCCGAAGACCCGTCCCCACCGTCGGATGGCTGACACCGTCAGGTCCGAGCTCCGGTCCGGCCGCCGGCCCGCCCCCGACGACGCCGAACCAGAACCGGCTTCAGCTGGAAGTGAGCACCTCGAGATGAGCCGCCACGGCCGTTGCGATACAACCGGTGGTGTCGGTGAGCGCCCGTTTCTCGCCGAACTGCTCGGTCAGGGCGACGACGCTCGCACCCATCGCTTCGCCAGCGCGCCGGGCCTCGGGTGATACCCGCCCGGCAATCAGCAATGTGTCGATGCCGAGTGCGGTGGCGTCCCGCAGTACCGATGCCGCCGTCTTTCCGGCCAACGAGCTCGCATCGAAGGCACCTTCTCCAGTGACGACGAGCTCACCGGCTCTGAGCACCTGGCGAAATCCGGTCAGCTCGGCGATGATCTCGTAGCCCGACCTGAGCCTGCCGCCGAGTGCGACGATGGCGCCGCCGAGGCCTCCCGCCGCCCCCGCTCCCGCGATCGGCAGCACGTCGACACCGAAGCGTGCCTCGTAGTACCGCGCCACCTCCCGCAACCTCGCTTCGATGGCCACCACATCGGCGTCCGTCGCCCCCTTCTGCGGTCCGAACTGGGCCGCAGCCATGAGGAACGGGACGTCGACGTCACACGCGCCGATCAGCTGTATCCCGTCGAGGCCCCCCGCGGCCTCGATCACCTCCACCGCGCCCATTCCGCCATCGCTGTTGGCGGAACCTCCCAACCCCACCAGGATCGTCCCGTCTGCGGACGCAGCGCCCGGCTCCGCCAGGATCCTGTGCCCCCCCGCACCGGTCGGTGGTTGCTCCCGCAGCCATTGGGCTGCCGCCACCACGAGCTGGCCGGTCCCCCTCGAGCTGGCTCTGCGTGGGTCGTTGCCGGCAGCGCCGCCCACGAGAGCCAAGCCCGAGGCCCGTGCCATCTCGATGACAGCGAGACGGTCTCCTCCGAGCCATCGGGCATCCACGGGCCCTCCCAGGGGTCCATCGACCGTCAGCGTGTGACGCTGACCCCCGACCTCGTCCAGGACGTCCAGAAATCCCTCGCCGCCGTCGGAGAGAGGGAACTGGCGAACCGACCAGCCGCTTCGCGACGCTCCCTCCGCGATGGCCTCGGATGCCTGTCGGGCCGTTGCCGTGCCCCGGAACTTGTCGGGGGCCGCCACCAACAGGCTCATGGTGCCCGGACACCCGGGACGAGGGGGCGAGCCACCGTTCCGGGCCGCAGGGGACATGCACAGGCCGACTGCATCACCACGTCTTAGCCCAAGCCGACCAGGGGGTCGGCGCCGGGGGGAGCGACCGGGGCCGGAGCTCCTCCGACCAGGTGATCTCGCCGCCGGTGCCCCCACCGGCGGCGGCGCTGGCGGGGGTCCGCACACCGGTCCGGGGCCCGTCGAGTCCGTGGGGGGGACGCTCCATTGGACAGCGTTCGGGCTAGTCTGCAGCCGATGGTCGTCCACCGCCACAAGCCCGGCGTCCGAGGCGCCTCGCTTGTCGTTGAGGCGACCGCACGCCGAGCACCGCGACCCACCAGCCTCTGGGGCATCGGCCCCACCGGCATGCGCCATCCCTGAGGAGCAGGGCACCCCGGTGACGGTGACCCAGGAGGCCGGCCGGGCCGGGCCGCAGCCGCCCATCTCGGCGCGACGAAGCGAGCGGATCTGGATCGTCGTCGCCACGGTCGCCGTCCTGTTCCTCATCGGATTCATCGTCTTCGTGGCCACCCGTCCCCATGGGCCCCGTGCCGTCGCTTACCCGGTGTCGCCCCCGGCCCAGCTGGCGGTGGGGAGCACGGCCCCCGCCTTCGATCTCCCGCGGCTCGGCGGTGGCGCACCGGTCACCCTCGCCGATACCAGGGGAACGCCCACCGTGGTCAACTTCTTCGCCTCCTGGTGCAAGGACTGCCAAGCCGAATTGTCCGCCTTCGGGGCATTTTCGGCGCAGGTGGGCGCTAAAACAGCGATCATCGGAGTCGACTCGAACGACAGCAACCCCACAGAGGCGCTGGCCCTGTTGGCCAGGGCCGGCGCGTCCTATCCCGTCGGCGTGGACAGTCAGGCCAAGGTCGCGACCTCCTTCCTCATCGTGGCCCTCCCGGTGACCTACTTCCTCGACCGACAGGGACGGGTGGCCCATGTGGCCTTCGGTGCCCAGTCCCAGGCGTCGCTCGACCACTGGGCGTCCGAGATCGACCGGCCGGCCCGGTGACCGGCGAATCCACGGGCCGGATTCCGGCCTCACCGCCCGGGGTTCCCGCCACGGATGACGGTGACGGTGACCGCCGGCCACTGTCGGAGGCCGACCGCGCCGCCGCCTTCAGCTCCGGCAGGGCGCCGATCGACCGCAAAGCCGCGCTCCGTGCCGGATCGGTGCCGATACCGCGCAAGTTCGTCCTCTGGGTCGCCGCGGGCTTTCTCGTGCTGGGTTTGGGCGGGATCGTGGCCGAGAAGGTGATCGGCAACGCCGGCGTCGGAGCCCTGATGTCGACGCCGGTCACCACCCTTGCGGGCACCGGCGGGACGGACACCGTTGGGAACGTCCCGACGCCCGGGGGTGGGGGCGCCGCGGTGCTCCCACCGTCCCAGCCGAGCGCACCTCCGCTGAGCGCCTCCCCCAGTGCGGTCATGGGGCTCAGCCATCTGCCTGGCGGTCCCGCCCCGAAGGTGGATCTGAGCAGCCAGAGCGGGGCCGCCTGGGGTCTGCGACAGGCCAAGGGGAAGGTGGTCGTGCTGACATTCTTCAACTCGGAGTGCGACGACATCTGCCCGGTCATCGGCCAGGAGATCACCGAGGCCGATCGGCTGCTCGGCACGCGTCGCCAGCAGGTCGAATTCGTGGTGGTCAACTCCGATCCGCTCGATACGTCGCTCACCCCGACGCCGCCTGCGCTCACCCAGACCGGATTGGCTGGGCTTGCGAATCTCACCTTTCTCGACGGCCCGCTCACCGATCTCAGCAACGTCTGGCGGCGCTACGGGATCACCGTCGCGTTGGACAACACGACCCGCGTGATCACCCACAATGACGCGATGTACTTCATCGACCCTGCCGGACGGCTGGACCTCGAAGCATCCCCATTCGCCAATGAGGACACGCTCGGCATCTACAGTCTTCAACCCGCCGTCATCCATACGTTCGCAGAGGGGATGGCCCAGTCGGCCACCAACCTGCTCAGAGGAGCACCATGACCGACGAACAGACCGAAGCCACCGGTCCCGAGGACCCGTTCACCATCGGGGCGATCATCGCCCAGACCCCCGAGAGACCCGTGTGGTACAAGCGGGCCTGGGTGATCGCCACCGCCGCTGTCCTCGCGGTCATCGTCGCCTCGGTCGTCGTCGACCTGCCCAGCCACACCACCGTTGCCACCGACACCGCCGACCAGACCAGCATCATGCAGCAGATCAAC
>CAZNLF010000142.1:0-8043 GCA_964573595.1 uncultured Acidimicrobiaceae bacterium | reverse complement strand
GTGTCGATGACCCCCACGCTCCTCATGTCAACCATGACCCTGACTCCTCCCCTGGGCGGCCCAAGCGATGGGCGGCCTGCACCACGCCGGGTGCCCGATCCCTCGATGGTAGAGCGTGCCGGCCCCCGAGCAGGGGGCCGCAGCACCCGCACCACCGACAGGGTCTGGCCGGGCGGCGACCGTGGCCGCGTGGTGGTGCCCCGGCAGCGTTGTACCGCCAAGGTGGCCGCCTGGTGCCACCGGTAGGGTCTCCGCCCATGGAACTCAGACTCGACGGCAAGACTGCGTTGATCACCGGTGGGTCCCGCGGAATCGGGCAGGCCATCGCCCAGGTCTTCGTCTCGGCCGGGGCGTCGGTGATGCTGTCCTCGCGCCGGGCGGAGGCCTTGGCCGAGTCCGCAGCCCAGATCGACGCGGCAAAGGGGGACCGAGGGGGCGAGGTCGACTGGCGGACGGCCAACGCCGGCGACCCCGAACAGGCGGACGCATGCGTGGCCGCCACCGTCGAGCGCTTCGGCGCCGTCGACATCCTCGTCAACAACGCGGCCACCAATCCCTACTACGGCCCGATCATCGAGCTCGACACCGGCCGTGCCGACAAGACGGTGCGCGTCAACCAGACCGGCTATCTCGAATGGGCCCAGGCGGCGTGGCGCTCGCATCAGGCGGAGCACGGCGGCGTCATCCTCAACCTGGCGTCCATCGGTGGCCTCTCGGTCGAGGGGGGCATCGGTTGGTACAACGTGACCAAGGCGGCGGTGATCCACCTGACCCGGCAGCTGGCCGGTGAGCTCGGACCCGGGGTCCGGGTCAACGGGCTGGCCCCCGGGCTGGTGAAGACGCAATTCGCCCGGGCACTGTGGGAACCGGCGGAGGAGACCATCGCCGGACGGCTGCCGCTGCGCCGCCTCGGGGAGCCGGCCGACATCGCCAACGCCGCCCTCTTCCTCTGTTCTGACGCTGCGTCGTGGATCACCGGCCACACGCTGGTCATCGACGGTGGCGCCCTGTGCATGGCCAGCGGCGGTCTCTCCTGACCCGCCCCCTCCTGGCACCCTCCTGAAGCTCCGGCCGCCCGGCCGGCGAGGTCAGGACAGACCCGCCCTGCGGACCTTCCCGCTCGGGGTGCGGGGCAGCGCGGCCACGAGCACCAGCTCCCGGGGAGCGGCCCAAGGGGCCAGCTGGTCGGCCACCACGGCGCGGAGACCATCCAGGGTCGGGGGCATCCCCTCGTCCGCCGGCACCACCCAGGCCACCACCCGTTCCCCCCACTCGGCGTCGGGTCGCTTCCAGACCGCCACCTCGCCCACACCCGGATGCCCGGCCAACAGCTGCTCGACGGGCACCGGCCACACCTTCTCCCCTCCGGTCACGATCACCTCCGCGATGCGCCCGAACACGGTGAGCGTGTCGTCGGCCTCGAGGCGTCCGCCGTCACCGGTCGGGTACCAGCCTCCAACGAGGCGGGGATCGGTGCCGTCCCGGTAGGCCCTGAGCAGCATGGGCCCCCTCACCAACACCTCTCCAGTGGTTCCCGCAGGGACGGCCGCGCCCTCGGCGTCGGAGCCGATCCTCACCTCGGCGCCGTCGATCGGCCTCCCGTCGTAGACGATCCCCGAGCCGGTCTCCGTCATCCCGTAGGTGGTGACGACATTGGGAGGCAGCACGTCGGGCGGGGCGGCCCCACCCAGGAGCACCGCCCGGTAGGCCGCCACGTCGGTGCGCCGCAGCGCGGTGGCGACCAGCGAGACCAGCGTGGCCCCGAGACGGGCCTGCCGCTCGACCTCGGCGGCGTCGAACCGCCCGAGGACCGTGCACGGGGTGCCTGTGACCAGCGACCTGGTCACGACGGACAGCCCGCCGATGTGGGCCAGCGGCAGACAGGCCAACCACCGGTCGCGCCCGGGGTCGACGGCCAGGCGGGCCGACGTCGCCACGGCCGACGCTCGGACGGCGTCATGGGTCAGCACCACACCCTTCGGGCTTCCCGTCGTGCCGCTCGTGGCGACGACCAACGCGTCGTCGGGCCCGGTCGGGAGCCCCCCGGCCCGCCGGTGGACTCCATCGGCATCGACGACGACCCCGGGAGCCAGGACCCGGACGAGCCGTTCGACCACCGGCCTCGCCAGTCGGTGGTCGAGGGGGAGCACCGCGTTCCCCTCGTCCCAGGCGCACCGGAGGGCATCCACGAAGCCCTGACCGGGCGGCAGATTCAGCGCTACCAACTCCGGCATGCGGGTAGCCTAGGCGACCGTACGAGTACCAACTCTAGGAGTGAATGGTCGAATGGTTGCCCGTGAACAGGCCGAAGGCGCCCGGACCAGTGGTGGAGACGGGCCGGCGACGGTGATCACCGGTCCACCGGAGGATCCGGTCGACCGGTTCCGCTCCCTCCCGCTGCCGGCGTGGGAGCGCAGGGGCGAGTACCGGGACATCCACTTCGACGTGGCCGACGGCATCGCCAAGCTGACCATCGCCCGTCCCGAGGTGCGCAACGCGTTCCGGCCCCAGACGCTGTTCGAGCTGGCCGACGCCTTCGCCGTCGCCCGCGACGACCCGTCGGTGGGGGTGGTCATCCTGACCGGACAGGGGCCCGATGCCTTCTGCTCGGGCGGCGACCAGAAGATCCGAGGGGACGACGGCTACCTCGGTGATGACGCCGTGGCCCGACAGGGCATCGGCCGACTGAACGTCCTCGACCTGCAGATCCAGATCCGCCGCCTCCCCAAGCCCGTGGTGGCCATGGTGGCCGGCTACGCCGTCGGGGGCGGCCACATTCTCCACCTGGTGTGCGATCTGAGCATCGCCGCCGACAACGCCCGATTCGGCCAGACCGGGCCGAAGGTGGGCAGCTTCGACGGTGGCTACGGGGCCAGTCTGCTGGCCCGCACCATCGGCTTGAAGCGGGCCAAGGAGGTGTGGTTCCTCTGCCGGCAGTACGACGCGGCCACCGCCCTCGACTGGGGCCTGGTGAACGAGGTGGTCCCCCTGGAGGACCTGGAGCGCGAGACCGTGGCCTGGTGTCGCCAGATGCTCTCGCTGTCGCCGATGGCGCTGCGAATGCTGAAGGGCGGGCTCCATGCCGCAGACGACGGACTGGCCGGACTGCAGCAGTTCGCCGGCGACGCCACCATGCTCTTCTACATGAGCGAGGAGGGCCAGGAGGGCCGCAACGCCTTCCAACAGCACCGGCCTCCTGACTTCGGCCGATTCCCCCGCCGACCGTGATCGACCGGCGACGGGGCCGCCCGGTCCGGCCGCCCTCATGACGGCCGAGGACCCGACTCCCGTTCCCCACGCGCCGGCCACCGTCCCCGGCCCGGTCAGGCGCTGGGTGCTCGGTGCCCGTCCGCGCACGCTGCCGGCGGCGCTCGTCCCGGTCGTCGTGGGGACGGCCGCCGCCCACCCGCTGAGCCCCCGGTGGGTGCCGTTCGCCCCCGGCACCGGAGTGGTCACACCGCTGGGCCTGAGCTCGTGGTGGTGTGCCCTCGGCGCCCTGGTGGTGGCGCTGTCGATCCAGGTGGGGACCAACTACGCGAACGACTACTCCGACGGCATCCGGGGCACCGACGACGCCCGAGTCGGACCCCTTCGGCTGGTGGCGTCCGGAACGGCGTCGGCGTCAGCCGTGAGGCGGGCCGCGCTCTTGTCGTTCGGCGTGGCCGGCGTGGTCGGGCTGGCGCTGGCCTGGGCCACATCGTGGTGGATCATCCTGGTCGGAGCGGCGTGCCTGGCCGCCGGGTGGTTCTACACGGGCGGCCCGCGTCCCTACGGCTATGCCGGACTCGGTGAGCTGTTCGTGTTCGTGTTCTTCGGACTGGTGGCCACGGTGGGGACCTTCTACGTCCAGACGCTGCGCATCGACGAGCCGGTGGTGTGGTTCGCCGCCGCCGCCGTCGGGTTGCTGGCCACCGCACTCCTCTTGGCCAACAACCTGCGGGACATCGCCACCGACGCGGAGAGCGGCAAGCACACGCTGGCCGTCCGGGTCGGGCGCCGCTCCGCCGGCCGGCTCTACGTCGCGTGCGTCGTCCTCCCGTTCGTCGGCGTGCTGGCCTGGGCGCTCTGGTCGGTGGTGGGCCACGAGGCGGTCCACCCCGCGGTGGCCTTCCTGCCGCTGCTGGCACTACCCCTGGTGGTGCCGCCCGTGCGACTCGTCGGCAGCGACGCGTCGGGCCGTGCCCTGCTGCCTGTGCTGGCCGCCACCGGCCGCCTGCAGCTGGTCTTCGGCGGATTGCTCGCCGGAGCCCTCTGGCTGTGGGTGAAATGACCGGGTCCGGGTGTTCACCGGTCACCGGTCCGTGCGAGCCACCGGCGGACGAGGTCCCCGACCAGCACGGGGAACTGCAGATGGGGCGCATGGCCAGCTCCGGGCACGATGACGTGCCGGGCGTTCGGTCCGATGGCGCCGGCCATGCGCTCGCCGAGCTCGGAGAACTTTGCATCGAGCTCCCCGGTCACCACGAGCACCGGCACGTCGAGCCGGGGCAGCTCGTGCCAGAGCGGCAGCTGGGTACCGGTCCCGGCCAGGCGGAGGCTCGACGCCAGGCCGGCGGCGGTGTTGGTGAGCCGCTCTGTGAGTCCACCCTCCTCCGCTCCGATGCCGGCGAACATCGGGCCCTCCATCCACCGACGGAGGAACGTGTCGAGGGGGACCGCCACCGAGCGTGCACCGTCGACGGGGTCGAGCTGCTCGGCCAGGGCCTCGTCGGCCCGCCGACGCTCGGCGCGCTCGTCGACGTCATCGATCCCTGCGGTCCCCGAGACGAGCACCAACGCCTCGACCAGGTCGGGTCGGGCCAGTGCGAGGTGAAGACAGAAGCGGGCACCCATCGAGTACCCGAGGTAGGCGGACCGACCTCCCGCACGGCCGAGCAGTGCGGCCCCGTCGGGCAGCGAGGCGTGCACGCCGGACGAGCGTCCGTGTCCGGGCATGTCGACGGCGATCAACCGGTGGTCCGAGGCCAGGTCCTCGTCCATCGTCCCCCACACCCGGCTCGTCTGGGTGAAGCCATGGGCGAGCACCAGTGGGGGCCCGTCGCCCGTCGAGCGCGAGTGGAGTCGGGCCGGTGGGTCGTCGGCCCGACGGTCGCCGGCGGGGGAGCCGGGAGAGGCGGGGGAGCCGGGAGAGCCGGGAGAGCCGGGAGAGCCGGGAGGGACCGTGGGTGACATGGGCGACCAGTGGGAGCGTACCGATGGTGCCCGGTAGTGGCGGGGATGACGGTGTCCAGGCCGCCTTCGCCGCCACCTTGGTCGACGAGTGGGCGCGTGGCGGGGTGACCCATGCCGTGGTGTGCCCCGGCTCCCGGTCGACGCCGCTGGTCATCGCCCTCGCCGCCCGGCCGGACATCGAGTTGCACGTGCGTCTCGACGAGCGCTCCGCTGGGTTCACGGCACTCGGCATCGGGAAGGCGGACGGTCGCCCGGCGTTGGTGGTCACTACCAGCGGGACCGCCGCGGTCGAGCTGCACCCGGCCGTGGTCGAGGCCGATCTGGCCGGGGTGGCCATGATCGTCTGCACGGCCGACCGGCCGCCGGAGCTCCGGGACGTCGGAGCCCCCCAGACAATCGACCAGACCCACCTGTTCGGACGCGCGGTACGGTGGTTCGCCGATCCGGGCGTACCCGCCCTCGTCGCCCGCTCCTCGTGGCGCTCGTTGGCGTCCCGGGCCGTGGGCGAGTCGACCGGCGGACCCTCCGGCCCCGGCCCGGTCCATCTCAACCTCCCGTTCCGGGAGCCGCTGCTGGGCGATGCGGCGGCCGGTGGGGGCGTGGTGCCGGGACGATCCGGTGGTGTGCCGTGGCATCGAGTGGCGACCGGTGCCGTCCCGCCCCCACCCGGCACGCTGGCCTCCCTGGTGGAGGAGGGCGTGCTCTCCCCGCGCCGACGAGGGGTGATCGTGGCGGGTGCCGACGGCGGCGACGCCGACGCGGTGGCTGTTCTGGCCGAGGCCCTGGGATGGCCCGTGCTGGCCGATCCCCGTTCGGGCCTCCGCGACCTCCACCCCAACGTGATCGGGACCGCGGACCTTCTGCTGCGATCGGCTCGGTTCGCCCGGGAGCATCGGCCAGAGGTCGTGCTCCAGTTCGGCGACCGGTGGGTCTCCAGGGTCGTCACCGGGCAACTGTCGGCCGCGGTCGACGCCGGCGCCACGGCGGTGGTCGTCGACCCCTGGGCGCGGTGGGGCGACCCTGGCCGTGAGGTGGGCACGTTCGTCAGATCCGACCCGTCACTGTTCTGCGAGGAGGCGGCGAGGGGGGTCGGCGCGACGGGCACCGGCGCCACCGCACACGACGGATGGCTGGCGTCCTGGCGGGGATCCGAGGCACGCGCCCGTTCGGTCGTCGGATCGATGATGGATGGTGGGGGAGAAGGGGCGCCACCCGGCGGCGGCCCGATCGACGAACCGACGCTGGCCCACCGCCTCTGGTCCCAGCTCCCCGGCGACGCCACCCTCGTCGTGTCCTCCTCCATGCCCGTGCGAGACGTCGAGGCCTACGGGCTCCCTCGTGGGCGTCCGCCGAGGGTGCTGGCCAACCGTGGTGCCAACGGCATCGACGGGGTGGTGTCGACCGCCCTCGGGGTGGCACTCGCCACCGGGGGCCCGACCGTCGCCCTGGTCGGTGACCTCGCCTTCCTCCACGACGTGTCGGTACTGGTGCGAACCCCCGACCTCGATGCCCACCTCGTCGTCGTGGTGGCCGACAACGCCGGGGGCGGGATCTTCTCCTTCCTCCCACCGGCGGGGTCGTTGGACCACGCGTCGTTCGAGCGCCTGTTCGGCACCCCCCAGACGGCGGATCCCGCCGAGGTGGCCGCCGGCTTCGGGTGGCCGGTCGACGCCCTGGCCGCCCACTCGTCGCCGGCAGAGTTCGACGCCGCGCTCGGCACAAGATTGCGTGAACGGGGGATGTCGGTCATTTCGGTCCGGGTTCCCGACCGTCGACAGAACGTGGTCGTCCACGACCGGATCAGCGGGGCGGTGGTGGCGGCCATCGATGATGGCGACCCGGGTGACGACGCCTGACCGAACAGCTGGGCACGTGCCCGCCGCCCCCGGGGGTCCGCGAGGCGGACCGACCCCGATCGCCGTCCGGTTCCGCCCGGATCTCCGGCGATGTCAGCAGGGGCGCGGGTCGAAGCTCGGGATGCTCGAGGCGGGTGCGGCCGCCGCCGGTGCACCCGTCGTCGGCGTGGTGGCGGCCGGGCTGGTCGTGGTGGTGGTCGGGGGAATGAGGGCGAGGGGATTGCCGTAGGCGTCGATCGGAGGGGTGGAGATGGCACCGAACGGCCCGCCGAGGAACTGGGTGATCATCGCCGATGCCTCGTTGGGCTGGACCACCTCGACGTCCCCGGCCGTCGAGGAATCGGCTCCCACCGTGGGCAGTGTGTAGGACTGGAGGTCCGACCCGGAAAAGGCGTGGTAGCGCTCGGCGAGTGAGAATAGGTCGTTGGCCGAAAGCCCGTTGTCCTTGCTGAAGTCGTGGACCACCGAGGACAGCAGCGTATTGAGCCGGATCGGGTTGTAGGTGGACTTGGCCTTGTCCAGGGCCGCCTCGATGATCAGGTTCTGACGCTCGATCCTGCCGATGTCGGAACTGGGGTCCGAGTTCCACTCCCCGTTGGCGTAGTACTGGAAGTAGCGGGACCGTGAGAGGGACAGCGCCTGGGATCCGTCGAGCGTCTGGCAGCCCGCCGTCGGGACGCTGAGTCCCGAGTTGTTGTAGCAGGTCCCGCTGGAGCAGTCCTGGTCCCGCACCGGATAGGGGAAGTCCATCGAGATCCCGCCGAGGGCGTTCACCGCGTCTTCGAGACCGAAGAAGTTGATCACGATGTAGTGGTTGATGGGGATGCCGAACGTGTTCTGGATCGTCTGGATCAGCGCGTCGGGACCGGCTCCGAAAGCCGAGTTGATCTTGTTCTGGGAGTCCAGCTGGCTGTTGGCCGGCATGCCCGACAGCGTCACGTAGGTATCGCGGGGGATGGCCCGACAAGGTGGCGCGCACGGGGCTGCGTGTGATTGACCTGCTTTCCCCTGAACG
>CAZNLF010000141.1:0-8071 GCA_964573595.1 uncultured Acidimicrobiaceae bacterium | reverse complement strand
CCGTACATCAACGTCGACCCGGGCACGATGAACCCCTTCGAGCACGGTGAGGTGTTCGTCACCGAGGACGGGGGCGAGACGGACCTCGACCTCGGCCACTACGAGCGGTTCATCGACGAGAACCTCCACAAGAACTCGAATGCCACCACCGGCCGCATCTACTCCTCGGTGATCGCCAAGGAGCGCCGGGGTGACTACCTCGGCAAGACCGTCCAGGTCATCCCCCATGTGACCGACGAGATAAAGAAGCGGGTCAAAGAGCTCGGCTCCGACGAGGTCGACGTGGTGATCGTGGAGATCGGCGGCACGGTCGGCGACATCGAGATCGTCCCGTTCATCGAGGCCATCCGCCAATTCCGGCGCGACGTCGGGCGGGACAACGTCTGCTACGTGCATCTCACCCTGGTGCCCTACCTGGGCCCGTCCGGCGAGCAGAAGACGAAGCCGACCCAGCACTCGGTCACCGAGCTGCGCAGTCGGGGCATCCAGCCCGACGTCATCGTGTGCCGGTCCGACCGGATGATCTCCGAGGGCCTGAAGCGCAAGATCTCGTTGCTGTGCGACGTGCCCATCGAAGCGGTGGTCTCCGCCGTCGATGCCGACAGCATCTACCAGATCCCGCTGGTGCTCCACGAGGAGGGACTCGACCGCTACATCCTCGAGCTCCTGCGCTTCGACGAGGCGTCCCACCCGATCGACCTGTCCGACTGGGAGCGCCTCGTCGACCAGGTGGACGCCGCGGTCAGGCCGGTGCAGATCGGCATCATCGGGAAGTATGTCGACCTCCCCGACGCCTACCTGTCGGTGGTCGAGTCCCTGCGGCACGCCGGCTTCCACCACGGGGCGAAGGTGGAGATCGAGTGGATCCAGGCGGCCACCGTCCCCGACCTGCTCCACCACGACGGCCTGCGCGGCTTCGACGGCCTGGTCATCCCGGGTGGGTTCGGCGAGCGTGGGGTGGAGGGCAAGATCGCCGCCGCCCACTACGCGCGCGAGCACGAGCTGCCCCTGCTCGGGCTCTGCCTCGGGCTCCAGGTCATGATCATCGAGACGGCCCGGTCGCTCGCCGGCCTCGAGGGTGCCAACTCACGCGAGTTCGACGCCACCACCCGTCACCCGGTGGTCGACCTCATGGACGACCAGAACGACGTCGTCGACAAGGGGGGGACCATGCGGCTCGGCTCCTACGGCGCCCGGCTGCTGCCCGGGTCGCAGGTGGCCGCCGCCTACGGGACCGAGGTGGTCTCCGAGCGCCACCGCCACCGCTACGAGGTGAACCCCCGCTACCGGACCCGGCTCGAGGAGGTGGGCCTGGTGTGCTCCGGCATCTCCCCCGACGGGCGGCTGGTCGAGTTCATCGAGCTGCCCGGCCACCCGTTCTGGGTGGGCACCCAGGCCCACCCCGAGTTCAAGAGCCGTCCCGACCGTCCCCACCCGCTCTTCCGCGAACTGGTGGGAGCGGCGCTGGTGCGGGCCGAGGGTCGGGACCCCCGGCTGATCGACATCGGTGCCGTCGGCTGACCCGGCCGGCTCGGGGCCGGCGACTCCCTCGTCGCCCCTCGGGACCGGCGAGCTCCCCGTCTTCAGACCGACCGGTGAGGAGCTGCTCCACCGGGGCTGGGCCATCTCGCTGGTCAAGGCCGGGTTCGCCGACCCGGAGGGCAGGCCGTTCGAACGGGACATCGTGCGCCACCCCGGCGCCGTGGCCGTCGTCGCCGTCACCGAGGCGGACTCGGTCGTCCTCGTGCACCAGTACCGGCCGGCGGTCGACCGTTGGCTCCTCGAGTTGCCGGCCGGGACCTGTGACGTCAGCGGCGAGTTGCCCGAGGCGACCGCCCGACGCGAGTTGGCCGAGGAGGTGGGGTACGCCGCCGACGAGCTGACCCTGATGGCCCGGTGCCTCGTGACGCCCGGGTTCTGCGACGAGGTGTCCTCGGTGTACCTGGCCACCGGCCTCCGTCCCGTCCCGCTCGAGCCCCACGGCATCGAGGAGGGGTACCTGCGGGTGGTCGAAGTGCCACTCGACCGGTTCGACGCGCTGGTGGACGACGGCACCATCGTCGACGCCTTCGCCATCCTCGGCGTGGGACTGGCCCGACGGAGACTCGCGACCGGCTGATGGACCTTCCCCTGTCGGACGGTGCCGAGGAGTACCTGTCGTGGCTGGCGGTGGAGAAGGGGAGGTCCCGCAACACCCTGCTCGCCTACCGTCGTGACATCGCCACCTGGGAGCAGTGGGCACGAGAGGCCGGGGTGGACCCGGTCGACGCCCCCACCGGGGCCATCGAGCACCACCTGACCGAACTGCGCCGCCTCGGTCGCAACCCGGCCTCGATGGCCCGCTCCACGACGGCGCTGCGCGGCCTGTTCCGGTTCCTGGTGAGCGAGGGCGCGCTGGTCGGCGACCCGACCGCGGACATCCGCTCGCCGCGCCTGCCGAGGCGCCTGCCCAAGGCGCTGGACGAATCCCAGGTCATGACCCTCCTCGACTCCGTGAGCGGTGGCGGCCCGACCGATCTGCGGGACCGGGCGCTCCTGGAGCTGCTCTACGGCACCGGGGCGAGGATCTCCGAGGTGGTGGGCCTGTCGCTGATCGACCTCCAGGGCGACGACGGGCTCCTCCGGGTGTTCGGCAAAGGGGCCAAGGAGCGGCTCGTCCCACTCGGCGGGCCGGCCCGGTTCGCCGTCGACCGCTGGCTCGGACCGTCCGGGCGCCCGCTCCTCGCCCCGGACCGGTGGGCCCGACGGTCCGATGCCGAGGCCCTGTTCATCAACACCAGGGGAGGACGCCTGAGCCGGCAGGGCGCCTGGGCGATCGTGACCCACCACGCCGAACGGCTGGGGATCGGCGACCTGGTCAGCCCCCACGTGCTCCGGCACTCCTGTGCCAGCCACATGCTGACCCACGGTGCCGACATCCGGGTCGTCCAGGAACTGCTCGGCCACGTGTCGATCGCCACCACCCAGATCTACACGAAGCTCAGCCAGGACCACCTGCGCTCGTCCTACCTTCGGGCCCACCCGCGGGCCACCTCCCCCCAGCTCAAGTAGGATCGCACTTGTGCCGAGCGATGCCCCGACCAGCGATGCCCCGACCATCGACTACCGAGAGTTGCTCGAGGCCGAGCGCCGTCAGCTCCAGGCCGAACTGGCCGAACTGGGCTTCGGTGACGGCGGGGGGCTCGACTACGACCCCAACTTCGCCGACTCCAGCCAGGTGACCGCGGAGCGGGGGGAGGCCGAGGTGCTCGCCGTGCAACTGCGGGAGACCCTCGTCGAAGTGGGCCAGGCGATCGGCCGCCTCGAGTCCGGCAGCTACGGCAATTGCGAGGCCTGCGGCGTGGCGATCGAACCGGCACGGCTCGAGGCCATGCCGGCCGCCCGGTTCTGCATCAAGCACGCCAACCGGCCCTGAGCGACCGGAACGCTGATGGCCTTCCCGGGCACGGGCGGTGGTTCCCGACCGCCGAGCCGTCGGTTCCAGCCGGACCAGCGGACCATCATCATCGTCGTGGTGGCGGTGGCGCTCATCGTCATCCTCCTCGAGACCCACCGCATCAACCGCCTCGAGATCATCTACTTCCTCGTCCTGATCCCCTCGATCATCCTCCACGAGCTGTCACACGGGGTGGTGGCACTGGCCTTCGGGGACGACACGGCCAAACGGGCGGGGCGGCTCACCCTCAACCCGGTCAAGCACGTCGACCCGGTGGGCACGCTGCTGGTCCCGGCCATCCTGTCCCTCTCCGGGCTCGGCGCCTACGGCTGGGCCAAGCCGGTGCCGGTCAACACCAGCCGGCTGCGCAGCCCCCGCAACCACACGGTCGTCGTCTCGCTGGTCGGGCCACTCACCAACTTCGCCCTGGCCGCACTGCTCGGATGGATCTTCGTGGCCACCGCCTCACCGGAGGCGAAGTCCTACGTGGCCCAAGGGTTCTACCCCCCGAATCTTCTCAGCCAGATCATCTTCATCGCCGGTTTCGCCAACATCGTGCTCGGGGTGTTCAATCTCATCCCGTGCCCACCCCTCGACGGTGCCTCGGTGCTGGAGCGGTTTCTCCCGGAGCGTTGGCTGCCGCAGTACTACCAGCTGCAACCATTCCTCATGTTCCTGCCCTTCATCCTCATCCTCCTCTTCCGCAACGAGTGGTCCCAGCTGATCGGCCACGTCGTCTCCTGGTGGTCGAGCTTCCTGGTGTGACGGGCGAGCCGTCGGGCGCCTGTACCGGCCGGCGGGGACCACGACCAAGGAGCGCCGCCGCCATCGGGATCCCGGGTCGTTCGTCATCATGACCTCCCACGGCGCTCACACCGTCGACGGACCCGAAGCTCCCGAGAGCGACGCCTCGGGTCGGACCCCGCCCCCGAAGAAGGTGCGCCTCACGATATGGGTGCGCGCGCACCCGGGGATGGCCGTGGCGCTGGTGCTGCCCCTGGTCGTGTTCGGGGTCCCCCAGCTGTTCGGGGGCACCTTCCTGACCGGCGACAACATGATCCAGAACCTGCCCATGCGGGCCCTGGTGGGGTGGGATCTCGACCATGGCATCGCGCCGCTGTGGAACCCATACCTGTTCAGCGGCACGCCACTGCTCGGCGGGTTCAACGCCGGCGCCGCCTATCCGCTCACCTGGCTCACCGCCGTCCTCCCCCTGTTCACCGCCTGGACCCTCACCCTGGTCGTGGCCTACGACACCGCCCTGGCCGGGATGTACCTCTTCCTGCGCCGTCAGGGCATGGCCACCACGGCCGCCACCTTCGGTGCGGTGACCTTCGCCTTCGCCGGCTACATGAGCGCCCAGATGGTGCACATCGACCTCATCGAGGGCGCAGCCTGGCTCCCCTGGATGCTCGTCTCGGTGCACGCCCTCACCGGTGGCCGGACCCCGGCCCGGCGCCGGATCGAGGGCCAGGACGAGGGACGGGTGGTCCGGCGGCGGAGGCGTCGGTGGGTGGTCGTCCTCGCCCTCTCGATCGGATTGGCGCTGTTGGCCGGCAACGCCGAGGCCGTGATCGACAGCGTGGTCCTGCTCGCCGTCTACACGATCGGCCGGCTGGTGAGCTCCGGCCTGCTCCACCGGGAGGCCCGCCGGGCGCTGACCCGCTCCTCGGCGGCACTGGTCTGCGGGGTCGTGGGGGGTATCGCCGTCGGGGCGGTCCAGTGGCTGCCGGGCCTGGTGTTCCTGTCCCAGTCCCAGCGGGCGGTGAACAGTTACTCGTACTTCGCCAGCGGCTCCCTCAACCCCCGACTCCTGGCGCTGGTGCCCTCACCGTTCCTGCTGGGGACCAACCAGCCCGTGCCGGGGCCCTACATCGGCGCGTACAACTACCAGGAGGTCACCAGCTACGCGGGGATCCTGGCTCTGATCGCGGCCTGCTCGCTGCTGCTCCGCCGCTGGCGCACCCGGCCGGAGGCCCGCCAGTGGTGGGTCTGGTACGTAGTCCTGGCGGTCGGCCTGCTGTCGGCACTGGGCGCCAACTCTCCCTTCGGCCGCCTGATGTACCTCGTCCCGGGGATCAACAGCGAGCGCCTGCTCAACCGGAACCTCCTCCTCGTCGACTTCGCCCTCGCCGTGCTCCTCGCCTGGTGGCTCGACGGCCTGCTCGCCTCGCGGGCCGGGCGGCCCGTTGCCCCGACCACGGTGCGGAGCCGCTGGACCCGGGGGGGCCGGTCCGAGGTGATCGTGACGTGCATCCCCCTCGTCGTGATAGCTGTCCTCTGCGCCCTCTTGTGGGTGGACGGCCCGCTGCTCGGTCGGCTACTCGAGGTCCTGATCCCGTGGAGCACCTCCGAACAGGTCCGTGTGGCCGTGCTGGTGAGCGTCCAGCTGGGGGTGGCGGCCTGGGCCACCTGGGTCGTGCTGGTCGAGCAGCGGTTCAGCACCCGGAAGCTCACGGCGCTGCTCACCGCCGTCCTCACCGTCGACCTCGTGCTGTTCAACTGCTTCGTGGTGGCACCGCCGACGTCGGAGTCCCAGGCCCAGGCCGAGGGACCGGCCTCGGCCACCTTCGGGTCGCTGGTCGGCGACGGACGGTTCCTCGTCTACGATCCCGACCGCCTCTACGGCCAGCAGCTCCTCGAGATCGGGCAGACCGACCTCAACATCTACCGGAGGCTGCCGAGCGGCCAGGGCTATTCGGCGCTGACCGGCGGCGGCTACTACGCCGCCACCGGCTCCCACTACCAGGAGGACCTCGACCCCGGGTCGTTGGCCGGCACGGTGTGGGACGGCCTCAACGTGACCACCCTCCTGTCGGTGCCCGGCTACTTCGTCACCCCGGCGCCCGGCGGGTCGAGGCCCGGCGTCACGCCGTCGATCCAGCTGCCGACCGATCTGAGCGCCTACCGCTACTCGCCGGCACCGCTGCACCTGTCGGCGGGGTCCTCCCGGCGCTGGTACTTCGGTGGGCTCCTGACCGTCCGGTCGTGGGACGTCCCGCTGCTGGCCGGCGGGGCGGGGCGCCTCCGGGCCGGCCTCGTCACCCCCCACGGAGGGCTCACCTGGCTGCCGGCCGCCGATACCGCCGTCGTCGGAACCGGCAGCGCACGGAGACTGCGGGTCGACCTGCCCTCGCCGGTCGCAGCCGGTGGCCTGGTCGTGGCGCCGTCGTCGTCCGCGGCGGTCCTCGGCACCCCCGAGGCCGACACCGTCGAGGGCGGCGAGGTCAGCCTCGACGGCCGCATGCAGTCCGGGGTCACCTTCCCCCACTGGGAGTTCAGCGGGATGCTCGGGCCGTTCGGCGTGTTCCGCAACTCGAGGCCACAGGGGTGGGCCGCCCTGCGGGCCCCGGGCGGTGGGCCGACCCCGGCCGGCAGCTCGGTGACCGCGGTCGCCCCGGGCGAGGGGGGAGGAGCCACCATCACCGTCCGTGCCGGCTCGGCGGCGGTGCTCGTCCGCAGCGCGGCGTGGGCCGACGGTTGGCAGGCCACGGTCCAACCGATCACCGGGGCCGGAGGCCACCGGGCGGCCGGGCCGGCGACCGGGGTGCCGGTGGAACCGGACGGCGTGCTCCAAGCGGTCCGCATCCCCTCGGCCGGCGACTACCGGGTCACGTTCCGGTACCGGCCGTGGCCGGTCACCGTCGGCGCCGTCGTCTCGGGAGGCGCCGTCGCCGTCCTGGCCGCCGTGGGTCTGGCGGAGCTGTTCGCGGCCCGGCGGCGGCGCCTCGGGCAGGACCGGGGCCTCAGGCAGGGCTGAGCAGGCCGATGGCCTCGGCCGCCCGCCGGTAGGTGGCCGAGGCGGTCACCCTGGCCTTGTCGGCACCCGTGGCCAGCAGGGAGGTGACCGATCCGGGCTCGGCGGCGAGGGCCGCCCGCCGCTCGCGCACCGGCCGGAGCAGCTCGACGAGCGCCTCGGCCAGATCCACCTTCAGGTCGCCGTAGCGCTGGTAGGAGCCCGCCACCTCGGACGGGGTGCGCCCGGTGGCCGCGGCCAGCAGCTCCAACAGGTTGGAGAGGCCCGGCTTCGCCTCGGGGTCGTAGCGGACCTCTCCGTCGGTGTCGGTGACCGCCTTTTTGACCTTGCGGGTGATCTCCTCGGGCCCGTCGAGCAGCAGGACGGTGCCGAGCGGGGAGTTGATCGACTTGGACATCTTCTGCGACGGGTGCTGGAGGTCCATGACCCGGGCCGCCATGGCCGGGATCGAGGCCTCGGGGACCACCAGCGTGGGGCCGTACCGGTGGTTGAAGCGGTTGGCCAGCTCCCGGGCGAGCTCGAGGTGCTGGCGCTGGTCGTCGCCGACCGGCACCCGCTCGGCGTCGTAGAGCAGGATGTCCGCCGCCTGGAGCACGGGGTAGGTGAACAGGCCCACCCGGACCGAGTCCTTGCCCGCGCTCTTCTCCTTGAACTGCGTCATGCGCCCGAGCTCGCCCATGGAGGCGGTGCACTCCAGGAGCCAGGCCAGCTGGGCGTGCTCGGTGACGTGGCTCTGCACGAAAAGGGTGCACCGGTCGGGGTCGAGCCCGGCGGCCAGCAGGTCAAGGGCGGTCTCGTAGGTGCGATTGCGCAGGTCGGCGGGATCGATGTCCAGGGTGAGGGCGTGGAGGTCGACGATGCAGTAGTAGGCGTCGTGG
>CAZNLF010000140.1:4538-8085 GCA_964573595.1 uncultured Acidimicrobiaceae bacterium | reverse complement strand
GGGCGCAACACCATGCTGTCGGTCGATCGTGACACCGGGGGCACGACGTCGGTGGGACGCAAGCGTCTCATCGAGATGTCCTCCGAGCGGGAGGTCCATGACGAGCGGCTCTGGATGAAGGTGGCCAACCTGACGGGCGCCGCCGGCAACTCGACGGCGCTGGTCGGCACCCCCGAGCAGGTCGCAGAAGCCATGCTCCGCTACTACGACCTGGGCATCACCACGTTGCTGTTGAAGGGGTTCGATCCCGTGCCCGATGCTGTCGACTTCGGCAAGGAGCTGCTTCCCCTGGTCCGGGAAGGTGCGATGAGCCGGGTCGGGAGGGCCGGAGCGGCCTGAGCCCCCGGGACGCCCCGGCGGACCGGACGGCAGGAGGTCCCACCACGCCGCCGGTAGGGTGGGTCCGATGAGCGACGTGGTCCGAGGAGAGTCTGTCTGCCGACGGACGGCCGGCGGGCACGGGGTTCTCCGGGCGTCTCCGGCGGGCGTGGGAGACCGAGCGAGGCCGCCGGGTCATCTTCTACGTGGTGATCCTCGTCGTTGTGCTCATCGTCTTCGTCGGTGGTGCCGTGATGTTCTCGTCACTGAGGTCCGAGTCCCAGTCGTACAAGGACGGATACTCGTCCGGCGGAACGGCCTTCACGGCGGACACCGCTCAGGAGGGCGCCCAGCAGGCCTGCCAGGCGATCCAGTTCCACAGCCCGGCAGCCGGTGGCATCCCCCGGGGTGACGATGCCACCCAGTGGCTGCAGGGGTGCATCTCCGCCTTCAACAACGCCCAGGGCGACACCTAGACACCCCTGGGCCGTCTGCGTCTGGTGGCCGACGCCGCTGGCCGAACTGCTCAGCCCGCTCCCAGCCCGCTCTCACTCTCGGTCCGTACGATCACATCGCCCGATCCGGAGCAGGCCCCCCTCGCCTGGCTCCGGATCCGGCGCCAATGACGGGCATCCACGCAGGCCACCGCGTCGGCCGGTTGGCCCCGTCGAGCACGGTCGGGTCACCGCCGGATCGCCGCCGGATCGCCGGACCTAGACGAAGCTGATGACGAAGCCGGTGAGTGCCAGTGCAAGGGTCCCGATGGTCATCAGCCGGCAGGCCGGCTCACCGAGGGGCGCTCCGCTCGTTCGATGCCGTGCCGAGCGGCCGACGTTCACGGTGACGGTCCACAACGTGGCCCCGGCGGCGATGACGGCGAACCCCGCCACGGCCTTGTCGCCGGTGAGCGGCCACAGATGGCGCAGGATGATGGCGACGGTGACGGCCACGGCGAGACCCGAGCGGGTCCATGCGAGGTCGGTCCGCTGTTGGGCCGCACCCGGGTCTACCACGCCGATTTCGTCGGCCATACCCGCGTCGGCCACGGTGCCGTCGCTGGCTTCGGTGCCGTCGCCCGGGCCGGAGCCGGCGTCGTCAGTGCTCATCTCGGTCCGAACAGGGCGAGGACGACGGCGATGACCGCCACGATCCCGATCCCGACCGACAGGACCAGCGGCATCGGGGAGCGGGGGAGGGGCTCGCCCCGCCGCATGGCGCGTTCGTTGGCCCTCCAGTGGTGGAAGCTCGACAGTGCCACGAGCGCGCCGAGGGCGATCAGGGGGAGGCCGAGGATGCGTCGGCCGCCGGCAAGATGGAACTCGGGGAGGAGCTGGGTGGCGGCCACTCCGGTGGCGATGAGTGCGAGGGCAGTGCGATTCCAGGCGAGGAAGGTGCGCTCGTTGGCGTACGTGAACCGGGCGTCCGGTTCTGTCTCGTCCGTGGCGGGGGGTTCGGTCACGAGCCATGCACCGGCGGAAGCCTATCGACCGCCGGCCCCGGTGACCGCCACTCCAGCCACGGCCGCGACTCCGCCAGAGGGATTTCGACCCCAGAGAAGGCCCATCTGCATGCCTACCCTCCGAAGTGGAGCGATATTTCGACGAGATCGGCCAGGAGGGAGTTCGACCTCGGCCGGCTCCGTGACACCCGACCCGAGTGGGAGTCCGGGCCGAGCGGAGGACCAGGTCGAACGACTCGGCCCCGGGGTCCGTCGTTCCGCCCGACTCGGCTCGGCCGCTGCTCACCCGTCCCGAGCGATCACCCCGGTGATGTCGTTGACCAGTGGCGTGCCCGACAGGTAGCGGTCCAGGTTGGTGGCGAACAATTCGGCCTGGCGGCGCAGCCGGCCGCTGCCCCCTGCCGCGTTGTGCGGGGTGACCCGGACAGAGGGATGGGTCCAGTAGGGGTGCCCGGCGGGCAACGGCTCGGTCCGGAAGACGTCGAGCACCGCCGTGCTCACCCTCCCATCGTCGAGCGCGGCCAGCAGGGCGTCGTCGTCTACGAGCGTGCCCCGTGCCACGTTCACGAGCAGGCAGCCCGGTCGTGTCCACGACAGGAATTCCCCGTTCACCAAGTCGGTCGTGGCCGGGGAGGCCGGCGCGGCAAGGACGATCACGTCGGCCTCCCCGACCACCTCGACGAGCCGGTCGGGCGTCACGGTCAGGTCGGTGGGGTCGTCGGCCGACGGGTTGCGCCGGCTGCCGATGACCCGGGCGCCGAGGGCTTTGGCCCGGACGGCCACCTCGGTCCCGATCCCGCCGAGCCCGATCACGAGCCAGGTGGTGCCGGCCACCTCCCGCCAGTCGTGGACCCGCCATGACCGCTGGCCGACCTGGTCCCGCCATCGGGCGGCGTCCTGGAACTCGTCGAGGACGGCGCGCACGACGAACTCGGCGATGGGGAGGCTGTTGACGTGGGCGTTGGTCACCGTCACACCACGAGCGGCCAACTCGGCGAACAGCGGTGCGTCGTAGCCGGCGGCCGGAGACTGGAACCACCGCAGGGACGGCGAGTGCTGGAGCAGGCCGAAGAAGGCCCGGATCGGCGCTCCCTCCCGGAAGAGGTCCGAGGTGCCCCAGGCCACCTCGGGGCGGGCGTCCTCCCGTTCGACGACGGCCCCCTGGTCGTCTCGGAGGGTGCCGTCGAGATCCATGGTCAGCCATTCGACGCCGGGACGCCTGAGTTCCGCGCCGAAGTCGGCGCCGGCCACCGACGTCAGGAGAACGAGCACCGGATCACAGTAGGGCGGCCGGGAGCGGACGCGGGCATCCGGACCGGCACCGGCGTCGGGCAACCACCGACAGCCGGAGACGGGGTCGGCATCGAATCCCCCGCCCGGTTGACATACGGCCTGCGGTGCCACATAATCAACTCATCAGTTGATTAACTCATTGGTTGATTACTCATGACGAACGACCCGCTCAGTCTCACCTTCGCCGCCCTCGCCGATCCGACCAGGCGGGCCATCCTGGTCCGCCTGGTCGGGGGTGAGGCCACGGTGAATGAGCTCGCTGAGCCGTTCGACATGAGTCTGCAGGCGGTCTCCAAGCACCTCAAGGTGCTCGAAGGGGCCGGCTTGATCTCGCGGGGCCGTGACGCGCAGTACCGACCTTGCCATTTCGAACCGGCGCCTCTAGATGCCGCCACTGACTGGATCACCAGGAACCGACAGATCTGGACGGAACGTTTCGACCAGCTCGAGCAGCACCTGAAGCACATGACGCACGAC
>CAZNLF010000140.1:0-4438 GCA_964573595.1 uncultured Acidimicrobiaceae bacterium | reverse complement strand
CATGACGCACGACGAGAAGAAGGAGAGAGAAGCATGAGCAACGCATCGACCGAGCTGGGTGAGCTCACCATCACCCGAATCTTCGAGGCCCGCCCCGAGGTGGTCTTCGAGTGCATGACCACACCCGCCCACCTGGCCCACTTCTGGGGGCCGGTCGGCACCAGCACGCCGCTCGAGGGCATCACGGTCGAGCCCCGTCCCGGCGGCCGCTTCGAGACCCTGATGGTCAACGACGAGACCAGGGAGGAGTACCCGATGCGTGGTGTGTTCGTGGACTTCGATCCGCCCCGAAGGCTCTCGTTCACCGAGGCCGGCGTCGAGGGTGGGATGACCACCTCGATCGTCTTCAACGACCTCGGCGACGGTCGCACCGAGACGGTCACCCACCAGACCAACGTGCCCCCGATGCTGATGAGCCCTGAGGCCCGAGCCGGCCTCGAGAGCAGCTTCGTCAAGATGGATGCCTATCTGGTCACCTTGTAGCCGATCGGAGCCGGGTCACCCCCGATGGTCTCCAGGGGTCCGAAAAGACGCTGACCTTCATGGAGCAGCCCACGTCAGCGTGGTCGGGAAGAGTCGCAGCTGCCGTCCAGTGGACGGTGGCGACGAGGCAGCTGGCGGAAACCGCGGCGGCCGTCGTGCGGCGTCACCAGGCGAGCTCGTCTCGGCCCTCCTGGAAGGTGCCGGTGGGACCGTCCCTGCCGATGGTGGCCATCCGCACGATGACCTCGGCGCCCTTCTCGACGGGCTGCCCGGCCCCGCTCATGGGAGTGAGATCCGTGGCGGTGAAGCCGGGTTCGACCGCGTTGAACTTGATCGCCGGAAACGTCTTGGCGTACTGGACGGTGAGCATCGAGACGGCGGCCTTGCTCGCGCCGTAGACGATGGCGGGGAAGTGGAACTGGCGCCGGTCGGGATTGGTGACGGCCCAGAACGATCCGAGGGCGCTGGACACGTTGACCACGACCGGGTTGTCGGACTTCTCCAGGAGTGGCAGTGCGGCCTGGGTGACACGGATGACGCCGACGGCGTTGGTGTCGAACACCTCGAGCGCGACCGGGCCGTTGACGTCCGCCGTCGCGCTGATACCGGCATTGTTGACCAGGACGTCGAGGCGACCCTCGCGTTCGTCGATCACCTGCAGGGCGGCATCCACCGACGCTTCGTCGGTCACGTCGAGCTGCACGAACCGACCGCCGAGCTCGGCCGCGGCCGCCTCACCCCGCTCGATGCTGCGCGCACCGATATAAACGGTGTCGCCCCGCTGGATCAGTTGACGGGCGGTTTCGTGGCCAAGCCCCTTGTTGGCCCCGGTGATGAGTGTCACGCTCATGTCTGGTGCTCCCTTTTCGTGTACGACCTCTCGAACGATCTGGCCGACCGTACCGCCCCGCTCGCCGGAAAGCGTCGTGAGGACCTCGATCGCCTGACCATGGCTCGATGGGGCGCATTCGGACTGGCTCCCGGTCGGATCCGGGGACCATCGCAGCTGTCGGAGATCGTTTCCTCATGTAGCCTGCGTGTCAGGTGGTTCGGCTGGGTGTGGGAGTGGTGTCGGTGGGGGAACGGAAGCGACAGACAGATGGCGGAGCTCGTCTCTCGAGGGCGCGGCCGGTGGGTGCGACGGTGGGTGCGATGGTGGCGATCTTCGTCCTCGTCGCGTCGGCCTTGACCTTGACCGGGTGCACCACTGATGCCTCGGCGGCATCCACGTCCACCGGGACCTCGTCGTCCCCCATCACGACGATCTCGCTCTCCTCACCGACATATCGGCCAAAGGCTCCGCCGGGGACGACGGACGACTATCACTGCACGTTGCTCGATCCCCACCTCAAGAAGAACTCGTACGTGATCTCCAGCCAGTTCTTCCCAGGCAGTCCCGAGGATCACCATGCCGGGCTCTTCCTGGTGCCTCCCTCACTGGCCGCTGAGGCGAATCAGGCCAACATCGGGGGAAAGGGGTGGACGTGCTTCGGCGAAGCGGGTCTGCCCAACGAGCCCATCAACGAGATCGCCAGCACACCCTTTCTCAGCGTCTGGTCTCCCGGTCACGGCGTTGACGACCTCCCCAAGGGGACCGGGATCGAGCTTCCCGCCGGGACCCTGGTGATCATGCAGGTCCACTACAACCTGTTGGTGGGAGACAAGCCGGTCAAGAACCGACTCGAAGTCCAGACGGTGCCGACGTCGGTGCCGCTCCTGCCCCTGAAGCTGGATCTTTCGTTCGCCGCGCCTGACATCCCGTGTCCGGCCGGTGTCACCGGTCCGCTGTGCAACCGTGCGGCATCCCTGGCCCACCAGGGACAGGAGTTCGGGCAGAGCGCCATCGGGTTCGTCAACGACATCGAGCTGGCCTGCGGGCGCAGTCCCTCCGACCCCCCGGCGGGAAACTCGACATCGTGCACCTTCCCGGTAGCCACCAGTGGATACATCGTCCGTGCCCAGGCCCACATGCACCTGTTGGGTCAGGGCTTCAAGCTCGTGCTGAACCCCGGAACACCGCAGGCCCAGACCGTCCTCGACGTGCCCAACTACAACTTCCACTACCAGAGGGCCTACAACCTGGCGAAGCCGGTCCGGGTCACGGCCGGTGAGCCACTCCAGGTCACCTGCACCTACGATCCGACGCTCGACCAGGAGCTACCCATCCTCCGCCGGGCCCCGGCCCACTACGTCACCTGGGGAGACGGCTCATCGGACGAGATGTGCCTCGGCCTCTCGTGGATCTCCGCCACGCTCCCGAACTCCCACGACCCCCTCTGAATCTCCCGGGCGGACCTGGAGGCTCGTCATTCGAGGAGGGTGTGGCACCGGATCGGGGATCGTGCCGGCCTATGAGGCAAGAACCAGGCTCACGAGCTCCGCCGGGTCTGCCACGAGATGACGGGCGCCGGAGTCGATGAGTTCGCTGACGCTCCCGTAGCCCCACGTCACACCGACCGGGACGAGACCGAGGGCAACCGCTGCTCGCATGTCCTGATGACGATCACCAGCCAAGACCATTGTCGATGGGTCCGGACCGCCGAGTCGGTCCAGCGCGTCAGCGACGATCGCCTGTTTGGTCACGATACGACCGTCCGCAGTCGATCCGACCACCTCCGAAAAGACGTGCGCGATGTCGAAGTACTCGAGGATTCGCCGAGCGAATTCGGTCAACTTCGAGGTGGCGAGAGCCAGACCGATGCCCGAATCAGTGAGCGAGGCGAGCATGCCTTCGACGCCTTCGTACAGTTGGTTCATGTAGATGCCGGTGTGGGAGAAGAACGACCGGTACGTGTTCACGGCACTATCGAGTTGGCCGACAGGTACACCCAACGCCGTGAATCCCTCGATCAGGGGAGGGCCGATCTGATGTCGGATCATGTCATCGTCCGCAGGGAGATCCAGCGCCTGGAGTGCGTGACGAAAGGACGCCACAATGCCCTCTTGGGAATCCGTGAGGGTGCCGTCCAGGTCGAAGATTGCGATCTTCACGTCGTACCTCACGCCACCATCCTCCCAGACGATCGTGCCGCGGTCGGGGGGCGGCCCGGAATCCTGGCGTAAACCTTCCGGGAATCCGGGCGATCCGTGCAAGGGCGTTGATCGTCAACCTCACGGCGCCGATGTCGGGAAGGCCGTCACGCCCGAAAGGTGGGTGTGGTCGCCGGGCGGCATCGGGCTCCACGACACCGCTCAGGGACGTCGTGTCAATGATCCCAGCCGGCCAGCGCGGAGCCGATCTGAGCACGCCAGTCGAGGTGACGTTCGAAGTGGACTCCGAGCCATCCATGGCGTTCCGCGGCCGCCACGTTCTCCAGTGAGTCATCCACGAAGACGACCTGACTGCTTCGAGCCTCGATACCCAGCCATCGTTCTGCGGCAGGGTAGAAGGCCGGATCGCTCTTCAGGACACCGAGCCCTCCGGAAAAGGCGACGCCTCCGATCGGGAAGTAGGTGCCGAGGCTCCGTTCGAGGAAACCGGCCCGTCTCGCCTCCTGATTGGTGACCAGTGCCACCCGGATCCCAGTGGCGGCCCACTCGCCGACCGCTTGGACGACCTCGTGGTCGATCTCGAGATCGGACTCGAACCAGCACCGGAGCACATCCTCGACATCGATCTCCCAGTGGAGCTCCAGCAACGCACGAGTCAGGGCGGGCTCGATGGGCTGGCGGCCCACGATGACCTCTGACCAGGATCGCTGGAAGAAGGCCTCGTCCAAGAGGGTTGGGTCCAGCCCGTACCTGTCCCCGAGCGCCTGTTGCCATCTGCCCTTTCCGCCACGGTCCGGGTCCAGGAGCACGCCGTCCACGTCGAGAGCGAGAACGGTGCCGGTCGGTCGTCCGCCACGAGTTCGGGTCGCCACCCACATGGGCTATCACGACGCCGGGGGAAGTGTCCCCGGTCGGTGGGGTGATCAGCCCTTCAATCGAGCGCCTCGACGATTCGGATCACCTC